>JAAXQG010000141.1 GCA_012974445.1 Desulfuromonadales bacterium
GCGGGCCCCGTTGTAGGTGAAGGGCCCCATGTGGTCCATTCCCAGGCGCTGGGCCACGAAGGCAAACCCCCAGATGGCGGCGGTAAGCAGCAGCAGGGCGTCGGCCCGCATCGATCCATTGTTCATGTCAGACAGTTCTCCAGTACGGTCAATTTGAAAGCGCGTAGACGTACCAGAAAGAAGGGCATTTGCCAAGATACAGATGCTTCGATCTGGTAACTATTTAGTCAATGCTCACTGCCAGTATTGTCGTCTTCTCCTCCCCTTGAAGGGGAGGGAGATTGGTCAAAAATCGGAATCGGGACAACGTGCTGAACATTTACCGTTCTGCCAGAGAGGGGGGCGTAGCCAGTCTGATGGATAAATAAATTGGTGCAGAAAAATGAACGTTCATTCTTTTGGTGAAAAATGTTAAATTCCGTATTCGGGACGAGTCTTATATTCTGACTGTGTCCCAATTAACTGTTTTCGTAACCCTGGATACAGCATCGGGATAATGAAGTGATTGATGATTAAGGGGGCGCACGCAGGTGCCTCCCCTGCGACCGGAGCCGCAAATCGGTGCCGCCGTAGCGGGGGACTGCATTTCCGCCCTGTTTCGCGCCCGTCTGCTGCTGCAACCATGCTGGCCATTTCACAACCGCTTATAGTCGGGCATATGTTCGCTTTTATTGGCGTTGAAGCATCTACTGGAGAATGAAATATGTCAGGTCGCAAGATTGATCCGGAAAAACGCATCAGGCAGGTGGTTCAGGCTGCCCGTAAGCTCTTCGTTGAGAGGGGCTACTACAGTGTTTCGATCCCTCAGATCGTCAAGGCCTCAGGGGTCAGCACAGGTGCCATCTACAACTATTTCACCAATAAGGAAAGCCTGGCGCTCTATATCCATGAACAGGCCCTTGAAGAATTCAAGAGCCTCTATTCTCAGGCCTTGCTTGGGAAGCAGACCACTCACGACAAGCTGAAGACGTTTGCAGAACTGGTTTTCGATATCACCGAAAATGACTCCGAGATGATGGAATACATGCTTTCCATGCAGCATGGCGAATTTCTCCAGAGCTCGCCACCGCTCTGTTCGACCGAGCCCTTTCGCATGGTCCAGCAGATCATCATCCGGGGTATGGAACTTGGTGAAGTCAGGCAGGGTAACTATTTTCTTTCCGCCGTATCCTATACGGGAGTGATTCTGCGAGCCGCCGAGCTGCGCTTGCAGGGTGTCCTCGCTTCCCCCCTCAGCGAGAGCTCGGAGGAGCTTATTACTAATGCTTGGGCTGCCATAAGTTGATGAAAATACTAGAGATCTCTAGATCGCGGATTTTAAAAGGAAATTCAAAATTGTCTAATAAAGTAATTGACAATCCTTTGATTTGAAGTGATTTTACCAGAAGTCGCAAATTAAGAATTGGCTTTCCGGGTATCCAGCGGGCAGCCTTCGCACCGCAGGTCAATCGCCTGCTTTTGTGATGACCTCTGCAACACCTTGAGAACGAATGATCATTTTCGGCGGTTTGTGACTTCTCCACTTACCGGGGAGTTTTACCTTGAGGTGACGAAGAGCAAGGACGTTTTCGGGCATCCATCTAGAATGAATGATCATTCTAGAACGCCATTCTATCTTTAGCTTTCCACGAATTTATGTGTCAGTGAAAGGAGCCCAGGCCAAAGATCATTCGCTACAGGTAAGAGATGGAATTCAATCGTTTCAATCAAAGGAGGCAACATGTCACAAAAGGGCAGAATGAGCAGTTTGAAGACTTGCCAGCAGTTGTGTTGCGTGGCGACCCTGGCGATGATGACCTGGGGGTGCAGTGGCTCAGGCTATGATCAGCCGGTAGGCACCGAAAATGCCCCTGTTGCAGAGGCTGCAACCAGTGTGCTGATCGAGCCGGCAACCCTCAAAGGCTGGATGGACCAGGGTCTTGTCAATGGCGACGGAGTCTTCGACCAGAAGGTGGTGGTGCTCGACTACGGCTCCTTCACAATGGACACTGCCACCGATCCGGAGCGCCTCGCCGGAGCCTTGCGTGTCAACAATGGTGAGCTGGCCTCCTCGCGGATCGAAGGGCTGGCCCTGGCGAGCCCCATGGTCGCCACCGGGGCGCAGATGGATGCCGTGATTCAGCGTCTGGGGATCAACGAGAACACCACCATCGTCTTCACCACAGCAGGCGCCGCTTATTTCCCCACCCGCGCCTACTGGATGTTCCGCTACTGGGGCTTCCCGCAGGAAAAACTCAAGATGCTCGACGGCGGCAACGCCGCTTTCTCCGCCGCATATCCCGACCTGATGACCCGTGCTGAGGTCGAGCCTGCGGTTTCGACCTATAGCGTCAAGGATGTCGGCGACGGCCTCAACGACGACCTGCGCCTCTCCATGGGTGAGATGCTCGGCGTGGTCGCGGGCTTCGACGCTGCCAGCGATGTTATTCTCGATGCCCGGGGCCCTAACAACTACGCCGGTCTGGCCTCCAGCCCCGGCTATGTCACCGGCAGGGTCGATCTGACCGTCTATGACGGTCATCCCGAGGGCGCTCAGTATCTGACCTGGAAGGATGTCTACAGGGACGCCGCAGTCGGTGATTACAGCTTTAAGTCGAAGGCAGAACTTGAAGCCCTGTTTGCCGCCAAGGGCTGGAGCACGGACAAGACCACCACCGTCTACTGCCTCTCCGGTTATTCTGCTACCCCCCTCTACTTCGCCGTTGAGGCGATTCTCGGCGCTCCGGCTCGCCTTTATGATGGCTCCTGGAGTCAGTTTGGCCAGTATTCGGATAATGGCGCCATGAAGGGCGAACTGCCGTCCGGCTCGCCCTGGGCTTCCGATAAATACCTGGCGGCCGATGAGGGCTATCGCTACAACTACGAATATGTCTTTGCCTACGACGAGGTCGATGGCGCCGGAAACTTACTCGCTCCCCAGCCTGCCAACCCCTTCGAGGCTTCCAAGTCGGTTGATCTGACCGTCGAGACCCTTAAGCTCGACAGCGAGGCGATCGCCGCCATGTCCGGTCCCTTTACCGGGGACGTGGCCGCCGATGACAGTGACGTGGTGCCGAGCCAGGTTGAGGCCGCCGATGCCGCCTATGTCGGCAGCGCTACGCCGCTCTCCTTTCCCACCCAGGAGGCCAGCATCCCCGCCGGGGTACTGATCAGCGCAGCCCAGCTCAAGACCCTGATCGATGCACCCTCCAGTCTGGTCAATGCCCCCCTGGGCGGCGAGCGGGTGGTGATTCTCGACGCCACCGATGACTTCGACTTCGTGCGCACCGGTCACATCCCCGGAGCCCAGCTGTGGGACATCGCCGAGCATGTCGAGACCCGCGTCGAGGGCCCGGCCCCAGCGGTGAATATGGTCCTGAGCGGAGCCAAGATGGACGCCATGCTGCAGAAGCACGGCATCGATGACAACACCACCATCGTCATCAGCTCATCCAAGACGGCCAACTATTTCCCCAGCCGCGCCTACTTTCTGCTGCGCTACTACGGTTTCCCGAAAGAGCGCCTGAAGGTTCTCGACGGTTACAATGGCGCTTGGACTACTGCTGGCCATGCCCTGTCTACCTCCTCGCCGGCGGTGGTCACTTCCGATTTCAGCGTCCAGGATATCGCCAACCTTCAGCCTGACACCCGTGTCTCCCTGGCCGAGTTGATGGATGCGGCCCGTGATGGCCGCGGAGTGGCGATCGATTTTCGTGGCGACAAGAGCGCCGCCGGTTCGACCCCCGGCGTCTACCCCGAGCGAGACATGATCACCGACTATGTCGCCTTCGAAGGCGTCATCAACGGCGCAGGGGCCTTCGGTTTCGGTAACTTCACCGACGACGCCACCGGCCTCTTCAAACCGGCCGCGACCATTGAGGCTGATCTGGCCGCAGCCCTGGGTGCGTTAAACCTCAATGCCTTCAGGGTCGGGGACTACTCCAATTCCATCTACTCCTATTGCCGCACCGGTTACATCGCCTCCACCGGGTTCTTCGTCCTCGACGCCATTCTCGGCGTGGACGTCATGGCCTATGACGGCTCCTGGAGCCAGTGGGGCAAAATGTCCGCCGATGCCAGCAAGGGCGGTCAGCTGCCGGCAGGCTCGTCTTGGGCTACCGACGGCGCCGACTATATGAGCACCGTCAACTACAACCTTGGCAACAGCAAGACCTATAAGCAGAAGATCGAATCCCTGGTGCCGGTTCAGGGGCTGCTTGACATGGGCCTGTTCCCCTCCGACGCCGATGCCAACCAGATTGAGAGCGCCGACGCGGCATTCAAGGCCCCTGTCGGCGGTGCCCCCGCAGCAGGTCCCCCCACACCGTTTACCCCGGCAGGCGGCGGTTGCTGACAGGCAGTGACGGAATGATTTCCCCCTCCCCGCGGGGAGGG
>JAAXQG010000097.1 GCA_012974445.1 Desulfuromonadales bacterium
CTGGCGGGGTTGACGGGGCTCGAACCCGCGACCTCCGGCGTGACAGGCCGGCACTCTAACCAACTGAGCTACAACCCCAACTTTTGAATCTTGGTGGGCGATACAGGGATCGAACCTGTGACCCTCGGCTTGTAAGGCCGATGCTCTCCCAGCTGAGCTAATCGCCCGAATATTCTGGCGGGGTTGACGGGGCTCGAACCCGCGACCTCCGGCGTGACAGGCCGGCACTCTAACCAACTGAGCTACAACCCCAGAAATTCTTTACAACAGTACTATCTAGTTAATGGAATCTTTAAGGGACTTGCCAGCTTTAAACTTGGGCACCTTGGCTGCAGGAATCTTGATCTCAGCACCAGTCTGAGGATTCTTACCTGTGCGCTCGGCACGATCACCAACACTGAAGGTACCAAACCCGACCAAAGCAACCTTCTCATTGGCTTGCAACGCCTCGGTGACGGCCTCAGTGAAAGCCTTCAGGGATTTCTCTGCTTCAGCTTTTCCAAGACCTGCCTTTTCTGCAATTGCATTTACGAGCTCTGCCTTAGTCACAGTTGTACCTCCATATTCAAGTTCAAAACAAACGGCGCCTCACCAAAGCGGGGACATATATATCAGACCTTCAAAAACAGTGTCAAGCAATTAAAGTCAGATTCTTCAGGAATAAAACAAATCTCGAAAAGCCGAAGAGGCAGAAACTATGCGGACTCCGCGCAATCCAGAACTACAACCGGCGCAGCATGAGTCCGAATCACATCCTCGTTAATAACGACCTCACGAACCCCATCCTGAGAGGGGATATCATACATAATATCGAGCATGGAATCCTCAAGGATTGACCTCAGACCTCGAGCCCCTGCCTTACGGCCAAGAGCCTCTGATGCAACGGCCTGCAAGGCCTCGGGCGTAAAGTTCAGCTCTACCCCCTCCATCTCAAAAAGCTTTTTATATTGCTTGATTAATGAGTTTTTGGGCTCAGACAGAATCTTGACCAAAGCGGCCTCATCAAGATCTTCCAGGGTCGCCACAACGGGCAGACGGCCAATGAATTCCGGAATCAACCCGTACTTCAGAAGATCAGAGGGCTCTAGCTTTGCCAGAACCTCTCCGACGCTCTTCTTTTTCTGCACCTTCGAATCGGCACCAAAACCTATAGCCTGTTTCCCGACCCGCTGACCGATAACATCCTCCATTCCGGCAAAAGCCCCGCCACAAATAAAGAGAATGTTCGTTGTATCAACCTTTAGGAATTCCTGCTGCGGGTGTTTACGTCCCCCCTTGGGCGGAACGCTCGCCATGGTCCCCTCAATTATCTTCAGAAGGGCCTGCTGAACACCTTCACCGGAGACATCACGCGTAATAGATGGAGAATCCGACTTCCTGGCAATCTTGTCGATTTCATCGATATAGATAATACCCCGCTGGGCCTTCTCTAGATCATAATCAGCAGCCTGAAGAAGATTAAGAATGATGTTTTCAACATCCTCCCCGACATATCCAGCCTCGGTAAGATTTGTTGCATCGGCAATAGCAAAGGGCAAGTCCAAAACCCTCGCCAGCGTCTGAGCCAACAAAGTCTTACCACTTCCCGTAGGTCCAAGCAGAAGGATATTGCTCTTTTGAACTTCTACGTCATCAGACTTCCTGATCAGCCCCACTCGCTTGTAATGATTATAGACAGCTACCGCCAGGACCCTCTTCGCACGGTCCTGGCCGACCACATAATCATCAAGAGATTCCTTGATTTCCGCAGGAGTTGGCAGTCGTTTTTTTTCCTGCCCCGACACGTCAAGACTGACTTCCTCAGCAACGATCTCCTTGCACAGCTCTATGCACTCATCGCAGATATAGACGGCCGGCCCAGCAATCAGCTTCTTGACCTCTTCCTGCGACTTCCCACAGAATGAGCAAGTAAGCTTCCCACCATTGTCATCGGTCTGACTCACAAATACTCCTTTTCGACCAGGGAGCTCAGCTCTTTGCCTCAACTATTTGATCAATAATACCATAGCTCCTGGCAGCTTCGCTCCCCATGAAAAAATCTCGCTCGGTATCGTTTGCAATCTTCTCGAGAGATTGTCCCGTATGCTGTGCCAAGACACCGTTCAGGGTATCTCGCAAACGCAGAATCTCCTCTGCATGAATCTTTATGTCTGTTGCCTGCCCCTGAAAACCACCTAACGGCTGATGAATCATGATACGGGCATGAGGCAATGCGTACCTTTTCCCCTTGGCTCCAGCGGCAAGCAAAAATGCTCCCATACTGGCGGCCTGACCGACACATATGGTCGAGACAGGAGACTTCAAGTACTGCATCGTATCATAAATTGCCATCCCAGCCGTCACCACCCCCCCGGGGGAGTTCACATAGAGGTGGATATCCTTTTCAGAGTCTTCAGACTCCAGAAACAGGAGTTGAGCAATAATCAGATTAGAAACAGCATCATCAATGGGACCACCAAGGAAGATAATCCGATCCTTAAGCAGACGCGAAAAGATATCATAGGCGCGCTCACCACGACCGGACTGCTCTACAACCATTGGGACCAGATTCATGAAAACTACTCCTTCTCTTCAACAGCAGGAGTCAGAACGTCCTTTGATACTTCTTCAACAACAGCTTCCGCGATGAGGGACTCCAGAACCTTGTCTTCTGTCATCTGAGCAACAAGCCCCTGGCGAGCGTTACCGCTATAGCTCTTCTTGACCGTATCCAGATCTACATTGTGAGCATCGGCAATTTCCTGCAGCCTGGAAGCAACTTCATCATCACCGACAGAAATGCCCTCCTGCTTTGCAATGGCCGAAAGAAGAAGCCCTCCCTGAACCTGCTTAACTGCCGTGTCACGATAATTTTCGTTGAAACTCTCAGGGGTCAACCCAAGCATTTCCATGCTCATGCCCTGAGACTGCAGACGTCCCTTGGCATTTGCCAGCATATAATCAAGCTGACCGGCGACCATTGCTTCGGGCACCTCGATCTGATTGCGCTCCAAGAGTTCGGTCATAAGTCGCTCGCGAAGATCCGAGTCGATCCTGGACTTCTCTTGAGTCTCAAAATCCTCCGCAATCTTCGCCCTAAGCTCATCAAGAGTCTCAAGACCAGCCTCTTTTGCAAATTCGTCATTGAGCTCAGGAAGAACTTTTTCCTTAATGTCCTTCAAGAGAACCTTGAAAATAGCAGGACGTCCTGCCAGCTCTTTTGCGCCATAACTCTCAGGAAAGGTAACCTCAACATCTTTTTCCTGATCACGCTTCATGCGAACAATCTGATCTTCGAACCCAGGAATAAAAGAACCAGACCCGAGCTCGAGAGAGTAATCCTGCGCCTGGCCACCGGCAAAGGTGTCGCCGTCGACGGAGCCCTCAAAATCAATCAGGACCGTATCTCCTTCGCGAGCAACCTTCCTGGTGCTGGATTCAAGCTTTGCAGCTGAATTACGCATCTCTTCGAGGCGAGCATCAACGATACCGGCGTCGGCAACGTAAAGCTCCTTCTTAACCTCAACACCCTTGTAATTACTGGCGACAACCTCCGGGCGAATCTCAACCTGAGCCGTAAAGGTCAATGATTTCCCTTTTTCAACGCCACTAACCTCAACAACAGTGGGCTCGGCGATAGCAGGGATGCGATGCTCGACCAGCGCCTTGCGGTATGTCTCATTGATCAGCTGTCCCAGAACACGATCGGAAACCTGATGCGCATAGTGCTGCTCCAAGACTTTGCGAGGAACCTTGCCCGCACGAAAGCCTCTGAGCTTGGCGGTACGACCAAAGGACTTGTAAGCTTTTTCGATTTCGACGGCTACAGCCTCAGCGCCGACCTCAAAAACCAACTCTTTTTTCACGCTGCTCAGATCTTTTACTTCGACAGTCATCTCTACACACCTCGACATAAAATTATTTTTAGAAAAAAGTGAATCACCATCAATACTTGCAATCATTTGATGAGAAAGGAGAAACTCAAACCCATTGGTAGGGTTCAAAAGTTGCCCCGCACCATAACATAAACTATCTAACCAGACACTAACGCCTGTGCCCCTCAAGCCACTGGACTTTCTGCCCAAGAATTGAATCCGGGGAAAAAGCACAAAATCATCAGTTAAGGGATAGGTGAAAAATGGTGCGGGCGGGGAGACTCGAACTCCCACGTGCGAAGCACGCCAGGTCCTAAACCTGGTGCGTCTACCAATTCCGCCACGCCCGCAGTACATGTTAAGCAGAAACAAAGACGGGCCGCAGGATAAACGTGCGGCCCAGCTCTGTAAACACTCCGTGAATTGAGTGTTGTTATTTTTTGGGGTGAGTGAAGGGGCTTGAACCCTCGACATCCGGAGCCACAATCCGGTGCTCTGCCAACTGAGCTACACCCACCATGACCAAAAAGTTGTTACCTTTTACAGAATAAGACCGCTGCATGTCAATGCTAAAAATTACAACGAATCCGTTTGGCAAAGTGGCGCGCCAGGAAGGAATCGAACCCTCGACCTACGGATTAGAAGTCCGTTGCTCTATCCATCTGAGCTACTGGCGCAAATTTGGTCGGGGCGAGAGGATTCGAACCTCCGACATCCTGCTCCCAAAGCAGGCGCGCTACCAGGCTGCGCTACACCCCGACAAGTCAGCTCTTTTAGCACCTGACCCTACCTTTTGCAACACAAAACTTATATTCAAAAAAAACGAGAAGCCAGCCAAAAAAGCCAGGCTCCTCGAAAAAAAATGGACAGGACAATCAAATGCCCTGAAACTGATAAACAATCTCCCCCTCTTTAACCATTCCTAGAGTCTCGCGTGCTACGCGCTCAACCTCCGAAGAATTTTGTTGCAATAGCGTGACCCTGCCCCTCAGATCTTCGTTGGCCTGCAGGAGCTGATCGACCTCGGACTGAAGAAGGCTCCTATGGCGGTCCAATTCAACCGACCGAAGAAGACCCCGTTCACCCATAAATGCAACCAAAAGAAGTACTACAATAAACACTGCAGGGATAATCGGCAATAAGCCCTCAACACGGATTTTGCACTGAGACTGTCCGAACCCCATAGCACATCAAACCCTTAATCTATCACAGCTGCCCCAACAGTAACGTAGGGAGCGATTCGTTCTAAAGTCACCTTACCAATCCCCTTAACTTTCATTACATCTTCGACCTTCATGAAAGTTCCATTCTGAAGACGAAAGTCTATGATGCGCTGAGCGGTCACCTTACCAACGCCAGGAAGGGTTTGCAACTCCTTTGCATCTGCAGCATTGAGATCAACCAGCCCTACCTTAGATGCCTCCACGGAAGCCACTACAGTTTCAGCAGAAACGGCAGTGACGCCCCCTAGACAGACTGCCAACAAAAACAAAGCCAACATGACAAATTTCCTCATCATCCTTCCCCTCCTATATCTATTGACCGCGTTAGCGCGATTCAACATATTAGATTGGATAAATTTAAAATGTCAAACATTTACTTTTTTGTAGGAAATTTGACTTGCAAACCATTGTCCTGCCTCCTATACTAAAAACCATAGAATTACTCTCTGCTCTGCGCGTAGGGCAAGTATGCCCAGGCGGAATATTGCTTTTGCCGGGGTTGCTTCAGGGATGCTGTGAGCCTGCCCGTCTTCGAACGGGACGCCTAATGCTTCTACAAGCGGCCCCACCTTATTGAGACTCGTTTGAGGCTCATCTGACTTACGGCAGTAGCGGAGAGATGTTTTTCAAGGCGCCTACGGCGCCTTTTTTATTTCCATCTCGGCATGCTTCACAAAATCCTCAACGACGTGGCCACTCTTTGGAGTTACGGCTAATCTCCTCGCACTCGTTATAATCCCAGCAGCGCCGCTCTCCACCGGCGGTCTGAGTAAAAACATGCTCCGCTGTCAAGGAGCACCCCACGACTGCCCCCTCTTCATTCGTTGAAGGATGCCGCACAAAAGCATCTCGGCCCCCTTCTGCTTCCAGGCACACATAATCGAAACGATCCCTGTTCATAATTTCTCCTTTCCCTCTGCCTGACAGCCTGCAACACTGACTGTCTTCCCTACATTTTATCACCGGTGCGAGACATGACAGCAATGGCTATAAACTGTTCATGAACCGGAAGCATGTGATAGCATGCGAGAAATTTTTTGCACCAAAGGATGGAATATACAATGAACACAGAGTCCTCAGATCTCCACCGGATCAGCCTGGGAGAAAAAGAGATCATCCTCATCGGCACCGCTCATATCTCTCAAGAATCCGTAAACACTGTTCGCCAGGCCATTGCCTCTGAATTACCTGACACCGTTTGCGTCGAACTTGACGACCAGCGTCTTTCAGCGCTACGCAACCAGAACCGTTGGGAATCTTTGAACCTGATCCAGGTCATCCGCAATGGACAGGTCCCATTTCTACTTGCGAACCTGGCCCTATCGTCTTTCCAAAAAAGAATGGGGCTTCATACGGGGGTAAAGCCTGGGGCGGAACTGGCCGCAGCAGCCGACGAAGCCCAGCAGCGGGAGATGAGACTGGAGCTTGTTGACAGAAACCTGCGAATAACCCTGCTGCGGGCCTGGCGCAAGACGGGGCTCTGGAAAAAAATGGGGCTGTTAAGCGCACTAGTCGGTAGCCTCTTTGAAGACCAGAAACTCGATGAAGCCGAACTATCCCGACTGCGAGAAACCGACACACTCTCTGTCATGCTTGAGGAGATGGGAACCGCGCTTCCTGCGGTTAAATCGATTCTTGTCGATGAGCGTGACATCTACATGGCTTATCACATAAAGAACGCCCCTGGCCCCAAGGTGTTGGCCGTTGTAGGCGCTGCCCACCTTCCGGGAATCCTTCGCCAGATCACTGAGGACACGCCACGAAGCGAAATCGATGAAATTTCAATTATTCCTCCTAAGCCACTGACATCAAGGGTTCTGCCCTGGCTCATCCCGGCAATTGTCATTGCTCTTTTTATTGCGGGCTTTTTCCTAGGAAACCGCCAGGAAGTGCTCGACGCCCTGCTCGTATGGGTTCTCGCCAACGGATTGCTCTCTGCATTGGGGACGCTTCTGGCTCTGGGACACCCCCTGACGGTACTGAGCGCGTTTATTGCGGCACCGATCACCTCACTGAACCCGACCATTGGTGCCGGGTTTGTCACGGCGCTGGTCCAAACTTTCGTGGCAGCCCCAACGGTACGGGACATGGAAAGGGTCGGCGATGATCTGGTCACCCTGCGAGGATGGTGGAGTAACCGTCTGGCCAGAGTCCTGCTGGTATTTCT
This sequence comes from Desulfuromonadales bacterium, assembly GCA_012974445.1. Taxonomy (GTDB): domain Bacteria; phylum Desulfobacterota; class Desulfuromonadia; order Desulfuromonadales; family JAAXQG01; genus JAAXQG01. The sequence goes on from JAAXQG010000097.1 coordinate 7,245, forward strand.
CTTCTCCTCCCTGGGATCTGCCGCGGGTACATTTCTGGCGCTGGGCTGGCTCAAGGACCTCATCTGAAGGTCTGCAAAAAATTTACAATTCCGACCTAAAAAAAGGGGCGCCCATGAAAATGAGCGCCCCCTTTTTATTCAAATGGTGAAGCCGCCATCAAAGAATCCGGCAGATCGCCTCAATAAGAGAGGATTCTTCAAGGTCGGTGGCCACAGCCACCCCGAACCCTTCACCGCTACGACGCTGCAACTCGAATAGGGGCTTGCGAGAACCGTCTTCCTGCTTCAGGCTCTTTCTGGCAAGAATACCCACATCGGCAAGCTGAGGCTGGGCGCAGGCGTTGGGGCAGCCTGAAATCGCAAAAGAAAGCTTCCGGCCTCGATCACCCAATGCAGTGAGGATCGAACGGGTCACATCCCTGGTTGGAGCGAGCCCCATGCGGCACTGATGGCTGCCGGGACAGATACGAAAGCAGACGTCCTGCTCCGCCTCTCCGGAGAGAAATCCGCAGGCCTTGACTTCCTGCTCCAGCTTGGCGATATCCGTCAGGGTGCCGGGCAACAGGGCGACATTCTGATTGGCAGTCAGCGCCAGATAGCCTTCGGCATGGTCACGGGCCACTTCAGCTAGGCGCCTGAAGATATCGGCCCTGATTTCACCAGCAAAGACCACGGCCTCTACAGGCGTCAGATCGGCCTTGGAAGTGAAGTATTTTTCAAATACCTCGATCTGCTCATAAACGGGCCGGACCTGGCGCTTCTGCTCCACGAGACGGCGAACCTCCTGCTGCCCTAGAGCCTGAACCACATGCTTGAGGCGTTTGCCCTTGGGAGTATTCTCCCGGTGAACCTCGACCAGAGCCTCGAGCAGAGGCAGAAGTTGATTTTCAGGCACCGCTCTCTCATAGAGAAAAGCCTCCATCGGCTCGCGACCCAAGCCACCTGCGGCCCAGAGGTCGAACAGAGGCCCCTGGTCGGACTCACCGACGTAGACGATGCCAGCATCCTGAATAAGATGCCTGCCCCCCTGCGCCGAACCCTCGACACCGACCTTGAATTTTTTGGGCAGCCCCTCAAAACGGGGATTACCCGCAAAATGCTTCTGGAAGCGAGAAGCCGCCAGCTGTGCCTTGCCAAACCCCGGGCTGAAGGTGGTGCTGCAGGCAATCCCCCGCACCGCTCCGCCACAGGCCCCCCGGGATGTCAGACCGACCGAGGAGAGTTCCCGCCAGATCTGCGGCAGGTCTGTATCGCTGAGCCAGTGAAACTCGACACTGCACCGGGTCGTCAGGTGAAGCATGCCGTTGGAGAAACGCTCAGAAATGGTAGCGATCTTCAGTGCCTGTTCGGTCGAGAGCACACCGGCAGGTGCCTTGACCCGAAGCATCAACTGCCCCTGCTCATTCTGTTTATAGACACCATCCAGGCGAAGTCGATCATAATCGATAGGCATAAAACACTCCCAAGTCAAAAAGTATCTCCAAGAAATACCCTATCCACCGACTGTTTTCAACAATTTTATTTTTACACCAAAAAGATGTAGTACACAGACTAACGAATCCAGACCGTCTGAATATTCACAAACTCCTTGATGCCGTAATGGGAAAGCTCCCGACCGAATCCCGACGTCTTGACTCCTCCGAAAGGGAGTCGCGGGTCACTCTTGACCATGCCGTTGACAAAAACGGCTCCGGACTCGATCTGCGCAGCCAGAGCCTCGCCCTTTTGTTGATCCCGGGTCCAGACCGATCCACCCAGACCGAAGCAGGAAGCATTAGCTACCTCCAGGGCTTCGCTGGCGCCGCGTACCCGAATGACCGAAGCCACGGGGCCGAAGAGCTCTTCATGATATGCCGGCATGCCTGGGGACAGATCCGCAAGAATGCTCGGAGGGTAGTAGGAACCCTGGCGATCCATCGGTGCCCCGCCAGTTACGAGGCGGGCGCCTTTTTCAATCGAAGCCACCACCTGAGCGTGGAGTTCGTCCATCAGGTCCTGCCGGGACTGGGGGCCGATCTGGGTCCGGTCATCGAGTGGATCCCCCACGATCAGAGAAGAGAACTTTTCCCTGAACAGCTCAAGAAATTCATCGTAGACTTCATCCACAACAATGAAGCGCTTGGCCGCGATACAACTCTGCCCTGAATTAATACAACGGGACTTCGTACCCACTGTAGCGGCCTGCTCCAGATCCGCATCAGCCAGCACGATAAAGGGGTCGCTTCCCCCCAGTTCCAGCACAGCTTTTTTGAGCATCTGTCCCGCCTTAGCGGCGACCTTGCGCCCGGCCATGTCACTCCCGGTAAGGGTCACGGCCATGACGGTCTCATGCTCGATAACCGCATCGACCTTGGAAGATCCGATGAGCAAGGACCGAAATACATGCTCAGGAAAACCCGCCTTGATAAAGACATCCTCAATAGCCAGGGCGCACTGGGGAACATTGGAGGCGTGCTTGAGGATACCGGTATTGCCCGCCATCAGGGTCGGAGCCGCGAAGCGAAAAACCTGCCAGAAAGGGAAGTTCCAGGGCATGACCGCCAGAATAGTTCCCAGAGGACGAAAGGCGACATAGGAGCGTGATGCGTCACTCTCGATGGGCTCATCGCTCAGGAAGCCTGCCGCATGGTCCGCGTAATATTCGCAAACCAGTGCGCATTTCTCGACCTCCGCCCTGCCCTCGGCAACAGGCTTACCCATCTCGATGGCCATCAGCCTCGCATAGTCCCCTGCCCCCTCACGCAAGACAGCGGCGGCACGGCGCATCAGCCTGGAACGTTCTTCAAATGAAGTCCCCTTCCAGTGTCCGAAGGCCTCGTGAACCTGGTCGAGAACCGCTGCTACTTTTTCTGTGCTCCACTCATCAAAGCTCTGGATCAGCTCCCCCGTTGCCGGATTCAAGGTCTCAATTGCCATAAATTTCGTCTCCTCCCCCGAACTTAAAAATCATCAAACGGCCAGTTTAAAGATTATGAATTTCAGAGTTTGCCCAATATTCAAAAGGATTTCAACTACCTCGAGTAAAATACCCCCATTTGCCTACTGCGGCCAGTCCAGAGAGGGGAGCTTGCCGCCATGAAGATCTTTTGACATACTGCGCCCTTGGCAGGCAGCTGTACTCAAAGATTCGTTCCACCTGCCCCCCCCACCACCCACGAAAACAAATGATACAGGAGACTTGCGATGCCCCCAAAAATGATGGGTCTTACTCCGGCCCAATGGAAATGGCGAATGATGCACTGGAAGCGTCATCTCAAACACTTTATCAAGGGGACCAGCACTTCCGATCGCTCAGGGCTCAGCATCACCAACCTGATTATCGGCACCAACCTGGTGCTCTTCAGCCTGATGGTGCTTACCGGGTTATCCTCGGGAGCGGGACTGCGCGCCCTATTCACCCCCCCCACATCTCTGCTGCTCGAGTTCGGGGCCCAATATTGGCCCTTCGTTCTAGAATACAACCAGTGGTGGCGCTGCATCACCTACGCCTTTACCCACGGGGGGCTGATTCATCTGGCCTTCAACATGGTCGTACTGCTGCAGATCGGTCCCCTGCTGGAAGTGACTCTGGGTAAATCAAGGTTCATCGTCCTCTATGTGCTCACGGCGCTGACCGCCACCCTTGCCGGGTATTTCTGGCACCCCATGACCCCGGTGGTCGGCGCCTCGGGCTCTCTCTTCGGCCTGATCGGATTCTCCATCACATACTTCCACCGTATCGGCGGCCCCACGGCCATGCACCAGCGCGATTTCATGATCAAGTGGGCCCTGTTCGCTTTTGTTTTCGGACTCATCGTAGGGGCGGACAATGCCGCTCACTTAGGCGGCGCCCTGGGGGGAGCAGCTCTGGGCGCCCTCATGCCCCTGAGCGTGAGATTGGACCGTCAAACCGAGCCGCTGTTCCGGGCTCTGGCCTGGACCTGCACCCTGGCTACCCTGGCCAGCCTCGCCATTCTCGGGCTGTCGCTGCTTTTCGGCTGACGCAGGAGATTGTCCCATGGCGAAGGAAAAATTCCCGGTGACCGCCGCGCTGAGGTTTTTGAGACAACACAAAATCTCTTACGAAAGTCATCTCTACAGCTATGAAGAGAAGGGGGGAACAGCCGCGAGCGCGCGGGAGCTGGGTGTCGACGAGCACCAGGTCATCAAGACCCTCATCTTCGAGACCGACGAGAAGGTCCCCCTGATTGTGCTGATGCATGGCGATCGCCAGGTCTCCGCCAAGCAGCTGGCCCGAGAGATCGGAGCCAGAAGCCTCACCCCCTGCTCCCCGAAGATCGCTCAGAAACACACGGGCTATCTGGTCGGCGGGACTTCCCCCTTCGGATGCCGAAAAGCGATGCCGGTCTACCTGGAGCGCACCATCATGGCACTGCCCTGCATCTACATCAACGGCGGCAAAAGGGGCTTTCTGGTGAGCCTTACCCCCCAAAGCCTCCAGAAAGTCCTCAGTCCAATCATGGTGGATGTGGCTATCGAGTAGACGAAGCGAGAAGGAGTGTAACCGATGCCGGAGACAGTGCAGCGAGGGATTGACGAGGCAGCCCGGGCTATCGCCGAGGCGCAGACGCTAATTATCACCTCAGGTGCCGGAATGGGCGTCGATTCGGGACTCCCCGACTTTCGGGGGCCTCAGGGTTTCTGGAAAGCCTACCCCATGTACGAAAATCTGGGGTTGGGATTCACCGATGCCGCTAACCCCCTACATTTCAGACAGGATCCCCCCTTCGGCTGGGGGTTCTACGGCCATCGCACCGAGCTCTACCGCCGAACCATTCCCCATCAGGGTTTCGAGCTGCTGCGGCACTGGATCAGCAGCAGGGGCCTTGAGGCCTTCGTCGTCACCTCCAACGTAGACGGTCAGTTCCAGAAGGCAGGGTTTGACGAAAGCCGCATATTAGAGGTCCACGGCTCCATCCATCACCTCCAGTGCACCGCACCCTGCGAAGAGCGGATCTGGCCGAATGAAGAAGACTTCCAGATCGATCTTAAGTCGATGCGCTCGCGCACCCTGCCCCATTGCCGCTGCGGTCTGGTTGCCCGCCCCAATATCCTGATGTTCGCAGACTCATCCTGGGTAAGCGGACGCACCGATACGCAGCAGCGGCGTTTAGAGGCGTTTATCGAAGGGCAGCGGGGAGCAAGACAGGTTGTTCTGGAGATGGGGGCAGGAACCTCGGTGCCCACCATCCGATGGATGAGCGAGCAGCTCAGCAAAGTGAGTTCTTCGTCGCTGGTGCGCATCAACCCCCGAGAAAATGAGGTTCCCCCAGGGCAGATCAGACTACCCTTAAGGGCTCTGGATGCTCTGGATCGGATCGACCGGGCCATGGCCCGACTCTAAATCATCCCCTGTATTGATCGCCCGCAGGACCGACTCGAGGCTCGGCTGCCCCGAAAGCATGATGCGGATCGCCTGGGGAGCACGGTTTTGTACCAGAGAGAGAAACTCGGCCCCCCCCCATACCGGGCATCCTTTCATCGGAGACCACCACCTTAAACGGATGCTCCCCCAGAAGCTCCAGGGCTTCATCGGCACTGCCTGCGGCGAAGAGGTCAAAAGGCTCATCGAGCAGCGCCCGCCTCAGTGACTGGATCACCGAGGGTTCATCATCAACCAGTAGTAATTTGTCGGCCATGCATCTCTCCCTTCTCAGCCAGAGTCCCGCACTGGACACAGGCGTTCCAGTCCTCTTCCATGGGAGCCTGGCAGTTCCTGCAGCAGTTGCGCTTGAAAGCCCCGCAATGGGGGCAGAACAGAAACTTCATTTCGATACGGCTGTCGCAGCCATGACAAATCCGCTCGGTCTTTATCTGGGGACCTATGACCCGCAGGATTTCCTCCAGCGTCGTCTCACCCAGGGCCACCTTCTCAAGGCCATCCTCCAATAGAGACCTCATCCCTGCCTGCCTGGCCAGCTTCGTCAGCAGGGCTTCCCGGTAACCGTCACTGATGAGGTGACGGAAGTCTTCGCTCATCACAAAAACTTCAAAAATCCCGATCCGACCGCTGTAACCGCTGTTCTGACATCTGGTACAGCCCCTGGCAACGTAGCTGATTGCGGCAAAAGAGGTCAGGCTCAGCAAATCCAGAACTTTCGGGTCCGGCTCGGACTCGATGCGGCAGAACCGGCAGAGCTTTCGCACCAGGCGCTGGGCCAGTATCCCCTCGACGGCCGAGGCAATTAGATAGGGCTGGATTCCAAGATCGATCAGCCGGGTAACGGTGCTGACCGCATCGTTGGTATGCAAAGAGGTTAAAACCGTATGGCCGGTCAGAGCGGCCTTAAAAGCCACATCAGCCGTCTCCTTGTCCCGCACCTCTCCGACCAGGATCACATCGGGATCCTGGCGCAGGGTCGCCCGCAGCACCTTGGCGAAGGTCAGCCCCACCTGTTCACGCACATAGACCTGGTTGGCCTCTTCGAGGAAGTATTCCACGGGGTCCTCGATGGTCTCGTAATTCTTCGTATCCTGAAGCATCTCCCCTAACAGGGAATAGAGGGACGTGGTCTTGCCGCTGCCCGTGGGGCCCGTGGAGATGATGATCCCCTGGGGCCGGCGAATCAGAGCATCGACCTTTTTCAGGTCATCGGGAAGCACACCCAGCTCGGCAATGCGCTTGACCGCCGCGCTCTTGTCCAGGATGCGCATGACCACCTTCTCTCCGTTGATCGTCGGCATGGTGGAGACCCGCAGATCCACCATGCGGGTACCGGATTTGACGGTAATGCGGCCGTCCTGAGGCAGGCGGCGCTCCGAGATGTCGAGACGGGAGATGATCTTGATGCGCGAGATGGTGGCGGCGTGCAGATTGGAGGGAATTCGGATCTTGGTTCTGAGCATGCCGTCGATGCGCAACCGCACCAGAGTGCACTTGTTCTTCGGCTCGATATGAATATCGCTGGCCCGGTAGCGGATGGCCTCTGAGATCACGGCATTGACGATACGGATAATCGGTGGGACCTCCGAAGAGCCGATGAGCTCCTCGAGGTTGACGTCCTCTTCCTCTTCGTCCAGGACGATGTCGATTTCATCCATCGGCTCCAGACTCTCGAAATCCTCTGTCTCGAGACTGTCCGCCCCCTCGCCATAGACGAGCTTCAACTGCGCGAGGATATCGGAGCTTCGAGTCAGCAGGGGCACGACCTTGAGGCCGGTCATGGAGGCAATCTGGTCGCACTTGAGCAGATCCGAAGGGTCGGCCATGGCCAGGGTCAACTGGCGGCTGGTCAGCCGAAAGGGGAGGATGCGACTCTTCTCGCAGAGCTCACGGGGAAGAAATCGGATCACCTCGGGGCGCAGGTCGGCCTCACGAAGGTCGATGAATTCAATCCTGAGCTTATCCTGCAAGATCTTGATGACCTTGGACTCGCTCAACAGGTTGAGCCGCACCAGGGTATCGCCGAGAAACTCGGACCCGTGGCGATTTTGCTGAGCCATGGCCAGCGACTCATCGGTCAGCCCCCCGGAGCGCACCAGGATGTTGCCCATGGCGACCTGGTTGTTCTCCTGCAGGCTAGAGAGATTCCCCAGTTTGGCCTTCTGCTTCTTGGTCAGATCCCGGAGTTTTCTGTTTTCCTGCAGCAGAACATACTGCTGCAGCGCCAGGCTTACGGTCAATCGCAGATCTTCGTCGTTCCAGGGTTTTGTGATGAATTTATAGACGGAACCTTCGTTGACCGCCCCCATGATCGACTGGACGTCGGCGTAGCCCGTGAGCATGATGCGGATGGTCTCGGGCCAATGCTCCTTGATCTCCTTGAGCAGCTGCGCCCCGGTTTTTCCCGGCATCCGGTGGTCAGAAATGATCAGATGCACCGACTCGCGCCCCAACACCTCCAGCGCCTCTTCGGCGCCGTCAGCCAGGAGAATGCGGTAGTTCTCATCGAGAAATATCCGCCGCAGCGCCTTGAGCACCCCCGGTTCGTCGTCTACGAACAACAGGGTAAAGTGTCCGTCGTAACAGGAATCGATCTCGTCATCCATACCCGCAGCATCGCTCTGGGCGGCGGGCTCTTCGATGGTCGCCTTGCGAAATAGTTCAGACAGATTCGACATAACAACTACTCCTGAGGGGGGAGGCAAAGTTCGAAACAGGCTCCTCCACTTTGTACATTGTAGGCCGAAAGTATCCCCCCCAGAGAATGCACGATATCATAGGCCACGGTCAGCCCCATACCGGTGCCCTCTCCCACATCACGGGTGGTAAAAAATGGATCGAAAATCCGGGGGAGAATCGCCGGGTCGATCCCTGGGCCATTATCTGCGATGGACAGATGCAGCCCCGCAGCATCTGTCCAATTTCGGAAGCTCAGCACCAGTGGTTTGTCACTGACCCAGATCGCATTACTGATCAGATTAAAAAAAAGCTGAGAGATCAACGCGGGGTTGGCATTGACGAGGGCAAGAGGTTCAAAGTTGCGATGAATTCGAGTCCCCTCAGGAAGTTTTCCGGAAAGCACCCTCAGGGCCCTCTCCAGCTCCTGCTCCAGCTCCAGCTCCGCCAGAGTCGCCCCATCGAGATTAGAGAACCCTTTGAGGTCTTCTACGATTCTCTGGACTCGCTTGGCACCGTCGCAGCTCTGCTCGATGAGTTCAGGGATATCCTCCAGGATAAAGTCCAGTTTCTGCACTCGCCACTGCTCTTCCAGATCCAGAGCACATAAGGCTCCAGATTTCCCTCCTGCCTGCTCCCTGATGCGCAACAACAGGGCCGTGAGCCTGGAAACATACTTACCGAGACTGTGAAGATTGCTGGCGATAAACCCCAGGGGAGTATTGAGCTCATGGGCTACGCCTGCGGCCAACTGCCCCACTGCAGCCATCTTTTCCTGCTGGAGCAATTTGGCGTGGACCAGCTGAAGCTCCCGGGTGCGCTCCTTTACCTGGGCATCCAGACTCTGTGAGAGCTCTCGGTACTTGCGCTCCGAACGCTCGAGGCTCTGATGGCTCTCCAGGAGCTCCTCATAAGACTGGCGAACCACCTGGGTGTGAATCTCCGTGGTCAGCATTCGCTTGAGATTGTTGGTCATCAGGATCTGGATGACCTCATGAAGCAGATCGGTAATGGGTCGGACCAGCCCCGGCTCGCCTGAGACCTGCAGAGTCCCCACCGGTTCCCCTTCCAGACGAAGGCTGCGCCGCTGCGGCGAGGAGCCATCAATCTCATCGGCCCCATCCTGCCAGAGAGCCTCCCCCGCATCGTCCAGTACAGAGGCTCCGGAAGCTCCCGAGCGTACCGCAGCGGCCAACAGAGGTATTATTTCGTCGCGCCCGATCAGATCCAGAAGCCTGCGTTCACTCCCGACGATAAATTCGATGTCCTGATTCATTCCAGCCCCCCTTCCCGGAGGTCAATTTCCCCTGAGTCCCCAGAGGCCGGACGCAGAATCTGCGCTATAAAATCTTCCCTGGACAGGCCATGGTCTGATTCGAGAGAAATCTTCTCATCAACCCCGAGGTAGAGCCTCCCGAGCAAGGCGCGGAAAGTCTCCAGTACACCGCCACCGTCCAGGGCGCAGGCCCTATGTACCGGGATGCCCGTCTCCCCCCAGACTCTGTCGATATCCTCTGTCGAGACGATACCGGGCAGGTCGCGTTTATTGTACTGAATCACCAAAGGAGTACTGTCGAAGGAGAGCCCGACCATCTTGAGGTTACGCTCCAGGTTCTGAAAGCTCTCCACGTTGTTGGTCGTCTCCTTGAGTTGAGAATCGGCCACGAAGACGACCCCGTCGGCCCGCTGCAGCACCGCCTTGCGCGTAGCGTCGTGCCGGACCTGACCGGGGACGGTATAGGCTTTGAGCTTGATCTTGAGCCCGCTGGGCGCCTGAAGAAAAAACGGCAGCAGATCAAAGTATATGGTCCGGTCGTCCTTGGTATCGAGCACCATCAGATCACCACGCTGCTCTCTGGCCAGCAGCTCGTGGAGCCTGAGCAGATTGGTGGTCTTGCCCGAGAGGGCCGGGCCGTAATATACGACCTTCAGAACCAGACGTTTTTCAAATTCGTCATACTCAATCACGGCCTCAGCCCTTTTCTTCGACCAGCACAGCAATAGACGGAAGCCCCGGGTCCAGATCGTAGAACCGATGAATTGCCTCGATACGTTCGATGTTGAGGGCAGACCCCCTTTTCAGAAGCAGAAGCCCCGTTCCGCTTCGCATATCACTGGTAAGCACCATCCCCGTGCGAAGGTTGGCAGGATCGATGTTCATCTTGATCCAGCCCTTGCGCGCCTCTCCTGCGCCGAAGACCTTCTTTGCCGGACCCTGGGCGACAAGGGTCAACGCGGGATCAAGATAGGTACCAGAAGCTCCTGCCAGGCATCGCCGAACGGCCGCCATGGGCTCCATCAACGGATTCGTGCGTACCGCAACTTCCAGGACGTCGGCCACGGCAATAATCCGGGCGCCCAGGGGGATATTCTCGCCCTTGAGCCCCTGGGGGAAACCGGAGCCATCAAAACGCTCGTGATGATACCGGATGAGCACTCCTGCATCGCGCAGCCCCTTGACCACATCGATGGCAGCCTGCCCCCGTACCGGATGACTCTCGTAAGCCCTTCGATCATCCGATTCCAATTCCTCAATTTTCAGGACATGATTATGTCCCTGAACGCCGATTTTCCCGATATCGTGCAACAGGGCGGCGCCACTCGGCCAGCTGCTTGTTTTTTTCCTGAATGGCTGCTTGCAGCACACGATTTTCCCGCTCCAGCCGGCTGCGGGTCGTTAATTCAGCAAGAATCTGGCAGAGTTCCCCATCGTCCAAAGCCTTGGTAAGGTAACGACTGGCTCCGGCCATATTGACCGAGTCCATAGCCGCTGCCGCGTCGGCATAGCCTGTGAGCAATACACGAAGGGTCTCGGGGTAGAGCTGGCGAACCTTGCCGAGAAATTCAACCCCGGTCATCTCCGGCATGCGCTGATCGGAGAACACGATAGAGACATCCCCCTGCTGCGCCAGCAGCTCCAGCCCCTCTTGACCGGAGGGGGCCCAAAGGACTTCATAGGGTTCATCGATCAGGATGCGACGAAGGGCCTTTGAGTATATTAGGTTCATCATCAACAAAGAGTATTTTTACAAGATCGTTAATCGGACATTAACTCCAACAGGATGATATTCCAGAGTTATAAAGCGCGTATCGAACCAAATGAACCGATAGCTTTCCTACGGACAAAAGACCAGCAGGATCCCGCGCTGCTCCCCCTCAGACATCCCGATCAGATGAACATTCCAGGCCGTATCATCAATCGTCAGGGTTTCAACAAGGTTCTGCCCCCCCAGGAGGAAACGATCCACCAGGACGTTTAGCTCTGGTGGGAGAGCCTCGCATCTGGGCGCCCCCATGGCCGTGGGAACAACAATCCCTTCACCGTCTTTTCCCACGGCCCTTCGGTTACACTGAACAACAATCCCCTCTGCATCCAGACCAATCACGGCAAAGGGCAGCAGGTTGAGGATATTCTGGGCTGCCGTAAGAGCCCGGTTTCGAAACATCAGCTTCGATGTACGCAGCTCGACCATCATTTCCAGGTTCTGGTTGAGAATCTCCTGCTCCTGGTTTTTCTCCTTGAGCTGGCGGGTCAGCTCACGATTGTGTTTCTCCACCATATAGTGATCAATCGCATTCTTGACCGTCACCTTGAGCTCATCGTCGTTCCAGGGTTTGGGAATAAACTTATAGATCTGCCCCTCGTTGATGGCCGCGACCACCGATGCCGTATCGGCGTAGCCCGACAGCACGATGCGCACCGTATCGGGCCATCGCTCATAGACCTGCCTGAGAAAGTCGACACCATTCATCTCGGGCATGCGATAGTCTGAGATGACCAGTTGCACATCGCGGTTCTGTGCCATCATCTCCAGCCCCTCTGCCCCGGAGCTGGCCGTAAGAAGCTCGTAGTCCTCGTCCAGAAAAAGGCGATAGAGAGACTTGAGCACATTTTTTTCATCATCAACACAGAGAATGCGTACAGTATCGGTCACGAGGTTCCCTCCCGGGTCATCGGAAAACTAAGAGTAAATGTGGTGCCCTGCCCAGGTACACTCTGCACCTGGATATCTCCTCCATGCTTCTGAACAATCTCATAGATTATACTCAAGCCAAGTCCTGTGCCCTGCCCTACGGGCTTGGTAGTGTAGAAGGGCTCGAAGATCCGCTCGATATGCTCTTTTTCAATGCCGATGCCCGTATCAGAGACTGAAACACAGACGTTATCGCCCTGCTGCCAGCTGCGGATTTCGATGCTGCCCTGCCCCTCGATGGCCTGGGCAGCGTTGACCAGCAGATTCATGAACACCTGACTGAGCTGCTGAGGGTAGCATTCCAGCAGGGGGAAATCCCCCAGGTCGCGTACCAGCTCAGCCTTATACTTGATCTCGCTCCAGACAATGTTAATGGTGCTCTCGATGCACTCATTGAGATCCACAGGCTTGAGTTCCGCCTCATCAACACGGGAGAAGGTCTTGAGGTTCTGCACAATGGAGCGGATTCTCTGCGCCCCTTCTACCGACTCGGCCATCAGGTCGCCGACATCCTCCATCATAAAGTCGAGCTTGAGTTCACGCCGTCGCTGCGACAACATCTGTCTCAGAACCTCATCCTCTCCCCTATTTGCCAGCTCCTGCAACCAGGTCGTATAATCGCACATACGGGTGAAGTATTTGTCGAGGCTGGTGAGGTTGCTCAGCACGTAGCCCACAGGATTGTTGATTTCGTGAGCAACACCGGCAGCGAGCTGGCCGATAGAGGCCATTTTCTCCTTCTGAAGCATCTGCATTCGGGAGTGTTCAAGCTTGAGGGCCGCCTCCTGAAGCTCTGCGTCGGCCTCCTTAAGATCGGTGATATCCTGCAGGGTGACCACATGGCTATAATCCAGACTATTGCCCTTCTGCCGATAGGGATAGGTTCTCAGCAGATAGTATCGCCCCTGAGCCTGATGACAGAGTTCGATGGCGTCGCAGTTGTCCCTCGGGACCGAGATGTCATAGTGCCCCAGAAGGTCGGCGAATGACTGACCGATCAGCTCATTGAAGCTGCGCTTGCAATACAGGGAAAAGGCCCTGTTGCAACGTCGGACGAGACCCTGATCGTCGAGAAGGACGATCATATCATTCACACAGTCGAGAATTGTGAGCCATTCGGTGTGGGCCTTCTCCACCTGCTCAAAAACGAGCCGAAGCTCGGCGTGGCTCGACTCGATCTCTGCACGACTGGCCAGAAGCTCTTCCTTCATCTGCACGCCGCGATGAATCTGGGACTGCAAGGGGCGAAGAAACAACCCGTAGAGTGCCGGAGCCAGGGAAAAGACCAGCAGTGCGCCGTCGGCAAGAGCCTCAAGCAAGGGAGGCAGGGAAGTGAATTGCCCAAGCAGAAGCATCACCACCAACTCGACCAGGAAGATGCCCCCCCCCAGCAGAACAAGCAGCGCCAGGGGGTGTCTTTTTGCGTACTTGATGGGCCTCATGACACCGTGCCTCCGATGGACGAGATGACAGAGATGAATCTCATTCCAAGAAGTTGTATAATTACCTAATTAAACCTAAATAGTTTAATCCCCTTTGGGTTTGATTTCAACGCTCAAAAAAAACCCCCGCTATTACAGCGGGGGTTTTTTGCGATGAATTTCCTGAGTCAAATCATCAATGTTTCAGGTGGATATCTTCCAACCCCATGAAATGATCGAGAGGGCTCTTCATTCCCGAAGGCATGTCTGAGGTCGAGAGAATTCCCACCAGCTTGCCGCCATCGAGAATCGGAAGACGACGGGCATGAACCCGGTTCATCGTCTGCATGGCGATCTCGATATCGTCGGTGGGCTTCGCCGCCGCCGGCTCCGAAGTCATGACCTCTCTGACCCGGGTTTTTCGGGGTTCTCGGCCATCGGCGGCCACAGCCATGGCAATGTCACGATCGGTAATAATCCCAACCAGACTGTTCTGGCCATCCACAACCAGCAGAGAGCCGACACTGCGAGCACGCATGGTCCTTGCGGCTTCGGCCACAGTAGATTTGGGAGAGACCGTAACCAGATCTTTGTGCATCATTTCCTTGACGATCATAAGGCCTCCTTTCACGATCTGAATCTTTACATACTGTAAAAAGACACCGAGTGTATTAAGACGGTAAACAGACCCGCTGCCCAGGTCAAGACTTTCAGTGATTAAATTAAAACAACCTTGCTATGTGCCGGCGCTAAACAACCTTAAAGGACGACCAGCGACTCATCGGAGAAGGTCAAATTCTTGAGCCCCTGCTCGGCAACCCAGAAGGTATTTTCGATTCCGACGGCTCCGAGACCAGGAAATACCGCCTTGGGCTCGAAGGCAAAGCACATGTTGCGCTCCAGCACCGGCTCCTTGAACCCCCGGGCGATAAAAGGATACTCGTCCATCTCCACGCCGATGCCATGGCCGATAAAGGAGACCTGAGCTCCCGATGCCCCCATGAAGTTATCCCGGTATCCCAGTTCTATGGCCAGGCCGAGGCATTCGTCGTAAATGGAGCCCCAGCCCACACCGGGGCGGGCCAGCTCCCTGAGACGGTTCTGAATCCGGAGCATATCCTGATAGGCCCGGTGGAGCTTATCGGGGAGCTCACCGATGGACAGGGTGCGGGTCTGATCCACCAGATAACCGTCGAAGGCTCCGACAAAATCGACGATAATCGGCTGATGGCGAAGAATACGATTGTAGCTGGCCCCCTGCCCCACGGAGGGATTAACTCCGAGTCCCCCCAGTGGTGCGTCCAGATAGGCTGGAGCGGCACTGTCCGGGCCGGAGAAGATATGTCCGTAGAAGAGCTCCGAGTTAAAACCCCGCATCCGGGTGATCCCCTGATGCCCTTCACGGCGGGCAAAAAACTCCAGCTCGGCAGAAAGTTCCAGATCGGTCATCCCCTCCTTGATGGTAGAGCAGGCGTGCTGATAAACACGGTCCACCTGCAGGGCGGCATCCTTCATGATGGAGATTTCGTAGTCGGACTTGACCGCCCTCACGGTGCGGATCAGCGGGGAAACATCGGTGAAGCGGCAACCGGGGAAGAGCTTTTCCACACGCCTGAAATGGGCTACGGGCAGCACGTCCAGCTCCATTCCGGCCGTTTGGGGCAAAGACAGATCGTAGTCGGTGAGCATACCGGGGATATCGCGCAGACTGGCGAGCTGCCGGACCTCGGGCAGCCCCGACTCCATACGGGCCCGTCCGTAGTCTTTACGAACCATATAGATGGCAGATCCGGTGACAGGCACGTAGAGCACCCCCTGCTGGATCGAGCCTGTAAAGTAGAAGAGATCAGCGTTCTGCAGGATCAGGGCGGCTTCCACCCCTTCCTTGGCCATCAGCTGCTGAAGCTTCCCGATACGCTCTTCGAGCTCTTCCACCGGTGTGATACGCATGGTCGTTCTCCCCTAGATCTAATTAACTGGCACCAGTTTGGCCAAAGGCATCGGTCCCGACAGTACGGGAGCGGATCAATAAAGTGCTGGCATTTTAACCGCATTGCTGCGAAGGAGGCCAGAAATTTATCCCTGCCCCGCAGCAAGCCCTTTGGGTACTCAATAACAGGCGAACGTTGAGGCATCACTGGTGTATATTTTTTAGGCGATTCGGTATTTCCCCCGGCGGTTCCGAAGACTTATCACCGCCCGCGTCGCTTTTCCACAACCCTATCCACAAAAGCTGTGGAGAGCTCGGTTCGTTGAAAGGACGACCAGACCCACCTCCTATC
>JAAXQG010000107.1 GCA_012974445.1 Desulfuromonadales bacterium
TATCGAGGGGGCCGGGATGCTGAGCTGGGGAAGCGGTGGGCTGCAGCAGTATCGTCTCGATCTCAAGGGGAAGAATTTCGAGGTGCTGAATCTGCCTGAGCTTCAGGCGTTGGCCGATCCGGATCTCCAGTTCGAAGGCACGGCTGAGCTGTTGAAGGTCAGAGGAACGGTGGGGCTGCCGCATCTTCTGTTGCAGCGTAGCAAGAGGCGAGAGTTTAAAACGGTCAGCGCAGATGTGTTGGTGCTCGATGCGCCCGAGCTCTCCAGAGCCAAGCTCCCTTTCGCCCTGGATGCGCGCCTGACCCTGGTGCTTGGAGACCGGGTGCTGGTAGCCGCCGAAGGGGTGGATGTACGTCTGGGGGGTAAGCTGCTGCTGATGGCGCAGAGCCTGGAGGATATCCGTGCCGAAGGGCGCATTGCTGTGCTGGACGGGGGGTATGTCGGGCACGGTGTCCGGTTGAAAATCGACCGCGGGAGTCTTTATTTCGGAGGTGGGCCGGTGGGTCGGCCGAACCTTGACGTCCTCGCGGTACGAAAGGTGGGGGAGGTCAAGGCGGGTGTTGCACTCAGTGGAACACCCCGATTCCCCCGGGTGCAACTTTACTCCGAACCGGCCATGGCCGAAACGGATATTCTCTCCTATATCGTTCTGGGGCGACCTCTGGATCCTCAGGGGGGGCAGTCCAGTCTGCTGATGCTGGCGGCGGGGGGGCTGCTTTCCCAGGGGGACTCCTTGGTGTTGCAGGATCGCCTTCAGCGTACGCTGGGAATCGACGTGCTAGACATCCAGACCGGCGACGGTAATGTGGCCGATTCAGTGGTACTCATCGGCAAATACCTGCGTCCCAATCTTTATATCAGTCTCGGTCATTCCCTGTTCACCCAGACCAACGAGTTTAAGCTGAGATATGATTTCGCACCCCAGTGGGAGCTGCAATCGACCATGGGCATCCAGAGTGGGGTAGATCTCTTCTACCGCATCGAGTTCGATTAGGGGGGCGTCTCTGGCGCTGAGTGCTGAGAAGGGCAGCCCCCCCTTCGCGCTCAGCGCAAGCCCCTGAAAGCCGGAGCGAAACATGGATGCGCAAGGGGGTGCGAAAAGGCATTGTCCGTGCTCTTTCAGGGCTTTATCCCGGCGCAGATTGAGAGGATAAGAGACGGAAAAAACACACTTAAATCTCCGGTTTATCTCAGGAAAACTGCATACAGTATACAGTATTTTTTACTTGACATTGAACTTGTGGTTGTCCTATCTTTGCGCCGATTGTGTGTATACATAACGCCGTCTTCATCTTCGAGGGCGGGCCCATAAATAGCTTCGGGGAGGAACATTTTTTATGCTGAACAGCTATCTTCCGATACTGGTCCTGATACTGATCGCTGTCGGTTTTGCCGTTGGCTCGTTAGTCATGTCGGGGCTGATCGGTCCGAAAAAGCCCAGTGCCGTCAAGTTGGCTCCCTATGAGTGCGGGGTGCCGCCTGTGGGCAGTGCCCACGGCCGGTTTTCCGTCAAGTTCTATCTTGTGGCGATGGTTTTCATTATTTTTGACGTTGAGGTTGTCTTCCTCTACCCCTGGGCGGTGCTGTTCAAGCAGCTTGGCATGTACGGCCTTGTGGCCATGGGATCTTTCTTTTTTGTTCTCATTGTCGGATTTGTTTACGACTGGAAAAAAGGAGCGCTGGAATGGGAGTAGATCAAGTCCTGGGCAATAATGTCATCACGACATCTCTGGACAAGCTGGTCAACTGGTCGCGGTCGAGGTCCATGTGGCCCATGACCTTCGGCCTGGCCTGCTGCGCCATTGAAATGATGGCCGCCGGAGCTGCGCGTTTCGACCTGGACCGTTTCGGGATTCTCTTTCGCGCCTCTCCCCGTCAGGCCGATGTCATCATTATCGCCGGTACGGTCACTAAGAAGATGCTTCCCGTCATTCAGACTGTCTATGAGCAGATGCCTGAGCCCAAGTATGTCATCGCTATGGGCGCCTGTGCCTCTTCCGGTGGGGTGTTTGACAGCTACAGCGTGGTTCAGGGGATTGATGAGGTGCTTCCCGTCGATGTTTATATCCCCGGCTGTCCTCCTCGCCCTGAGGGCCTTATCTATGGTCTTCAGAAACTGCAGGAGAAGATTATGGCCGAGCGGAACTCCTTCGGTGCGGCTATTGGTTACGGCGAAGTAGTCAAGGACGCTTAATTTCAACCGACCGTCTTTTTCTTTTGAACGGTCTGAGGGATAAATGGAAGACATGAGCGAGCAAGCGGCAGTCGCCAAGTTGAAGGAAAAGTTCTCCTCCTCGGTTCTGGATGTGGCCGAGTATCGGGGTGAGACAACCGTTGTTGTGAAAAAAGAGGACATCGTGGATGTCTGTACCTTCGCAAAGGAGCAGTTGGGTTACAACTTCCTCTCTGATCTCTGCGGGGTGGATTATCTCGGCAGCAGTCCCCGGTTTATGGTTGTCTACAACCTCTACAGTATCGGATCCAAGAGTCGACTTCGGCTCAAGGTGCCCGTTGAGGAGTCCGATGCGCAGGTCTCCACGGTTTCCGGTGTCTGGGGTACGGCCAACTGGCACGAGCGTGAGACCTGGGACCTCTACGGTATTCGTTTTGAGGGCCACCCCGATCTTCGCAGGATCCTTCTTGCCGAAGACTGGAAGGGGCATCCCCTGCGCAAGGATTATCCGCTGCAGGGCCCGGATCGTGAGCTCTACCAGGGTCGACTCTCCTGAACTACTGAAAAGATACAGTTTTCTTATTTATAGATGAGGCTAGGTATGGCAACCAAGGATACGATGACCATCAATATGGGGCCGCAGCATCCCTCGACTCACGGGGTGTTGCAGCTGGTGCTGGAGCTCGACGGAGAAATCGTCCGCAGTGCAGTTCCGCACATGGGCTTTCTCCATCGGGGAACCGAGAAGATTGCAGAGAATCGCACCTATCATCAGATAATCCCCCTGACGGACCGACTCGACTACCTGGCTCCCATGAGCAACAACCTCGGCTACGTGCTGGCCGTGGAGAAACTGCTGGGAATTACCGATTCCATTCCTGAGCGTGCCAATGTTATTCGGGTCATGCTGGCTGAGTTGACCCGGATTAAGAGTCACCTGGTCTGGCTTGCAACCCACGCTCTCGATATCGGGGCCATGACCGTGTTTCTTTATGCGTTTCGTGAGCGCGAGCGCATCATGGATCTCTATGAGAAGGTTTCCGGTGCGCGGATGACCTCCAACTACTTCCGTGTCGGAGGGCTCAGTGCCGATCTGCCCGAGGGCTTTGAGAAGGAGATTACCTCCTTTATCGACGATATGCCCGGCTGCCTCGATACCTACGAGGGACTCCTGACGGGCAACAAGATCTGGCAAAGCCGTACCATGGGCGTTGGCATCATCGAGGCCGAAGATGCCATCGATATCGGACTTTCCGGCTCCTCCGCCCGTGGCAGCGGAATCGACTGGGATCTTCGTCGCGATAATCCCTACAGCGGTTACGAGACCTACGATTTCGACGTGGTGACCCGCACTGATGGGGATACTTTCAGTCGCTACAAGGTACGTCTGGATGAGATGCGTCAATCCCTCCGTATCATTCGTCAGACGCTGGATCGTCTCGCTCCCGGCCCTGTGCTTGCCGATGAGCCCAAGGTGTGTCTGCCCGCAAAGAAGGATGTGGTGGGTTCCATCGAGGGGCTGATCCATCATTTCAAGATTGTAAGTGAAGGCTTCAAGCCCGAGCCCGGTGAGATTTATCAGGCCATCGAGGCGCCCAAGGGTGAGCTGGGCTACTATCTGATTTCCGACGGATCTTCCAAACCCTTCCGTATGAAGATTCGTCCCCCGTCCTTCGTCAACCTTCAGGCTCTTCCCCAGATGGTGGAAGGCAAGCTGCTGGCCGACGTTATTGCGATTATCGGAACGCTCGACATCGTCCTTGGTGAAATCGACCGTTAGGCTTGAGGGAGACAACTTCATGAGTGCAGCTGAAGAGCAGAATTTGGAAGAGGAAGAAGTTGACCTGACGGGAGCCCATCAGGTCATCGATAAGTACATCGACATGAAGGGTGCGTTGATGCCTGTGCTTCAGGGCATTCAGGACTTTTACGGCTTCGTGCCCGAGGCCTGTGTTCATCTGGTTGCCGAGCGTCTGAACGTTTATTCCAGTCAGATCTATGGTGTCCTGACTTTTTATGCCCAGTTCCATCTCAAACCCCGTGGTCGTTTCATCTTCCGGATCTGTATGGGAACAGCCTGTCACGTTAAGGGCGCCGGTAGGATCTGTGACACCATCACGGATCGTCTGGGAGTCGGCCATGCCGAAACCACCGAGGATCTTCTGTTTACCCTAGAAGAGGTCGCCTGTCTGGGCGCCTGTGGTATGGCACCGGTTGTCATGGTCAACAATGACACCTACGGAAGCGCCACGATCCAGAAGATTGACGAAATCATCGAAAAGTATCGCGGCCAGGCCGCTGAGCAGTAATACGTAAGGACGGAGACGCAAGCGATATGTCCGGTAAAAAGGAAGAAATCAAGGTCCTTATCTGCCAGGGGACCGGCGGAATTGCTTCAGGTGCCAACGAAGTTGCGGCGGCCTTTGAAGAGCAGTTCGTCAAGCATGGAATCGAAGCGAAGCTCGGCAAGCGTTGCCGTGTTGTCGGTACCGGATGTCGGGGGCTTTGTGCCAACGATGTTCTGGTCGATATCGTTTTGCCCGGCAACGAGGCAGTGACCTACGATTTTGTGACGGCTGAGCTGGTACCCCAGATCGTTGAGCAGCACATGCTCGGTGGTGAGCCTGTTGCGAAGAAGACGGCCGGGCCTTATTATGCCAAGTTTCTTGAGAAGCAGCAGCGCATCGTTCTTTCCAACTGCGGCACCATCGATGCCGAGAGTCTGGACGATTATCTCGACCATCAGGGCTTCGAGGCGATCAAGAAGGCGGTAACCATGGCTCCGACAGAGGTTATCGAAGAGGTCAAGAAGGCAGGACTTCGTGGTCGGGGGGGCGGAGGCTTCCCTACCGGCGTCAAGTGGAGTTTCTGCGCCGCGTCTCCGGGCAATGAGAAATACCTTATCTGCAATGCCGATGAGGGGGATCCCGGTGCGTTCATGGACCGCTCCATTCTCGAGGGCGACCCCTACGGTATCATCGAGGGGATGATGATTGCCGCCTACGCCATCGGCTGTGGCTTCGGTTACGTTTACTGTCGCGCCGAGTACCCTCTGGCCATAGAGCGTCTGCAGAAAGCCATTGATGTCTGTTACGAGAAGGGGATCCTGGGCAAAAACGCCATGGGCCTTGGCTTTGACTACGACATGCGCATCAAGCAGGGTGCCGGAGCCTTCGTCTGTGGTGAGGAAACCGCACTCATGGCTTCCATCGAGGGCGAGCGCGGCATGTCCCGTCCCCGACCTCCCTTCCCTGCCGTTCGCGGCCTCTGGGGCAAGCCCACCAATATCAATAATGTCGAGACCTTTGCCAATGTTCGCCACATCGTGCTCAATGGTGCCGACTGGTATTCCAATATAGGTACGGAGAGCACCAAGGGTACGAAGATCTTCGCCCTCACCGGCAAGGTCAAGCACACCGGTCTCATCGAGGTCCCTGCGGGAACCACCATTCGTGAAGTTATCTATGACGTCTGCGGCGGCATCCTGAACAACCGCAAGTTCAAGGCGGTTCAGGCCGGTGGCCCCTCGGGAGGTTGTCTGCCTCTCGACGCGCTGGACGCTCCGGTTGATTACGACTCCCTGATCAGGGCCGGCGCCATGATGGGCTCCGGCGGTCTGGTGGTCATGGACGAGACCACCTGCATGGTGGACATGGCTCGTTTCTTCCTGAACTTCACCCGGGTTGAGTCCTGCGGAAAGTGCGTGCCCTGCCGCATCGGTCTGAAGATCATGCTGGAGATTCTCGAGCGCATCACCCAGGGTGAAGGGCGTGAGGGGGATCTTGAGCTGCTGGAGGATATGGCCAAGGACATCAAGCGCAGCTCTCTGTGTGGCCTGGGTCAGACGGCACCGAACCCGGTCCTCTCCACCCTTCGCTACTTCCGTCATGAATACGAGACACATATCAAGGAGAAGCGTTGTCCCTCCAACTCCTGCAAAGCGCTTCTGAAGTTCGAGGTGGTGGATAACGCCTGTAAAAAGTGTGGTCTCTGCTACAAGGTCTGCCCCGTTGATGCGGTCATCTGGGAAAAGGGCGGTCTTGCGATCATCGACAAGGAGAAGTGCACCAAGTGTACTTCCTGTTACGATGCCTGCCGTTTCATGGCCATCGAGTAGCCTTCACCACTGCGTCATATTGAATACGAGGAAACAATGGTAACTCTGACTATAGATGGCAAAGAGGTTTCGGTCCGCCCTAACGCGACCATTTTTGAGGCTGCAAAGGAAGCTGGCGTACACATTCCTGTGCTGTGCTATGCCAAGAAGCTTCTGCCCTACGGTGCCTGCCGCATCTGTCTTGTGGAAGTGGAGCAGATGAAGGGACGCCTGATTCCTTCCTGTACGACTCCCGTGACCGCTGGGATGGTGGTTAACACGATTTCCGACGAGATTCGCAAGGTCAGAAAAACCGTCCTCGAATTCCTGCTGGTTAACCATGTGGTGGAATGTCCCGTGTGCGACAAGGCTGGCGAGTGCGACCTGCAGGACCTCACCTACGAATACGAGGTGACGACCAACCGTTTCAAAGGCGCTCCCTTCGCCCATGAGACCGATGAGGTCAACCCGCTGATCGAGCGCAACATGAACCGCTGTGTTCTGTGCGGAAAATGTGTCCGGGTCTGCGACGAAATCGTGGGTTACGGCTCATATTCCTTCATCGAGCGGGGCTTCGACACCAAGATCGCCACGGCCTTTGACCGGGGCCTGAACTGTGAATTCTGCGGTCAGTGCGTTTCCATGTGTCCCGTGGGGGCCATTCTCCCTCGTCCTTTCAAGTTCAAGGCCCGCCCCTGGCAGGTCAAGGAAGTGGACAGCGTCTGCGGATATTGCGGCAACGGCTGTACAGTGACCCTCGGTGTGCTCAAGGACAAGGTGGAAACCGTCCGTTTCAATGACAAAACGGGCGTGAACGACGGCAACCTCTGCGTTCGTGGTCGCTTCGGAACCTCTTTTGTGAACAGCGATGCCCGCCTGAGCTCTCCACTGGTGCGCAAAGATGGCGTCCTGGTTGAGACCGACTGGGACGAGGCGCTGGACGTTGTCGCCAAGGGGCTGCGTAAGGCGCAGCAAGCCAAGGGTGTTGGAATTCTCGCGGGTGCTCGTCTGACCAACGAAGAATTCTATCTGCTCAAGAATCTCTCCGGCGCCCTGGGTACCGGCAATCTCGATCACTCCGGTGGTCAGTGCTACAAGGGCGTTACCGAGGGACTCGATTCCGTGCTCGGGCTTCGGGCTTCTACCTCGACCTTCCCTCAAGTAGAGCAGAGTGATTTCATCCTCTCCGTCAAGGCCGATTTCTACGAAACCCACCCCGTCTTCGGCATGGTGGTGAATCAGGCGGTACGACGTAATAATGCTCAGCTTGTGGTCCTTGGCGACAAAAAGGCCAAGTTCAGCAAGCTTCCAGGGGCCAGAACGCTCCTTTCGCGTCCGGGTCTTGAGACCAATCTGCTAAACGCCCTGTGTTTCGTGCTTCTGGATGAAGATCTGGCCCGGACTGAGGGAATTGATAATCTCGAAGCCTTCAAGGCCGCCCTGGCCTCGAGCACACCCGAAGCCGTAGCCGCACTGGCTGGCGTGGATGCTCAGCAGATCCGCATCAGCGCCCGTGAACTGGCCGCCGCAAAGAACGCCGCCATTCTGGTTCCCTACGGCATGCCTTATCTGGCTGCTGCTTCTGAACTCGGTACCGCAGCGGCCAATCTGGCTCTGTTGGCGGGAGTGGTCGGGACCGAAGGTGCCGGACTCTATGTCTGCGGCGAAAAGGCCAACAGCCAGGGGGCCATCGATATGGGGATTCTCCCTGCGGCTGGCGCCCTTGGTGCTCCCCAGATGCTCGATGCCTTGAGCCAGGGGAACCTTTCGGCTCTGTTGATTGCCGGAGAGGACGTTCTTTCCAGCTATCCCGACCGTGAAACGGTTGAAAAGGCTCTTAAGTCCACTGGATTTCTGGTTGTTCAGGACATTTTCCTCAGTGATACCGCTAAGTGTGCTGATGTTGTGCTGCCTGCGGCAAGTTTCGCCGAGAAGGATGGTACCTTTACCAACGCCGAGCGCCGCATTCAGCGCGTTCGTCGTGCGGTTCCCTCGCCGGGAGCAGCCAAAACCGATTTCGAGATTCTTTGCGCTCTCTGCGAGCGTCTGGGGCGTCCTGTTGAGCAGGCTTCTGACGCGGCAGTTTTCGCCGAAATCGTTCGTTCTATCAAGGGTTACGAGGGAATTGCCCTGGATCAGATCGGTGCCCAGGGCGTTGTCTGGGGGGGCGAGAATCTCATGCCCCTGAAGAAAAACCTGGTTTCGGTAGAGGGTGCGCAGCCTCTGAGCGCAGCTCTGAGCCTTATTACTGGAAGCACTCTGCATCACAGCGGAACTCTCTCGACTCATGCCAAGGGGCCTCTTTCGGTGTGCCCTGAGCCCTTTGTAGAGATCTCCCGCCAGGATGCCGCTGAGCTTGGAGTGGCCGAAGCTGACCTTGTCAGTGTTCAGGCCGAGGGCGTCAAGCTCAGCCTCAAGGCCAAGGTGGATATCCGCCTGCCTAAGGGGGTTGTCTTTATCCCCTATCATTTCTCCCAGCTGCAGCTTAATCGCCTCTACAAGGGGCAGGCAGCAGTTGCTGTCGAGATAGTAAAATAACCAGCTTGCGAGGAGGCTCCATGGATTGTCCTAGTTGTAATATCCAGGTTTCGCCTAAGGCCAGGTTCTGCGATCAGTGCGGCCTGCACCTCGAAAAAAATACCGAATTTGTCCATCTCAAAGCGGTGGAAGCATACCACCGGGGAATGATTGATGAGGCAATTCATAGCTGGGACAAAATTCTGGATGAAAATCCGGGTTTCAGCAAAGGGCATTACTACCGAGGGCTGGCTCTTTATGATCGGGGGGATCTTCAGGAAGCCATCGACTGCCTGAAAAAGGCTCTCGAAGGAACCAGCGAGCCTTTTCGGATTTACTTTAAGCTGGGAATGGCCCAGTACGGTCTTGGCGATCTGGCTGCCAGTATAGACAGTTACAAAGAGGCCCTCAAGTTTAACGTAAAAAGTGCTGAAACCTTCTATCGTCTTGGGTTGTCCTATCTTCGAAACACCGACCTGAATGAAGCACAGCAGTCTCTTGAGAAGGCCATTGCGATCAACCCCAAGTACACCCGGGCCCTATATATTATAGGGATGGTTTTTTCTCAAAAAGGGGATCTGGACCAGTCCATTGAGCAGTTCCGGAGGGTTGTGCTGATGAGCCCTTCTTATACGGCGGCTTACTTCGATCTGGGAATGGCGTTGTACAAAAAGGGCGAACTCGAAGAAGCTCTCAAGGAGTTTGATCGGGCCATCGAAACCAACGAGAGGTTTGCTCCTTCATACTTCATGAAAGCGGAGTCGCTGCGCAGGCTGGGAAAACCAGCAGAGGCGGTGGGTTCCTACCAGAAGGTACTGGAACTCAACCCCTCGGATGTTGATGCGTTGATTCATCTGGCTGAATGCTACGTTCAGACCGATCTGCTCGATGGGGCCCGCGATGCATTGAACAAGGCACTGGCATTTAATCCGGATAATCGCGAAGCCGCCTACCTGTTGAAACATCTGGGGGAAATATCGACCCCCCATAAGCCTGGTTACTAAAGGTTTTTAGACCTAAGGAATAAAAGGAAGAGGATCACTCATGACTCCAGAAATTGTAACACTTGCCAACAACCCGGCTCTCTATCTGGTCTCCATGTTCGCCAAGATCTTTGGCGTTTTTGCTGTGGTGATGGGTATGGTCGCCTATGCGACCTGGGTTGAGCGTAAGGTCATCGGCCGTATGCAGACTCGTCTTGGACCCACCATGACCGGCCCTGCTGGGCTGCTTCAGCCTATCGCCGACGGCCTCAAACTTTTCTTCAAAGAAGATATTATCCCGACCAAGGCTCACAAGGTCGCCTTCCTCCTGGCGCCCATGATGATTCTGGTACCTGCTCTGATCACCTTCGCCGTTGTCCCCTTCGGTGGGGATATCCGGGTCGGGGATTATCTTGTCCCCCTGCAGATTACCGATCTGAATGTGGGCGTTCTCTACATCTTTGCCATGAGCGGCCTGGGTGTATACGGCATCGTTCTGGCGGGATGGAGCTCTAACAGCAAATATTCCCTGCTGGGAGGGATTCGCTCCTCAGCTCAGATGATCTCTTATGAGCTGGCCATGGGATTGTCTCTTGTCTCCATCTTTATGCTTTCCGAGACCCTGAGCCTTCGGGGACTGGTCGAGGCCCAGAGCGGGTACGGTTGGTATGCCTTCAAGCAGCCTCTGGCCTTTGTCCTCTTTTTTGTCGCCATGATGGCGGAAGTTAACCGGACTCCTTTTGACCTTCCGGAAGCTGAAACCGAGCTGGTCTCCGGATTCTGCACCGAGTACAGTTCCATGAAGTATGCGCTCTTCTTCATGGCCGAGTACGCCAACATGATCACCATGTCTGGCATTACCGCTACGCTGTTTCTCGGTGGGGCGGATGGGCCCTTCCCGGGTGTCATCAATTTCCTGATCAAGGTCTTTGCCTGTATGTTCTTCATGATCTGGGTCCGGGCAACCTTCCCCCGGCTTCGTTATGACCAGCTGATGAACCTTGGCTGGAAAATCATGATTCCGCTGACTTTGGTCAATATCGCTGTTACCGCCGTAGTCATAGTAGTTCTTCAGTAACTTCACTCTTTAAGCAAAGAGGATCGCACCATGTTCAAAGAGTTCGCAAAAGGTTTGAGCATCACCTTCAAGCATTTGATGCCGGGACACAGCACGACTGTTGAATATCCCAAACAGAAGCTGGCTCCCTCTGCACGCTTTCGTGGCCTGCATCGACTGGTGCCTGCGCATCAGCGTGAAAAATGTGTGGCCTGCTACCTCTGTCCCACCGTCTGTCCGGCAAAGTGCATCACTGTTGATGCAGCCGAAAATGAGCGGGGAGAGAAGTACCCCAGGGTCTACACGATCGACCTGCTGCGCTGCATTTTCTGCGGTTACTGTGTTGAGGCCTGCCCCGTCGAGGCTCTCGAGATGACCGGAACCTATGAACTGGCCAACTACAAGCGGGCAGATTTTGAATTCACTAAAGAGCGTCTGCTCAAGTAAGCACAACGAGGAGCATTGATCCCATGGAAGCCTTGGTCTTTTATCCGTTTGCTCTGGTTGCCGTCATCTCGGCGATTCTCGTCATATGGTGTCGTAACCCGGTCAACAGCGCCCTCAGCCTGGTGCTTACCTTTATCTGCCTTGCGGGCCTTTATGTCACTCTGAATGCTCCCTTTATGGCTGCTATTCAGATCATCGTTTACGCCGGCGCCATCATGGTTCTGATTCTATTTGTCATCATGATGCTGAACCTGAGTTCGGACGTGAAGCGCGGTATCAGGCATTCCGTGGTGACAGGCCCTGTGGCATCGGGCCTGATTCTCTTCTTTGTGCTTTATTTCGTCGGTGGCGGTGAAGCTGGACTTCACAATGGAACGTTGCTTGCCGAGATTGTGAACAAGGTCGGACATACCGAGATGATCGGTGCAGCCATCTTTACCCAGTTCCTGTTCCCCTTCGAGATTGCGTCGATTCTTCTGCTGGTGGCAATCATCGGAGCTGTCGTTCTGGCTAAAAAAGATGTGTAATCGCAGCCTTAGGATTGGAGAGACAAACAGATGATTACCCTGAACCACTATCTCGTACTGAGCGCGATTCTCTTTTCCCTCGGAACTCTCGGGGTTTTGACCCGCCGCAACGCAATCGTTATTTTCATGTCTGTCGAGTTGATGCTCAATGCCGTGAATCTGACCTTTATTTCCTTCTCCTCTTATCTGGGGAATCTCGATGGGCAGGTTTTTGTGTTCTTCGTCATGGCTGTAGCGGCTGCTGAGGCTGCCGTGGGGCTGGCGCTGATGATCGCTTTCCATCGCAATAAGGATTCCATCGACGTGGAAGAATTCAACCTGCTCAAGTGGTAAGCGGGTTCTTACGGAATACGGCCTAAATAGCAAAGAGGTGAAATAGAATGTACGAAAATCTTTGGCTCATCCCGTTTTTCCCCCTTCTCGGGGCGATCATTAACGGCCTGTTCGGTAAGAAGATCCGAAACGAGAAGATTATCGGTGGCATAGGTACCGCCGCAATTTTCGCGTCCTTCGTGGTCTCCTGCACCTACTTCTTCCGTCTGCTCGACGATTCGGTCAAGACGCACCAGCAGGTGGTTTCTTCCTGGATGCAGGTGGGTAATCTCAGTCTGGACTGGGGCTTCCTGCTTGATCCCCTCTCGGCGTTGATGATCATGGTGGTCACCGGCGTGGGAACTCTCATTCATCTTTATTCCGTTGGTTACATGCATGGTGAAGACGGTTTCTATCGTTACTTCTCCTACCTCAACCTCTTCTGTTTCTCCATGCTTATGCTGGTATTGGGCAACAATGCCATGGTTATGTTCCTTGGCTGGGAAGGGGTGGGGCTCTGTTCCTATCTGTTGATCGGGTACTATTTCCAGAAGAAAAGCGCTGGGGACGCGGCCAAGAAGGCCTTTGTCGTCAACCGGGTTGGTGACTTCGCCTTTCTGCTCGGTATCTTCACTCTGTTCTGGGCTCTGGGCAGCGACCACGGAATCTGGACCCTTAATTTCGTCGATATCGCCGAGCATGGTCATCTGCTGGGTACCGGTGGAATCGTTACCTTTATCACCATGTGTTTCTTCATCGGTGCCACAGGCAAGTCGGCACAGATTCCCCTGTTTACCTGGCTGCCCGACGCCATGGAGGGCCCGACCCCGGTTTCGGCCCTGATCCATGCGGCCACCATGGTTACAGCCGGTATCTACATGATCGGACGGATGAACGGTCTCTTTGCTGCTTCCCCCGATACCATGATGGTAATCGCCATTGTCGGTGCTTTAACGGCCATCTTTGCCGCCAGCATCGGCTTGATGCAGAACGACATCAAGCGGGTTCTTGCATACTCGACCGTCTCTCAGCTTGGTTTCATGTTCCTGGCCATGGGGGTAGGTGCTTTCTACATCGGTATTTTTCACCTCATGACTCATGCCTTCTTCAAGGCCTGTCTCTTCCTTGGCAGTGGCTCCGTCATTCATGCCATGTCGGGTGAGCAGGACATGCGTTATATGGGCGGGCTTAAGAAGCATATGCCCTATACCCATGCCACTTTCTTCATTGCCACCCTGGCCATTGCGGGCGTGCCTGGCCTGGCAGGCTTCTTTTCCAAAGACGAGGTGCTCTGGTACGCTTTTGCCTCTAATCAGGGACACTGGGCTCTCTGGCTTATGGCCAGCATTGCAGCCGTTATGACTGCCTTCTACATGTTCCGTCTGCTCTTTCTTACCTTCTATGGCAAGGAGCGCATTACCGAACACGCTCGCAAGCACCTCCATGAGTCTCCCCTGATCATCACCTTGCCGCTGATGGTGCTTGCGCTGCTGTCGCTGATCGGTGGTTATGTCGGCGTGCCTAAGATCCTGGGTGGAGGGATGAACATCAAATACTACCTCGAGCCCGTTTTTGGAGATTCCGTCGCACGATATGGTATCGCTAAGCTTCAGTATGGATACAGCGCAGCCTACGTGCTCATGGGTCTTTCTATTGTCCTGGCCTTTGCCGGTATTGGACTCGCCTATTACTTCTATATTAAAAACCCCGCTCTGCCAGGACAGCTGGCCGATCGCTTCAAGGGGACCTACAGAGTCATTCTGAACAAGTGGTATGTAGATGAGCTGTACGATGCATTATTCGTAAACCCCTGCAAGCGTCTGGGAACCTTCCTCTGGAAAAGTTTCGATGTACTGATTGTCGACGGGATTGTCAATGGTGTGGCCAAGCTGACTCGTGGAATCTCCCTCGCCATGCGGTACAGCCAAACCGGATATGTTCATAACTACGCCCTCACCATGGTGATCGGTGTGGTTCTGGCGCTGGCGTTGTATGTCTTTCGTCATTAATTCTTCTCCAGTGGTTGCGATAGAGATTTTAGGAGCGAAGATCCATGAATGAGTTTCCCCTTCTCAGCCTGATGACCTTTTTCCCGATTCTTGGGATGTTGGTCCTCCTCTTTCTGCCCAAGGACAGTCAAGGGCTTCTGAAAGGCTTTACGCTGATAGTCACCCTAGTGACTTTCGCGATCAGCCTTCCGCTGGCCTTTAACGATGTCTTCAAGACTTCGGCGGCCATGCAGTACACCGAGTTTGCCCGCTGGATCAGCGTCGGTGATTACTTTCAGATGAATTACAACGTGGGCGTGGACGGTATCAGTCTCTGGCTGGTGCTGCTGACCACTTTCATCATGCCCATCGCCGTGCTTTCGACCTGGAAAGCTGTGGACAAGCATGTGAAGGGCTACATGGCGCTGCTGCTGCTGCTTGAAACCGCGATGCTCGGCGCCTTCATCTCCCTGGATCTGTTCCTGTTCTACATCTTCTGGGAGCTGATGCTCATCCCCATGTACTTCATGATCGGGATCTGGGGTGGAAAGAACCGCATCTACGCGGCGGTCAAGTTCTTTATCTATACCGCCGTGGGCTCCCTGCTCATGCTGGTGGCCATCATAGCCCTGTACTACATGGCTGCTCAGGCCGGACTTGCTGGTGATGGTTTCAGCATTGCCGAGTTCTACAAGTTGAACATTGCGGGATCGAAGCAGAACTGGCTCTTTTTGGCTTTTGCTTTCAGCTTTGCCATCAAGGTTCCCATGTTCCCGGTTCATACCTGGTTGCCTGATGCCCATACCGAGGCTCCCACGGCTGGCTCCGTCATTCTGGCTGCGGTTCTGCTCAAGATGGGTACCTACGGTTACATCCGCTTCGCCATGCCCCTGTTTCCCGAGGCAACGATGCAGTTCATCCCCTGGCTCTCGGCGCTGGCAGTCTTCGGTATCGTCTACGGAGCTCTGGTGGCGATGATGCAGACCGATGTCAAGAAGCTGGTCGCCTACTCTTCGGTGTCTCACCTGGGCTTTGTCATGCTCGGTGTTTTCGCCCTGAACATGGAGGGACTGACCGGTGGAATGATCCAGATGATCAACCACGGTATCACCACGGGGGCACTCTTTCTTATTGTCGGCTTTCTCTATGAGCGCCGTCAGACCCGCAACATCGCCGATTTCGGCGGTATCGCGAAGAAAATGCCCATTCTCACCACCATCTTCATGATCGTCACCTTCTCTTCCATCGGCCTTCCCGGCACCAACGGATTTGTCGGTGAATTCCTCATCCTGCTCGGCGCCTACCAGGGCGAGCTTCGTTGGTTTGCCGCAGTGGCCACCACCGGAGTGATCCTGGGAGCGGTTTACATGCTCTGGATGTTTCAGCGGGTCATGTTCGGTGAGCTTAAGAATCCGGAGAACGAGAAACTCCAGGACCTGTCTCTTCGCGAAATCGTGTTGATGGTTCCCCTGGTTATCTGCATCTTCTGGATCGGATTGCTTCCCAATAGCTTCTTTGAGAAGATGAATCCCTCTCTTGAGCAGCTGATCAATCAGGTCAAGAATCGTCCCGCAGTGGTCCAGGTGGAGAACTCTCCCACTGTTTCGCTGGTCCCTGAACTGAAAAACAAAGTCCTTCTGGATTAATACGCAGCTTCCCAAGGAGCCTTTCGATGGAAAATCTGGTTCAATTTGTCTCCAAGAACCTCGAACAGGGTGCAGAGCCATTTAAAGGCATTGCCGATGCCGGCCAGGCAACAGTCAACTTCTCTGCGATCATGCCCTCGATGGTGCTGACCTGTTTTGGTCTGCTCTTGCTGATGGTCGTTGCCTTCTCTCCCAAGGGAAAGTCGGGCCCTGTAGCAGGTTTGAGTCTTTTCGCGCTGGCGGTAACGGGTGCTTTGTCCATTGCCGGCTGGAACTCGACGGAAATCGGTTTTGTCGGCACCGTTGCTCTCGACAATTTCGCCACCTTCTTTAGTCTTATTTTCCTGCTCGCGGCGGGATTGACCATCCTCATGTCCGGTGATTACCTCAAGCGTGAGGGATGCACCATCACCGAATACTATCCCATCATCATCTTTGTCACCGCCGGTGCCATGTGGATGGCTTCGGGAACCGAGCTGATCACCATCTTCCTCGGCTTAGAGGTCCTTTCCATCGGGCTCTATATCCTGGCAGGGATCTTCCGTAATAATCTCAAGTCCAACGAGGCGGGGCTGAAGTATTTCCTTCTCGGCGCCTTCTCCACAGGATTTCTGCTCTACGGCATCGCCCTGACCTACGGTGCGACCGGTACGACCAGACTGGCCGGAATCGCCTCGTACATCAGCGCCAATGGTGATGTTACCAGTTCACCTCTGCTGCTGGCCGGTATGGTGCTCATGGCCGTCGGCTTCCTGTTCAAGGTGGGTGCTGCCCCCTTCCACATGTGGACTCCCGATGTTTATCAGGGCGCCCCGACCCCCATCACTGCGTTCATGAGTGCTGGACCCAAGGCCGCTGCTCTAGCTGCTTTTATCCGGGTCTTCATGCTGGGTCTGGAAGGAATGAAGGTTGACTGGAGCATGTTGTTCTGGATCGTTGCTGTGCTGACCATGATCGTCGGTAACTTCATGGCGATTCAGCAGACAAATCTCAAGCGCATGCTGGCCTACTCCTCCATCGCTCATGCCGGGTACGCTCTGGTGGGCCTGGTGGCCGCCAACGCCATCGGCATGTCGGGCATCCTGTTCTACATGCTGGTCTACACCTTCATGAACATCGGAGCCTTCGGCGTCCTGGTGCTGATCGGCAAGAAGGGCGAAGAAAACCTCACCCTGGATGGAGTTGCCGGAATGGGGTACAAGAGCCCCGTGCTGGCTGTCGTGTTCAGCATCTTCCTTTTCGCTTTGATGGGGATTCCTCCCACGGCAGGTTTCACAGGCAAGTTCTACATTTTTGCCGGCGCCGTCGAGTCGGGGTATATCTGGCTTGCGATCATCGGGGTGCTTAACTCGGCCGTTTCCCTCTACTACTACCTGCGGGTCATGGTGAGCATGTATTTCCGCCCCGGCACCGAGGACTTCAGCTGGATCAAGCCCGGAGCGGCCATTACCGTCTCTCTGGTGATCGCCCTGGCCGGTGTCCTCTATCTGGGGATTCTGCCTGGCGCCGTCATGGAAATGGCCAAACTCGCAGCCTTTTAAAACCTGATTGCTGTTTTAAGAAAAAAGCCCTTCGGTATCCTCCGAAGGGCTTTTTTCATTTATGCTCTAAAAAATTCTTCAGGAAGGTGTAAGGCTTGACGACTTCAAAACAAAATAGAACCATTATCGGTGTGGATACTGGTGGCACCTTTACCGATCTGGTGCTGGTAGATCGTGGGGAAGTCCGCACCCACAAACTTCCATCAACCCCGGAGGATCCCTCGCTGGCGGTGCTGGAGGGGATCGCCCATTTTGGCCTCTGTCCTGATCTTGTGTTCCACGGCTCTACGGTGGCCACCAACGCCCTGCTCGAAGGCAAGGGGGCCCGAGTCGCGCTGCTGACAACTCAGGGTTTTGGTGACCTGTTGAGCATTGGTCGCCAGGCCAGAAGTCGTCTCTACGCCCTGCACCAGGGTGACAAGAAACCTCTCATCCCGTCTGAACAGGTTGTTGAGGTTCACGAAAGAATGCTCCCCGATGGTTCGGTGCTCCAGCCCCTATCCCAGGCGGAGATCGACCGGGTTCTGGCAGGGGTCGAAGCGATGGGTTGCAGGGATGTTGCCATCTGTCTGCTTCACAGCTACGCCAACCCTGCACATCTGAAAATCATGCAGAGCAATGGTGGATCCATCAGTGCCGAAACCGCAGGTAGCGAGGCGGTTCGTACCATCTTATCGGGTCCCGCCGGAGGAATGGTCGGTGCCTTCGAGGCGGCGCGCCAGGGCGGATTCAGTCGCATCATCAGCTTCGATATGGGGGGCACAAGCACCGATGTCAGTCTTTGTGATGGATCGCTGGCCCTGACGACCGAAACGGTCATCGCCGGCTGGCCGGTTAAGATCCCCATGATCGATATCCATACCGTGGGGGCCGGAGGAGGCTCTATTGCCAGTTACGACAGTGGAGGCGCTCTGCGAGTAGGTCCTCAGAGCGCCGGGGCCAGTCCCGGGCCTATCTGTTACGGGCGCTGCGCTCCGGGGCAGGAGCGGGTCACCGTTACCGATGCGAATCTGGCGCTGGGGCGTTTGATCCCGGATCAGTTTCTGGGGGGCAGAATTCAGCTGGATGTGGAGTCGTCAGTCGGAGCGATCTCCAGGCTAGCCCTGGAGGCTGGAATGGACCCCCTGAGGCTGGCCGAGGGAATCATCGAGGTGGTGGAAGAAACCATGGCTGGAGCTCTTCGGGTGGTTTCGGTTCAGAAGGGGCAGGACCCCCGGGACTTCACTCTCTTCCCCTTCGGGGGGGGAGGGGGGCTTCATGCCTGCTCTCTGGCGGAGAAGCTGGGGATCGGCACTATTTTCATCCCCAGGCATCCGGGGTTGCTCTCAGCGCTGGGTATGGTGCAGGCTCCCTCGATCCGGGACGACTCGCGCTCGGTGCTTCTCTCTTCCCGGGGGAGCATGGAAAGAATCGAGTCGATCTTTGTGGAGATGGAGCTCGATGCCAGGGCGGCTATGGCCGATGAAGGGATTGCCCCGAAGACACTGGTTTTGGAGCGTCGTGTCGATATGCGATATCAGGGGCAGTCTTTCGAGCTGAGCGTTATGATGGAGGGATGCTTTGAGGAGAATTTTCACCTGGCACACCAGCAGCGCTACGGGTACAGAGACGATGATCGCCCCCTTGAGATCGTGACCCTAAGACTGCGGGCCAGGGGGCCGGCAATGAAGCTGCCGGACGCGTCAGTTCGGCCGAAGGAGCCTTGCCAGGCCCTTGCTGCGGCGATGGTGAGGATCGACGGCAGGGATTGCAGCTGTGCCCTGGTGATGCGAGATGCGTTGAGTGTGGGGGAGCGCTTGCCGGGCCCCGCTCTGATTCTGGAAGACAGCTCAACCCATTTGATCCGGCCGGGCTGGGTCGCCAGGGTGCAAGAGGGTGGAGAGCTGATACTGAGGAGACAGTCTGATGAGGAACATTGATCCCATTCGGCTCGAGGTCATAAAAAACCGCATCCGGGCACTCACCGAGGAGATGGGGGGGGCGCTGATGCGCACCGCCTTCTCTCCCAATATCAAGGAGCGGCGGGATTTTTCCTGCGCCCTGTTTGACGGTCGGGGACAGATGCTGGGGCAGGCGGCTCATATACCGGTGCACCTCGGCTCCATGCCACTTTCGGTGCAGGCGGCTCTTGAACGCCGCGACCTTTCGCCCGGAGACGCACTGCTGCTCAATGATCCATTCCGCGGGGGGACCCATTTGCCTGATCTGACGCTGGTCACCCCAGTCTGGATCAACGAAGACGCTCCGAGCTATTTTCTTGCCAATCGGGCACATCACGCCGATATCGGGGGGATCAGCGCAGGCTCCATGCCTCTATCCACCGAGATCTTTCAGGAGGGGTTGCGCATTCCCCCCGTTAAGATCATCAGGGCAGGGCGGCTCGACGAAGAACTGATGAGCCTTATTCTCGCCAATGTGCGCACCCCGCAGGAGAGGCGAGGAGACCTGCGGGCGCAGATCGCCGCCAATGCTCTGGGTGAGACCCGCATGCGGGAGCTGCTGGAGATCTTTGGTGCTGAAGAGCTCAACTTCTATGGAAATGCTCTGATGGATTATGCCGAAAAAGTCCAGTCTCAAGCGATTCGGGAAATTCCTGACGGCCTCTACGAGGCTCAGGAGTTTCTGGAAGATGACGGTTGCGGCCAGGGGCCGATCCGCCTGCATTGCCGGATGGAAATCTGCGGGGACCGTGCGACGGTGGATCTGCGGGGCAGTGACGATCAGGTGCCGGGATGTGTCAATGCAGTGCGGGCAATCTGCCTTTCGGCGGTCTCCTACTGCTTTCACCTTCTGGCTCCCGAAGATATGCCCCTGAACGCCGGGGGGATGCGGCCCGTGACCCTGCTCACCCGCAGGGGCAGTGTACTCGATGCCCGCTTTCCGGCAGCCGTGGCTGGAGGAAATGTGGAAACTTCCCAGCGAGTCGTGGACCTGGTGTTGAAAGCTCTGGCTGAGGCCCTGCCGGGAAAAATCCCCGCCGCCAGTTGCGGCTCCATGAATAACCTGACCATCGGGGGCCCCGACCTGAAGGGGGAGGGGCTTTTCGCCTACTACGAAACCATTGCCGGCGGAGCTGGCGGAGGCCCGGCCGGGGCCGGGGCCAGCGGAATTCAGACACATATGACCAATACCCTCAATACTCCGGTGGAGGCGCTGGAACACGCCTACCCCTTGCGGGTTCATCGGTACAGCCTGCGTCAGGATTCCGGGGGTGCGGGCACACACCCGGGGGGAGAGGGGCTGATCCGGGAGCTGGAATTTCTAGGTCGATGCCGTGTTACCCTGCTGACTGAGCGGCGCCAGCTGGCCCCCTACGGACTCGAAGGGGGCCAGTCCGGCGGGCTTGGGCGCAACAGCCTCTTCACTGCCGAAGAGGGGTGGACCTCCCTGCCGGGCAAGTGCAGTTTTGAGGCCGAGGCGCGGCAGAGAATCAGGATTGAAACCCCCGGCGGCGGAGGCTGGGGCCCGGGCGGCCGCAGCAGTGAAGGAGCCTCCTCGTGAAGTGCCCGCAAGGCCTTGGAGAGCTGATAACACAACTGGAACGGGGCGCGCAGCTTCAGCGCATTGTCTCACGGATTGACCCCTGCCTTGAAATCGCCGAATTGACCGACCGGGTTTGCAAGGGCGCCGCCTCGGGGCGCGCCCTGTTTTTTGAGAATGTCGTGGGCAGCTCGTTTCCCGTCGTGACCAACATCTTTGGATCGGTGCGACGCATGGAGATGGCACTGGGCGTAAAGCGACTCGATGATTTCAGGCTGCGGCTGGAGAGGGATCTGGGCTCCATGAGCGCTAATGAGGCGCAGGGGGCGATGATAGAACTGCTCGGGCAAAAGCAATATGCTCCCCGGGAAGAAGCCAAAGCCCGTTGGCAGGAGCTGAACCGTCCCTGTGATTTCGCCCTTCTGCCCGCTCTGACCTGCTGGCCAAAGGAACCCGGTCCCTACCTGAACCTTGGACAGGTCTACAGCCGGGATCCCCAAAGCGGTGAACTCAACTGCGGTCTCTATCGCATCCAGGTCCTGAGCAGGGCTTCCGGCGCCATTCGCCTCAACCCCGGCGCAGGGCTGCTGCGTCACCTTGAGACGAGCCGTAACCTCGGGCGGGACCTGCCTGTGGCCGTCGCGCTCGGGGGGCCGCCGGCCTGCCTGCTGGCCGCCTGCGCCAGTCTTCCCACACAGGTCAATGAACTTCATTTCGCCGCCTGGCTGCAGGGCGAGCCCGTCGAGATCACCCCAAGCCCCCGGCACCGACTTCCCGTGCCCAGCAATGCCGAGATTGTACTGGAGGGCAGCATCAGCGTTACTCAAAGCGTCACTGAGGGGCCCTTCGGCAATCACAGCGGGTTTTACCGCGAGGCGGGAGACTGTCCCCTTTTCCGGCTGGAGGGATTCTTTCATCGTCAGGGAGCCCTTTATCCCTCGACCCTGGTCGGGCCACCCCCTATGGAGAATGCCTACCTGGGAAAGGCTCTGGAACGCATCGAGCTTGCCCGGCTTCGCTACGATCATCCCGCTATTCTGGATCTGAACATGCCCCTGGAGGGGATTTATCATCGTTGCGCTCTGGTGCGCATTGATCCCGAGAAAACTCACAGCCATTCTCTGTTGCGCCTGCTGCTTGAGAACGGTCCCCTGCGGGGGAGCCGGTTGATCGTACTGGTGGCAGAGGAGGTCAATGTACAGGAGCCTTCCACCCTGTTCTGGAGCGCACTTAACCGCTGCGATCCCAGAAGGGACTTCCTGTTGTCGGGGCGTAGCCTGGGCATTGACGCCACAGGAAGGGGACAGCTGCCTGAGGGGGCCGCCGCGCCGCTGAATAAAGACCCGAGGACGGTTCGACGTATCGAGAAAATACTCATCTCCGAAGGAATGTTGCCCTGAACTAATGCAAAGGGTAAGGCATCGGGTAGAATGTGAAGCTTCCTGTACCGGCTAATTCTCCTGGAGCTGAAGCAATTCATGTATGACTCAGATGATATCCTGAAAATTATCTCCCAAAGCCTCTGCGTCCCGGAGGGGGAGTTTTTCTCTGCCCTGTTCGGTGGCATCGCCAATGCTTTGCGCGTGGATTATGCCTTTGTTGCTGAACTGGTCGATAGCACCCGGGTCAGAACCTTGGCTTTCCAGGCTGACGGTGAGTTTGTCGAAAATATTGAATTTGACCTTAGCGCAACTCCCTGCGCCGAGGTGTTTCGGGGGCAGAGCTGTCTCTATGAACGGGAAATTCAGAATCTGTTCCCGGCTCACGACTTGCTTTCCAGGCTGGCCGTGGAGAGCTATCTGGGGATCCCCCTCAAAAGCCATAGGGGTGAGCTGCTGGGGGTGATGGTTCTGATGTCCCGTGCTCCTTTTGAGGCCCCTTCAATGGCGAAAAGGGTTTGTGAAATCTTCGCCTCCCGGGCCGCCAGCGAATTGCAGCGAATAAAGGCCGAAGAAGAAAAAGCATCGGCCCTGGCCCTGCTCGAAGCCACTCTTCAGGCTACGGCCGATGGCATTCTGGTGGTGGATCTGGAAGGGAAAATAACTTCCTGGAATCAGAAATTCTGTAAGCTCTGGAGACTTTCTGAGGAAATACTGCCAAAGCAGGGATGATCAGGCTGTTCGCCAGGCCGTACAGCAGCAGCTCAAGGCACCGGCAGCCTTTATGGACAGAGTCCGACAGCTCTACAACCAACCGGACTGCTCAAGCACCGACCTGCTCGAATTTAAGGATGGGCGCGTCTTCGAACGCTATGGCCAGCCTCACCGGTTGGGCGAGAAGATTGTGGGTAGAGTCTGGAGCTTTCGTGATGTGTCCGCCCGGGCCCTGGCCGAGCAGGAGCTGAAGCGCTCCCGTGAATTTTACCTGAGAGCCTTCGAAGGGGCCTCCGCCATGATCTGGCGCCTCAATGATCAAGGGCAGTACGACTTCTTCAACGGGGCCTGGCTTGCGTTTATGGGGACGACCCTCACCGAGGAGCGTGGATGCGAATTCGCCAGACGCATTCATCCCGGGGACAGGGCCCGGGTTCTGGATGCGTTTTCCGAGTCTTACCTTCAAAGCAAGGCCTTCGAGATCGAGTATCGCCTCTGTTCCCCCCTGGGCGAAGATCGTTGGGTGGTCGATATGGTCCGGCCGCTGCTCTCCGGCGGTGGAGAGCTCGATGGCTATATCGGTATCTGTTTTGATATCTCTTCCCGGCGCAAGTCTCTGGATGAATTGCGCAAATTGCAGCGTGCAGTGGAGCAGAGTCCGGTTTCTATCCTGATGACGGATGCTTCGGGGCATATCGAGTATGCCAACCCCAAGTTCTTCGAGATTGCGGGCTATGAGCCCGGCGAGGTCCTGGGCAAGACCCCTGGTAAGTTCAAGTCGGGTCTGGTCCCCGAAGATTCCTACAGAAATCTATGGCAGACGATCTCCTCAGGGCAAGACTGGAAGGGGGAATTGCTCAATCGCAAGAGGGGGGGAGAGCTCGACTGGGAATCGGTTTCCATCTCACCGATTTTCGCCGAGGAGGGGCAAATTTCAAATTTTATCGGCGTTAAGGAAGACATCACCAAGCGCAAGCAAGCCGAAGCCAAACTGGTAGAGAGCGAAAAACGCCTCAAGTATCTGGCCCATCATGATCCGCTGACCAAGCTTCCCAACCGCACATTGCTCTACGATCGCCTGCAACATGGCATGGCTCGGTCTCGCCGCACCGGAAGCCAGATGGCTGTGATTCTGCTGGATCTGGATCGATTCAAGATGGTCAATGACCAGTTCGGCCATGACATTGGCGATATGCTGTTGTGTGAAGCAGGTCACCGCCTACAGGAGTTGCTGCGGCAGGCTGACACCCTGGCCCGTTTCGGTGGGGATGAATTTGTCATCGTCCTCGAAGAGGTCTCGGGGGGCAATGAGGTGGCCCTGGTCGCCCGAAAAATTCTCAACACACTCTCTCGCCCTTTTCGGTTGCGTGGGCGAGATATCCAGAGCGGTACCAGCGTGGGTATCACCCTTTTCCCCGAAGACGCACAGGATGTTGAAGGCCTTCTGCGCTGCGCCGACACGGCTCTGTATCAGGCCAAGTCGGGGGGGCGGGGGCTCTACCGCTTCTTCACCCCGGAGGCTGATGCAGGGAGCGAGCAACAGCACCTGCTGCAGTCCGGGTTAGCCGATGCTCTGACCCGGGAAGAACTCGAGCTTCACTTTCATCCCGTGTGGGATTTAAGGGGCCGCTCCCCCATTGGAATGGAGACGCTCCTGCGGTGGAACCATCCTGAACTTGGACTGATTCTGCCCGGAGGTTTCCTCAATCTGGCTGGCGAGTCAGGACTCTGTGTCGCCATGGGACGCTGGGCTTTGGAGAGGGCCTGTCGTAGTCGGCTTGAATTGGCACCGATCTTTGGAAGCGCAGATCCCATCACAGTTAATCTCTCCAGTCGGCAGTTTCGGCAGCCCGATCTGGTTCAGACAGTGGCGCATACTCTCGAGGATACCGGGCTTGACCCCCGTCTGCTCTGGTTGGACTTCAGGGAGAGTTGTCTGACAGAGGATATGAGTGACGGCAAAGACAAGCTTCAAGAGTTAAAACGTCTGGGGGTGGGCTTAAGTCTGGATGATTTTGGAAGTGGCTATTGCTGCCTGGAGCACCTGGAGAGTTTTGGAGTCGATTGCCTGAAAATCGACGCAAAATTCATTAAAAAGCTCGGTTCGACTCAAGGAGAATGCATTTCTTCAACGATCATCGCCCTGGCCAGAAGCATGAACGTCCGGGTAATAGCCGAGGGGATAGAGACGGAGTATCAGCTCAAACGGTTGATTGAGCTGGGCAGCAACGCTGGGCAGGGATACCTCTGGGGGCAGCCCATGGATCGAAGCTCCCTGGCACGCTGGCACGCCAGCCTGCGCTAGGAGTCTGTCGGACTATGCGGGCTGAAGCGAAAATTTGGATCTTTGAGGGCAGCTTTTAGCTCGGTTGAAGGCTCATAGCCGTCGCTATGGACCGAAAAAGCTCCTAGGCGGGACTTGAGTCTTGGGCGATGCCATAACGGACGTTCTCGTTGTCGCAAAGTTCACTCAGGCACCCGGCTGCCCATAGAAAAAGTGGGGGCAGATCAGCTTCGGCACTGAGTCGTTCGCAGAAACGGCAGTCCGCAGGCATGGTAGGCCTCCTGCACCTCTCGGCAGCTCTCCCCCATCATTTGACCGCCTTCATCCAGGTACACCGACCCGTACGGAGGGGCTGCCGCGCCCCCGAGCCGGTTGATGAATAGTCCGGTATGCGAGGTTTCCAGCTCTGTCAGGGGAGGGATCTCAAGCTCTTCGGGCAGCGGCCATGCGGCTTGAAGGGCCAGAGTGGGCAGCTCCGAGCAGAGCCGGGCATCGGGGTATGAAAAGAGGCGGCACAGAAGGGCGAAACGGGCGCTGCGCTGGACCATGAGTTTGCTCCTCGAAAGAATTGATAAAAACCCATTATATGGATATGTGCATTTGATAGCAATGTATTCATAAAAAAGACCCCGAAGGCCACACTGGGCTCCGGGGTCTTTTTTATGAAACGAGAATCAGGTGCGGCTTCTACGCGGGCAGGCGATTTGCGATGAGCTCCATCAGATGGATGACGCCGGTTTTAAGCCCCGCATGGTTGATGCTGTCCTGAAGCTGCATCATGCAGCCGGGGCAGGCCGTTGCGACAAGTTCGGCGGCGCTGGATTCGATCCCTGCAGCTTTGATGCTTCCGATCCCCTGGCTCATGCCGTAGTGATAGGCCGAGAAGGTTCCTCCCAGACCGCAGCAGCGATCCGCCCCTTCCATCTCGACAAACTCGATGCCGGGGATCGCTCGAAGCAGAGCTCTAGGCTCGCGAGTGATTCCCTGTCCCCGAAGGTGGCAGGGGTCGTGATAGGTGACTCGGATATTATCGTCTCCCTGGGGCAGCTGTTTCAATTGCTCGACCAGACCGGCCTGTTCCAGAAAAAGGTGGACGTCCATGACCTTGGCGGCAAAGTCGTCGTGGTCCTGCGAGAGGCCCCGGTAGTGTTTGGCCAGAGCATGGGTGCAGCTGGCACAGGAGGTGAGAATGTAGTCGGGCTGCTTTTCGGAGAAGGCCGCCAGATTACGGTCGGCCAGCACACGAGCCGTATCGCCATCCCCACTGGAGAGCGCGGGCAGACCGCAGCAGTTCTGGGCTTTGGGCAGAATGATATTCAGTCCCATGAAGCGCAGCACCCGCAAGGTGGCCTCGCCGATCTGTGGATAGGCGTGATTGATCATGCAGCCGACGAAAAAGGCGACGGTGGGCTGCCCTTCTTTGCCGGGGATGAACTCCGGTTGCCCCTCTAGAAAGGTCGCGGAGGCCAGCTCGGGCAGGGAGCGGTCCTTGGCGATGTAGGGTACGGGGAAACGAAGGCGCAGACCGCTGTTGCCAGCAACCTTGCGAAAGAGCAGTCCCGTAAGACGATGCCCCGTCTTGCCCAGCACCCGGACGGCACCGGGGTTTTTAAGGGCCACCGAGATCATTTTCCCCAGGGGGCTCAGTCCCCGTTCTTTGGAGATAGTGCGTCTTGTGGCCATGACGATCTCGTCGGTGGGGACTAGGTTGGGGCACTTGTTGACGCAGCTACCGCAGAGCAGGCATTTGGACATGTCCTCCACCAAGCGCTTGTCCAGCGTTATCTCTCCTTCAAGCAGGGCCTGGGCCAGGGCGATCTTGCCGCGGGCCACTGCTGACTCGCGCTTCTGCTGTCCGAATACCGGGCAATGGGCGCGGCAGCTGCCGCACTTGACGCACTGCTCTATCTGTTCCTGAAAATCCTTCAGCTTCTTGTGACCGCTCATGGTGTTTGTAACGCTTTCAAAAAAAAGGGATCACTGGTCTTCCAGGAAGACCTTCCCCGGATTGAGAATATTGTTAGGATCCAGCGCACGCTTGATGGTCTTCATGTAGGTGACCGCGATGGGGTCGAGCTCCATGGGGATGTAGGGGGCCTTGGTGATGCCGATGCCATGCTCACCGCTCATGGTGCCGCCAAGTTTCAGGGTCTCGGCGAAAATTTCCTCAATGGCCCTGTGAGCCCGATCGTGCTCACCGGGGGTCTTGAGGTCAACCATGACGTTGACATGGATGTTGCCGTCTCCAGCGTGGCCGAAGTTGACGATAGGTACGGCATGTTTAGCGGAGATCCCCTCGATGGCTCGAATCATGTCCGGCACCTTGCTTCGGGGCACGCAGATATCTTCGTTGAATTTGTCGGGGTTGACCTTGCGCAGGCTGGCCGAGACGCTGCGGCGCACCTGCCAGAGAGCTTCGCTTTCAGCCTGGGTCTCGGCTACCTGGGTGGAAATAACCCCCAGAGGAGCGATGATCTCCAGGATGCGCTTCGCCTGTCGGTTGATGAGGTCCTGATCGCCGTCCACTTCGATGATCAGCACCGCGCGGGTCGACTCGGGAAGGTCCAGGCTGGTGGCCTTGCGCACGCAGTCGATGGTGGTGGCATCCATGAATTCGAGGGTGGTGGGAATGATCTTGCCCCGGATAATACTGGAGACCGCCTGAGCCGCACCGTCGATGGAATCGAACTGGACCAGCATGGTCTTCTTGGCTTCTGGCAGGGGGATGAGTTTGACGATGATCTTGGTGATAATGCCCAAAGTTCCTTCGCTGCCCACCATGAGTTTGGTCAGGTCGTAGCCGACGACTCCCTTCATGGTTTCGCCACCGGTGCGGATGATGTCGCCCTGGGGGGTGACAATTTCCAGCCCCAGAATGTAGTCCTTGGTGACGCCGTATTTGACGCAGCGCGGTCCCCCGGCGCATTCGGCCACGTTACCGCCCATGGTACTGAACTTGAGCGACGCAGGGTCCGGGGGGTAGAAGAGGCCGACCTTCTCTACTGCCAGCTGAAACTGCTCGGTGACCAGCCCGGGTTCGACCTCCGCGATGAGGTTTTCTTCGTCGATGCGCAGGATGCGGTCGAGGCGGGTCATAACCAGCACGATTCCCCCTTTGGTGGGGAGACTGCCGCCGGTGAAGCCGCTGCCTGCCCCTCGGGGGAAGACAGGAATTTTCTCGGCGTTGGCCATCTTCATGATCAGGCTGACCTCGCGGGGAGAGCCGGGGTGCACTACCACGTCAGGAAGAAAGCGCTGCTGGGTAGCGTCGTAGGAATAGCAGATCCGGTCGGCCTGCTCGGTGGAGACATTCTCCTTGCCGACGGTCTCTTGAAGTATGCGAACAATGCGGGAGTCCAGCATGAATCAATCCTTTATAGTGTAGGGAGAAGGTCTTTTTGAATTGGATCGGGTCAGTTCTTTAGTCCAGGCAGAACGCTTCCGCCATCGGGGATAATAAGTCGAACGG
The DNA here is from genome assembly GCA_012974445.1 of Desulfuromonadales bacterium. Lineage (GTDB taxonomy): Bacteria > Desulfobacterota > Desulfuromonadia > Desulfuromonadales > JAAXQG01 > JAAXQG01. Next base: position 28,614 of record JAAXQG010000107.1, read on the forward strand.
GATTTTGAGGCAACCGATCATCTGCCATCGCCAGGGCTTCTTTGAGGTCAAGGGCCTTGCGCATCCCCATGGCCTCGGTCTGCTGGCGGGACAGTTCGCTGATCAGGATCAGGTCAAAGCGAAGTGCCTTGTCCAGGGTTGCGTAGGCTGTCTGCCCGTTGATCTCATAGTCTTGCCGCAGCGCTGCTTCAAAGGTTTCCAGGTCCCTGTGGCGAAACCAGTCGATGAAGGTGGCGTTACCGAAGCCGTCGGGGCAGGCTGCCAGCAGAATCAGGGTGCCTCCCGGCTTGAGGGCGCGCACGCCGTAGTCCAGAGCTTTGTGGGCCTGGATGAAGTTGATGTCCTTGGGGTGACCGCCGCAGGAGACAAGGGCCAGATCAGCCGGAGCCTCCAGGGGCGCGGCGTAGAGGGTTCGAATCTGATCGCAGGCCGCAAGATGGGCTGCTTCCAGCTCGCCACAGTAGACCCCCAGAATCCCCTTGGAGGGGGAAAGCACGGTGTTAAGCAGAAAGTCAGGCTGAAGCATGCGGGCGGCGGCCAGCAGATTTTCATGGACGGGGTTGCCCTCAAGCACGCCAGCGGTGGCCAGGGGATGCTTCCCCCCCTGCTCGGGCGGATTGAAAACGCTGAAATGGGTGTCCATGCAGGTCTGTCTGCCAGCAATACCAGGTATCAGCCCTTTTCGCCCCCCGCCAAAACCGGCAAAATAATGAAAGCCCGCCGTTCCGGTGACGATGAGGCGGTCGGCCTCCAGGGCGCGGCGATTGATGAGCACATCAATCCCCGCAGGGGTGGTTCCCAAGTGGCGAAGCTCCTTCGGATCATCACAGTCGTGGTCGGTGACCCGGATGCGTCCGTACAGGGGCCCCAGAATTCGCTGGTGCTCCTGATCGCTTTGCTTGCGGTGAATTCCCAGCGCGATGAGAATTTCCATGTCCTCATCTCGGATGCCTGCCCGGCTCAGCCGCTGCACGATCCGGGGGAGATAGAGTTCGCTGGCGGTGTAGCGAGTGATATCCGAGGTGACAATCAGAACCTTCTCCCCGGGGCGAACGATCTGCTCCAGAGCAGGAGTTCCCAGGGGAGCGTCCAGAGCACGGTCGATGAGTGTCTCGGAGGCCTCGGGAGGGGGGCCCAGCTCGGGGCGCAACACCCGTGCCCCGTTGCAGGAGAGCTCAAGGCACTGCTGCGCGTATTTGAGGGAAATATGATTGCGGCGCATAGCTGACTCTTTCGGTCTGGATTTGTTCAATACTACCGTCTCGGGGCTCGGGGGCGCAAGACATCTTTTGTCCTCCATGATCCCGCAATCATAAGAGAATCCCCCCCTCGGGGACAAGGAGTCATTGACTCCCATCCGGGCTGTGCCTAATATGGCCGAGAATATTTATTCATTTCTCTTTATGGGGCGCGCATTGAAAGTCAAAACAACTTACCTCTGCCAGGAATGTGGATACCGCAGCCCCAAGTGGATGGGGCGCTGTCCCGATTGCCAGCAGTGGAGCTGTTTTGCCGAAGAGGCCATACAGGCACCGGTGAAGGGAAAATCAGCTCCGGCTACCCTGGAGGTGCCAGTGCGGCTTTCAGAGGTTTGCGCTCGGGAAGAGGACCGGGAGAGCTGTGGCATTTCCGAGCTCGATCGGGTCTTCGGTGGCGGGGTCGTTCCCGGCTCCTTCTCCCTGCTGGGGGGGGATCCCGGCATCGGCAAATCGACCCTGCTGCTTCAGGCCATGGCCAACCTCTCTGCTGCGGGGCCCGCTCTTTATGTGACGGCTGAAGAGTCTGCCCATCAGGTGAAGCTGCGCGGAGAGCGTCTGAAGGTTGTTGCGCCTGATCTCTATCTGCTCTCCGAAACCAATCTGGAGGCGGTGATGGAGCAGGTACGGCAGCTCAAGCCCCGCTTTCTGGCCATCGATTCGATTCAGACGGTGTCCACCTCCAGTCTTGAGTCGGCTCCCGGCAGCGTCAGTCAGGTTCGCGAATGCGCCGCCAGGCTCATGCGCCAGGCCAAGGGGGAGGGGCTGAGCACCTTTCTGGTGGGGCATGTGACCAAGGACGGAGCCATCGCCGGTCCCCGGGTGTTGGAGCACATGGTCGATACCGTCCTTTATTTCGAGGGGGACAGCGGCAATCCCTACCGGATACTTCGTGCGGTGAAAAACCGCTTTGGTTCCACCAACGAGATCGGGGTGTTCGAGATGAAAGAGGGGGGGCTGGCTGAAGTTCCCAACCCGTCGGAACTCTTTCTGGCCGAGCGACCCAGAGGCGTCTCAGGTAGCGTGGTGATCCCCGCCCTGGAAGGGAGTCGCCCGATCCTGGTGGAGCTTCAGTCCCTGGTGAGTACCAGCTCTTATGGAACCCCTCAGCGCACCAGTCTGGGGATCGACCGGGGGCGAATTACGCTGCTCCTGGCCATTCTTGAAAAGAGGGTCGGACTCTCCCTGCTGGATCAGGATGTTTTTCTCAACGTCGCCGGGGGGGTAACTCTGGATGAGCCGGCAGTGGATCTGGGCATTGCCGCTGCGCTGGCCTCGAGTCTTATGGATCGCCCGGTGCCCGAGCGCACTCTGGTCTTCGGAGAGGTCGGTCTGGCCGGCGAGGTACGGGCCATCAATCGTCCGGAACTGCGGGTAGGCGAAGCAGCCCGTCTCGGTTTTGACCGATGTTTTTTGCCCCTGGGCAACATGAAGAATCTGGAGGTCCCCAAGGGACTTCAACTCTTTGCAGTTAAGAATGTCGGCGAGATGCTCGAAAATCTTTTCGACTGAGATATTTATCGGAGGTTTTGCCATGGCGGAAGAATTGACACATTTTGACCCGGAAGGTCGGGCGATCATGGTCGACGTGGGAGACAAGTCGGTCAGCGAGCGGATGGCCAGGGCTCTGGGAGAGGTGCGCATGGCCGAGGAGACGCTGAGCCGCATTCTGGATCACTCCATGAAAAAGGGCGATGTCCTAGGCGTGGCGCGACTGGCAGGAATTATGGCCGCCAAAAAGACGGCAGAGCTGATTCCCCTCTGTCATCCTCTGCTGCTCACCTCCATTTCCATCGACTTTCGCCCCTACCCAGGCCAGGGGCGTCTTGAGATTGAGGCTATGGTCAAGGTAGGCGGTCAGACCGGCGTGGAGATGGAGGCGCTCAGCGCCGTGACCGTGGCGGCTCTGACGGTATACGATATGTGCAAGGCCATCGACAAGGAGATGGTGATAGGCGAGATTCGCCTAGAAGAAAAGCGTGGCGGCCGAAGTGGTGTCTTTCTCAGAAAGGGGTAGGGTTATGACCGAGGTTTCAAGTTTTGCTATTCGCAAGACCTTTCTGCTTCCGCTGGGTGTTCTGCTGGTGGAGACGCTTTTTCTCCTCTTGCTTTGTATTGTGCAGGGCGAGACTCGTGGGAAGATCGTTATCCTGACCTTGATGCTGCTGCCGGTAACCTTCCTCTTTGTGGAGAGTTTTTTCCGGAGAGTCGAGGTTGGAACCACAGCGATCCGGGTCCGGAAGTTGTTCCGATCCTGCTCTCTTGATTTTTCCGAAATTGTGGACATGGATACGGTGCTGGTGCGCAAGAGGGCTTTTTTGACCCTCAGTTCGGAGGACCACTTTATCATCCTCTCCAATGCCTACGCGGACTTCCCCCAAATGCTCCAGCTGCTCATGGAGCGAGTGGGTACCGATGCGGTCACCGAGACCACGCGGGAGATGGCCAAGGCGCCCCCGGTCAAGACGTCGGATATCGTTTCCTGCTGGCTGGCAGTGGCGCTGGTGAGCATGATACTTTATATTCAGTTTGCAGGGCCTTTTTAGGAGTTGCCTGGCTTCTCAAGGCACAGGCTGTAGGTTCGGCTCTTCGGCTCGTAGTCTTTCCAGGCCTATGGCTATGGGCTTTTTAACGAAGCTGAGAACTTGCTCCCTTGTGTGCCTGTTTTAGCTTCCGTCCGAAGAAGTCGATAGACTTCAAGTGTCTTGGAGCTGCCCCATTTTTATTGACTCATATGGGCTTTTCGATTAGCCTCGGGGAAGTCAAATCGAAGGGAGTCTGCCATGGAAAATCACGCAGTTTCAGATATCAGAAATATTCTTCAGAAGCAGCTTGCCGAGTTGCTTAGGGATGCCGATCGTACCGTCTCGGAGATGACGAGCGAGAAGGTCAATTTCCCTGACCCGACGGACCGTGCCTCCGAGGAGTCGGATCGCAGTTTTGAGCTGCGAATCCGCGACCGAGAGCGCAAGCTGATCAACAAGATCAAGGAAGCCATCGAGCGAATCGATGAGGGTGAGTACGGCATTTGCGAGAGCTGTGAGGAACTCATCGGCGAAGCTCGACTTCGTGCCCGTCCGGTGACCACGCTGTGCATCGATTGTAAGACCGAGCAGGAACGGCTCGAAAAGATCGGCTGATGACCAGCTTATCCGTATCGAGGGGGGCTGATGTCAGCGGGTGCCGACTCCTGGTGAGCACCCTGCAGCTCGCCCATCGCAATGGTTCCGTTGCGCCGGATGAGCTGCAGAACCTAATGGGCCTCCTCAGGGAGGCCTTCTCTTTTTCCAACCTCTGCTTTTTTCTGCTTTCTTCCTCAAGGCAGCATTTCTCCCTTTGCCTCAATTCCGATGGCCCCCCGGGTTTTTCTTCCTTTCGCATCGAACTCTCCACGAGTCTTGAAGGGCAATGCCTCGGTCGCTCAGCCCCCTTGCTTAGCGAGGCCTATATATATATCCCCTTAAGCCATGAGGGGCATCCCCTTGGGGTCCTGAGGGGGAATCGTTTACCTGAGGCTCTTGAAAGCGATGCCTCCGAATTGCTTCAGGCCTGCGTTCTGGGGATCGGTCAAATAGTTTCACGTCTGGATGCAGCCCCCCCGGCGGGCAAAAATAAGCTGATCGGTTGTGACTGTGAGGGGCTTGAGCTGCTTTATCGTGCCTCCAGGGCAATGCATGGTCTTTTGGGGAACAATGAGCTGATGCACTTTGCCCTCTCGGCGATTACGGCCGACGGAAGCTTAGGTTTTCACAGGGCCATGCTCCTGATGGTAAATCGTCGTAGCGCGACGCTGCAGGGAATGCTTGGGGTCACCAGCGCAAGCTCGCCGTCGATACTCCCCGATTCCCAATCTGCCCGGAGCTGGGAGTCTCCGGTCGTGAGCGCCGCCGCGCTGCAGTCCCAGGTTGAGACCCCTTTCTGCCGAGCCGTGATGCAGCTGCGTCTGAGCCTGGATGAACTCACCCACCCTCTGTCGCGTTGTGCGCTCGAGGGGGTGACTCTTCATGTTGATGAGTCTTGCGGGGATGTTCTGTTGGGCGAAGGAGGTTTCGAATCTCTGCTGGGTGGCAGTTATGCCTGTGCTCCGCTGGACGGTCGTTCAGGGGTAGTCGGCGTACTGGTGGTCGAGGGGCCCCGTCGAGGGGGAAGGATCAGCCCTCAGGATCTCCATCTGCTCAAGCTCTTTGCCAGTCAGGTGGGGCAGTCCATGGAGAATGGCCGACTGATCGAGCGCCTGGAGCAGGCCCACGGGGAGCTTCATCGGGCGCAGGAGCGGATGCTTCAGAATGAGTGTCTTGCCGCAGTGGGTGAGATGGGGGCCTCCATGGCCCATGAGCTTCGCAATCCTCTTCTTTCTCTTGGAGGCTACGCTCATCGGCTGGCGCGTCTGGTTCCGCCCGAGAGCAAGGAGCGGGAGTATGCCGATATCATGACCCGTGAGGTGCGCCGCCTGGAGGGGGTTCTGTCAGGAATTCTCAATTTCACTAAAAAGCAAATTCTCTGCTACGGAGTCTGCTCGCCTCGGGCTATTTTCAAGGAGGCCCTGGAGCTGGAAGGGGAGCGCCTGGAGCGCTCTGGTATCGAACTGGTGGAAGAGTTCTCCACGGCAGAGCTCTTCTTTCAGGGCGATGCGCCCTTGCTTCGACAGGTTCTTCTGAACCTGTTGGGTAACGCCCGTCAGGCCATGAACGCTGGCGGGACGCTTCGGATCCATACCTCATCGACAACGCTCAGGGGGGAGCCCGCAGTCTCTTTCCAGGTCGAAGACACCGGAGGGGGGATATCTCCTGAGGTAATGCGTAATATCTTTAATCCATTCTTTACGACCCGGTCTGAAGGGACGGGCCTTGGCCTGCCTATCTCTCACCGGATTGTTGAATTGCAC
>JAAXQG010000029.1 GCA_012974445.1 Desulfuromonadales bacterium
CAGGGTTTGTCTATTGAAAGGAGCCGCTTATGTTTTACTGCCCACCTTCAGACATTCGTGTCAGTGTCGATGTAGGCTGCAAGTCCCACCAGGTTGCAGTGGGCCTGTCCTCTGGGGAAGTGCTCGATGAATTTAGTATCAGTCATCAACCGGAGGGCTTCAGAACCTTTTTTGCTAAACTGGAGCAACTAGAACTGCAGTATCAATGCCCTATCCGGGTTGCCATGGAGGGGTATAATGGTTACGCAAGACCTCTCGACTCGATGGTGCTAGCTCGTGGTTGGCAATTGTACAATATCAATAATCTGAAGTTAGCTAGGTTCAAAGAGATTTTCCCTGGTGCAGCAAAAACTGATGTTATTGATGCTCGCCGAGGACTAGAACTGTTTCAACTTCAGGATCACCTTCCTATGGCCAAGGGTGTGCTGCAAGTGGTGGCCGAAACTCCCCGAGAAAATAGAATGCTCAAACGATTCAGTCGTCGGCGCCGCCGGTTGGTCAATGAACGAGTTCGGGTATTGAACAATTTTCAGTCCGATCTGCAAGCAATTTGCCCCAGCCTGTCAGCTTTGACCGGCGATGCAGGCAACCTATGGTTTCTTCGGCTTCTGACCAGCACCGACGATCTGCGGAAACTTCAGCGGATGCAGATGAAAACCTTACGCAAAATACCCGGAATTGGAGCCAAATACGCCGATCAAATCCTACGGTGGCAGAAACAGGCCCAGTTCAGTGCTGAGACCGAATGGGTCGGAGAAATGATCCAAGAAGATGCTGGCCGTATATTGGAGCTGACCAGGTCTCGCCCTTTATCTAGGGATGGCGGCCTTGGATAACAGTTCAGGGCAATACAAAGGCACTAAATCACCACGCCAAGTAAACCGCCGAGCCAGGGCTGCAATGATGGTCGCAGTGGACCGACATCGTAAATATGTACCGGTATCGCAACGATACTATGAAAAGAAACGCGCTGAAGGCAAAGGACACAATCAGGCAGTTAGAGCTTTGGGCCGACATCTATGTCGCATCATATTCAAAATGTTCAAAGACCAGAGGGCATATATCCTGAGAGATTGAATTTTTGCTTGAAAATTCTAGCGGGATGTTCAGTTCTTTAGTTTCTAGTTTTGGGAGGTGTATCTATAAAAGTAAAACCGTCGGGGTTGCGACCCGACAGCCGCCATACTCTTTTGCCCAGGCAACAAAAGAGTATGCAGAGAAGTACCGCCCCCAAGCCGCATCCGCCCTACGGATTTCATCCGCACAAGTGCTTTGTCCGGGAGTCCTTCTTTTGCCTACTTTGCTTGGACAAGCAAGAAAAGTAAGTCGCACGCCGGGGCGAGACTCGGCATTCTCACGGCTCAATCGATGGAATATTCCATACCGAGAGCGCCCTCTTGTTCATCCTCAATATCACCGGGGTTGTCCGTGCGACTTACTCCTGCCCGCTTTTTCCTGCCCGAAAACTCCTGAAAGCATCAGATCAGTTCCGTCCCCCGGAGAGCGCGGCGGTGCCATAGGCCGCCGCGGCAACCAGAAACAGGGCGGTAAACCCGGCCTCTACCGCGATGATGGTCGCAAGGGAGGTGCTCAGCACCGAGAGGCAGCCATTGATCCCCCATGCCCAGGGGACGAGGGGCTCGTTTTCAAGGGAGAGGGCTCTGAGCCCGAGAGGGAAGGGCAGCCCCATGGCGAGGCCCAGCGGAGCGATGAACACTATGGCGAGGAGGGTTTTCCAGAGCAGCGGCAGCGCGATGCTCAGTTCGATCAGCGGCGGCAGCAGCAGGCTGTAGAGGATCAGCAGCAGCACCACTGTGGCGGCGGCCAGCTGCCGGGTGCGCCCCTTGGGGGCGATGTAGGTGCTCGCCTGGCTTCCGATGCCGGAGAAGACCAGCAGGGCGCAGATGACTGCAGACGCGGCGTAGACCGGGTGCCCCAGGTAGAGGACGAAGCGGTGGATGAGGTCGATCTCCACCAGCATGTAGCCGGCGCCCAGACCGCCGAAATAGAGCAGGGTGCGCACTCGTTCCTGGCCGCCCCAACCCAGACGCAGGAGGGGCAGCAGGATCAGCACTACGGCGGCAACCCACATCTGGCAGAAGGTCAGGATCACGATGAGATAGCCCATCTCCAGGAAGGGGATGGAGCGTTCTCCGAAGAGCCGGGCCAGTTCTGGGAGGCTCTGCCAGCGCAGAAACTGGGAGAAGAAGGGGCGATCGTCGGTGGCCGGGCGAAGCCGGAAGGGGTATTCGGCCAGGAATTGCTGTGCCCCGGGGGTGAACAGCCGGTCCAGATCGGTGAAGAACCGCTCGTCCTGCAGGGCGTGATAGCGATGGCGCTCCTGAGGCCTCAGATCGGGGGGCAGCAGCGGGTCGAACTGCATCTCCTGGGCAAAGGCGCGAATTCGCTCCAGATCGCCTGCGCTCAAGGGGGAGCGTTTCAGGCAGAAACCCAGGTCGCCCCAGCTGTTCACCGCCGCTAGATGGTGCTGCGGGGCGTCGATGCCCTGGGTTCGGAGCGCTTCGATGAGGGTCGCGGCAAGACGCAGCGGATTGCGGGGGGGATAATCGAACCAGACCGGGAGACAGAGCATTCCGTCGGCGGCGAGATGCTGCCAGAGGGCGCCTATCCCCTCGACGGTCAGGCTGTATTCTTCCTGCAGGGCGAAGAGCCCGGCGGTGCCTCCGAAAGCGCCGACGCTGGGCAGCAGGATCAGGTCGAACTTTTCTTTGGTCGTGGCGAGAAAGGCCCGCGGCTCCATGCCCTGAACATCGACCGACCGATGATTTAGCAGCCGGCCGGCGCTGCCGGGGTAGATCTCGCGCAGCAGCTCCAGAGCATCAAGGTGCGGCTCCACGAGCGTCACCCTCGAGGCGCCATTGCCGAGGGCCCGGGCGGCTGTGTCTCCGGTTGCCGCGTGCAGGACGAGCACCGACCCGGGGGGGCCGAAGGCGTAGGGGAAGGCGGCCGTGCTCTGATCCGGAGGGGCGTCCGCCGGTGGCCAGAGGGGCACGGGCCCGAAGCTGTTGCCGTTGTTGAAGACCAGATCCCGCACCGGAACCTCCCCCCGATAGTTCAGGCTCAGCCCGGGCGCGTGCCGCAGGGTCGGGGCGGATACGATCTGCACCAGCCCCAGGGGGCCGGGACGCGATGCGACGATCTGTGCTTCAGGCAGCTCGAGGACGCCGCGAAGATCCTTGTACTGGGACAGGGTCAGCGAAGGGGGCTGGAGGAGAAATACGGCGATCACCGCGGCGCAAGTGGCCGCTGCGATGAGCTGAATCCTGTCTCCGCTCTTCACCAGAGTCAGGCCGGAAGCCAGGGCGAACAGGGCGATGAGGGCGGGCAGGCGCTCGGGAAAGAGCAGGGAGAGGGCGGCGATCCCCGCGAGGCCGCCCAGCCCCGAACCGAGGAGGTTTGCGAAATAAAGACTTCCGATGCGCTCCACATGCTGCACCAGGATCAGGCCGATGGCCAGGGCTCCGAGAAAGAAGGGGACGGCGAAGAGCAGGTTAACCAGCAGCAGTCGCCCGATCTGGGAGGGGTCGAAGAAGAGTAGGTAGGAGTCGAAGCCCCCGAAGAGTCTCTGGGTTGCGCTTGTCACCGAGGCCATGGTGGCCGCGCTGGCAAAGAGCAGCAGCGGAAGCAGGCGGTCCATGCGCGAAAGCAGCCAGCCGCGGCAAAGGGCGATGAGGGTGCCGGAGGCTCCGAAACCCAGTAGCGCCAGGGAGATGACCATGTAGGCGAAATGGTGCCACTGGGTGATGGCGAGGATCTGCATCAGCACCAGTTGCAGAGCCACCACCGCCACCGAGATGAGCCCCAGTGCAAGGTGCAGGCGCAAGGGGCTGTTTGCCCCGCTCACTCCGACCTCCGGAAGGGCACGAAGCGCACCGGCATCAGGCTGCGGGATCGGGTCCGCCGCTCATCTTTTTCCACCAGCATCAGCGTCTGGACCAGGAAGGGGGAGCCGACGGGGATAATCATCTTTCCGCCGACCTTGAGCTGCTTGATCAGCGGCGGGGGGACGAAGGGGGCAGCGGCGGTGACCAGAATGGCGTCGAAGGGTGCCTCTTCCGGCCAGCCGAAGTAACCGTCCGCCTCCCGGAGCCGAACCCCCGCGTAGCCGCTTCGAGCCAGGTTCTCCCGGGCGCTTTGGGCCAGCTCCGGTATGATCTCGATGCTGTAGACCCGGGCGCCGGTTGCCGCCAGAACGGCTGCCTGATAGCCCGAGCCGGTGCCGATCTCAAGCACCTTCATCCCCGGGGCGGGGCGGATGGTTTGCGTCATGAAGGCGACGATGTAGGGCTGGGAGATGGTTTGACCGTGCCCTATGGGCAGGGGAGTATCGCTGTAGGCTCTCTCTTGGTACCCCGGGGGAACGAACAGGTGGCGGGGGACTTGGGCCATGGCTTCCAGGGTCGCGGGATCGGATATGCCCCGTCGTTCCAGCTGGAGCTGAACCATCCCCTCACGCGCCCCGTCGAAGGTGCTCTGGTCCTCAGCAATGGCTGCCCGGCAGCACAACCCGGAGAAGAGAAGTGCCAGCGCCAGCAGAAGCCGATAGTTGAAAACTATTGCGTACAGTGCTCATCACCTGCCTTTGTAGGTTCGAATGTCCGGCGAATGCGCCTGCCCGACTACAGAATCAATTATACTACCTGATTAGCACCATTTTTCCGCCAGTATTGATATGCCCCATCAAGTCGGAGAACTTACGGGAAATACAAAAGCTTTTTACAGGGATAAACGGGATGAACGAGATATAAAGTCAAAGGCAGCGATCCTGATCTTTGACTGATCTTATCCCCTTCATCCCTGTTCAATAGTTTTTTGTTTGAATCAACCTGTCGGTATAGACGGTTTCGTACACCAGCGGAAGATTCGGACTAATCATGGTTGTTCTTTGCGATCCGATGAACGCCAGCGCGAATGAGGCCGATATCCTTGAGCATCCGGTCGTCCATGTTGAGGAGCTGGTTGCGCTCACGTGCCTGCTGCCGGTGTCTTCGGTATGACAGCCAGAAG
>JAAXQG010000204.1 GCA_012974445.1 Desulfuromonadales bacterium
CCCTTATTTGCTCTCGCCGTGCGGCGGCATCCGTCAGCGGGGTTTTTCGGATGGGGCATCCCTGCCCCACGAAAAAGCTCGGCATCATGCCTCGCCCCCATCAGGAAACGATGGGACCTGTTCCGCTGACGGATGCCGCCGCACGGCGAGAGCAAATAAGGGGGGGGGGATTTGCTCGCCCGCTTTGCGGACGAGTGATTTATAAGCAGTGGCATTCCCCATCAGTCGCCGCCGGAGCGGAGGGTGCTGATTCCGATAAGGCCCGAAGGGGCGAGGCAGGGATGCCGAGCCTGACATCGGGACAGGGATGTCCCGTCTGGCATCCCGGAAGCTGCACCCGTAGCGGAGGGAACCTGCCGCAGGCGGGCAAGACAGTTGGGTGCCCTTTTTCTGCTTCGTCTTTTTGGGCAAGCAAAAAGATGAAGGCGCCTGGAGGGACGTAACCCTCCGGTTAAAGGGTTTTGCGTAGTGGCCCACTAACCACGGACACCAACTTGAAGCAGGTGCTTCATCCATTTTAACGCCAGCATTCTTCGCTCTTTCTAGGGCCACCGCAACAATCCCGCCCTAGCCTTTTCTCCCGCCTCCAAAAATCCCTTCAAGCTTAAACATCACCGAGGGAGTGACGTCAAAATCTTCCTCCCTCGGAAAGAGCAGCGCCCCTTTGAGCTCGCCGTACAGCCAGGAGGGCCCTAGATTCCTGCGGTAACTGGCGGAGGCGTGATAGGAGGTGCTGCGCACGGTGGGACGGTCGGTGCCATGGACAGCGAGCTGGTATTCGAGGGCCGCGCCGTCCGTCAGAGACTGATAAAGAAGCAGGGACGCGTCGAGGTTCAGATGATCGACCTGCTCAGACCAGGCAACCCCGGAGGTGGCGCGAAGCAGGCGTTTTTCTTTCAGGGGGCGGTCGGCGGTAAAACGCGTCGTGGCGCCGACGCCCCGACGCAGGTACCAGAACACCCCCTGGGCTGCCTTGAGCTCCCAGCGATCCAGGGCAAAAGTGCGCCGCGCCCTGGCCTTGACGAAGGGTTCCGGGGGAAAATCGAAACGAACCCCCGGACTGACATGAACATTCCACCTGCGGCTGGCCGCCAGAAAATACTGAAGAATCAGGGCGTCCTCGGCATCATCCTCCTGGTGCAGGGGATCGCGCTCCCCCACCGTCCCCTCAAGCCCTGATTCCAGCGGGTCGTCAGCCGAATCTCCGCTCAGCAGCAGGTGCAGCCGATTATCAAAGCCGGGCATTCTGAGCTTGATACGGGTATTGGCATCTAGCGAAAAAGAAGCGTCGTTGGAGACCAGCCCGATGAGGTTCAGGCGAAGCTGAGTCCCCATGAACTCTTCGGCAAAGGCACTGTTACCGAAGAAACGGTCAAAAGAGGTAGCGGGGGGCCTTTGCTCTGTAGGCACCGGTGGCTCTTCGGCCGCGGCAGCAGAGGGATGGAGAATAAGGCATAAGACCAGGACCAGCCCCCCTGCCAGGTACAGGAGGAGCGCTTGAGGCCGCAGTGACCAAGAGCAGTCCTTCTGAGCTGCGGTCGGCGGATTTTCGTACAAAACCATTAAGTCCCCCCCCGGTTCCAGTGACTTGTGTGCGCTCTGCGCTGGGCTATGCTTTAAACAATCTTCGACGGACAAATCTATCCGCATCGAAGAAATAGGATAACAGATCGAGCTAAGTTTTCCAGAAGCGGGTAGTCGCGCTTGGGAATGAGGGGGAAGAAAATGAAGGTAGAAGGCGAGGATTTCGGAGATGTCCGTGAGGCGCGTGTGGAAGGGAAAATCAACAGCCTGACGGCTCCGGACTTTGAAAAAGCTCTCGAAGAGGCGATCCAGGGCGACCCGAAAAATCTGGTTGTGAATCTCGAAGGGGTCAATTTCCTCTCCAGCGCCGGGCTGCGCAGCATCCTGCGCATCGCCAAGCGCCTGGAGCGACAGAACCGAAGCATCGCCTTCGCAGGAGCCCAGGACCTGGTTGCCGAAGTAATTCACCTCTCGGGAGTGGACAGGCTCTTTCCCCTCTGCGCTACGACGCAGGAGGCCAGAGAGAGACTTCGGGCATGAGTCGACTCTGCCTTCGCCTTTCGGCCGAACCGGAGAGCCTGGAGCCCCTGCTCCAGTTTGTGGAAGAACATGCTCTGCGTGCAGGGCTGGACAAAGGGCGGTTGCAGCGCATCGAGCTGGTGATTGAAGAGGCTGCCGTCAACGTCATGCATCACGCCTACGGCGGGGAACCGGGAAACCTGGAGGTCTGCTGCACTTCAACGGCGAAGGGGCTGCAGATCAGCCTCGCCGATGAAGGAATCCCCTTCAATCCCCTGGAAGCTCCCGATGTGGAATTCTCTGCAGATATCGCTTCCCGGGAGATCGGGGGTCTGGGCGTGCATTTTATCCGAAATTTTGCCGACGAGCTGCAATACCGCCGGGACGGAAAACGGAATTTGCTGGGCCTACATTTTCTGCGTCAAACTCCGGAGGGGTCATGAGTGCCGCTCCTGCTTCAATCAGCGCAGAAGCAACAGAATCTAAACAGACCCCCCGTCGCTTCGCCCTGCGTCTGGCCTTTTTCGTCCTGTCGAGCACCACCCTCATCTTCCTCGCTGCCTTCGGTTACAACTATTACGCCTCCCGCACCCAGGCCCTGGAGAATGTCCGGGAGAACATGGCCACCCTTACCGGCGCGGTAGCACGGCGTCTCGAAGCAGGAACGCTTGGTATCCAAAGGGTTCCTCTGGCCCTTGCCGAGACGCTGGGAGAGCGTTCCTACACCGAGGGGAAGGTTCTGTCCCTGCTCGAGAGTTTCGTCCGCAGCAGCCCCGTAGTTTTCGGCTCCACGGCATCCTTCGCCCCATATGCCTTCGATCCGCAGCAGCGCTACTACGCCCCCTACTACAAGCACGAGGAAGGAGAGATACGCCTTCGCTGGCTGGGGGGGGAGGACTACGACTACTTCAATATGGACTGGTACCGGCTGCCCAGGGACCGGAAGACTCCCCTGTGGAGCGAGCCCTATTTTGACGAAGGCAGCGGCAATATACTCATGGTCACCTTCAGCGCCCCCATTTACCGGACGATCAGAGGCCAGCGGACCTTCATCGGGGTGGTGACAGCAGATATATCCCTCGACAACATGAACCGCAGCATGAACCAAATTCATCCCCTCGGCGCAGGTTACTCCTTCCTGGTCTCGAAGCAGGGACAGATTATCACCCACCCCAGACAAGACCTGATCATGAGCACCCTCCTACAGGATCTCGCCCTGGCTGACGGAAGCGAGGAGCTGGATCAGACGGTCTTCGCCATCCTTGACGGGCAACAGGGGTTCGTGGCACTAGAGCGTTTCCTCGGTGACGAGGCGGTATGGCTCTACTATGTAGAGCTGCCCTCCCTGCAGTACAGCATGCTCGTGGTGATCCCCGAAGAGGAGATCTTCGACGAAGTCAACAGCCTCTCCCGATATACCCTAGGGATCGGAGCCGGGGGACTGCTGCTGCTCAGTCTGGTGATCATCCTGATCGCCGAGCGCATCTCCCGACCGCTGAGGGCCCTGACCGAAAGTGCCCGGGAGGTCGCCCGGGGAAACCTGGAGGTCGAACTGCCCGTCGTGAGGACCAACGACGAGATCGGCTACCTCACCCACAGCTTCAGCGACATGAAAAAAGCCTTGCGGGACTACATCAAGGACCTGGAGAGCACCACCGCGGCCAAGGAACGAATCGAGAGCGAGCTGCGCATCGCCCGCACCATCCAGATGAGTTTCCTGCCCCGACAGTTCCCCCCTTTCCCGAAACGGCGGGAGATCGACCTGCACGCGGCCCTTGAGCCCGCCCGGGAGGTCGGCGGGGACTTCTACGACTTCTTCCTGCTGGGGGAAGGGCATCTATTCATCGCCGTGGGGGACGTTTCGGACAAGGGGATTCCCGCCGCGCTGTTCATGGCGGTGACCAAATCACTGATGAAGGGAATCGCCGCGCCGGGGATGAATCCGACGGAGCTTCTGGAGCGGGTGAACCGCGAACTCTGCCAGGAAAACGACGCCCTGATGTTCGCCACCGTCTTCTGCGGCATCCTCGACCTGCGCACGGGAGTGCTCAGCTACAGCAATGCGGGGCACAACCCCCCGCTGCTCCTGCGCCGGGAGGGATCTCCGGCCTGGCTGGAGATCCCTCCCGGACTCGTTCTGGGGGTGCGCCCCGAATCCACATACCTGCCGATGAATCTTCAACTGGCTGCCGG
>JAAXQG010000257.1 GCA_012974445.1 Desulfuromonadales bacterium
ACGCTGCTGTGATCGAAGCTGGTCACGGTCCAGTTGCTGGTCCCATGACAGTCGTCGCAGCTGTTGCCGCTGGCGATATGGGTCGGCGACTTGCCGGGTGCAGTGATGCCGTTGTGACAGCTGACGCAGCTGCCGCTGGCGGCGCTGTGGTCCATATTCACTGTCGTCCAGCCACTAGTCACATGGCAGGCATCGCAACTGCTGCTACTGGCGATATGGGTTGATCCTTTGCCCGTCGCTGTTGTCCCGTTGTGGCAACTGGAGCAACTGCCCGTGACGGTACTGTGATCGAAGCTGGTCACGGTCCAGTTGCTGGTGCCATGACAGTCGTCGCAGCTATTGCCGCTGGCGATATGGGTCGGCGACTTGCCGGTGGCAGTGCTTCCATTGTGACAGGACGCGCAGCTGCCGCTGACTGCGCCGTGATCCATGCTCACCGTGGTCCAGCCGCCGGTGCTGTGGCAGGCATCGCAGCTGCTGCTTGAAGCGATGTGAGTCGAGCCCTTACCGGTGGCGGAAGTCCCGTTGTGACAGCTGGAACAGCTGCCGCTGACCGCGCTGTGATCAACACTGCTCACGGACCAACCGCCGGTGCTGTGGCAAGACTCGCAGCTGTTGCTGCTGGCAATATGAATCGGTGACTTGCCCGCAGCAGCAATGCCGTCATGGCAGGACGCACAGCTACCGCTGGCTGCACTGTGGTCCATGTTCACCGTCGTCCAACCGCTGGTGACGTGGCAAGAATCGCAGCTATTGCCGCTGGCGATATGAATCGGTGACTTGCCCGCAGCGGTAATGCCGTCATGGCAGGACGCGCAGCTGCCGGAAACAGCCGAATGATCCACGCTCACCGTGGTCCAGCCGCTGGTGACGTGACAGGCATCGCAGGTGCTGCTCGAGTTGATGTGGGACGAGCCTTTACCGGTGGCGGTGATTCCGTTGTGGCAACTGGAACAGCTGCCGGTGACGGTACTGTGATCGATGGATGTGACAGCCCAGTTGCTGGTGCTGTGGCAGGCATCACAGTTATTACCGCTGGCGATATGGGTCGGTGATTTACCGGTGGCGGTGCTGCCGTTATGACAGCTGGAGCAGCTGCCAACCACGGCGCCATGGTCCATGGTCGCGGGACTCCAGGACGTGGTGCTGTGGCAGGATTCGCATTGCGGGCTGCTGGTCAGGTGCGTGGGATCCTTGCCGGTGGCAACGCTGCCATTATGGCAACTGGCGCAGTCCCCCGCCACCGCTCTGTGATCCATTTGAGCCGGAGCCCAGGCGTTAGTGCTATGGCAGTCGTCACAGCTATTGGTCGAAACAATATGGGTCGCCGATTTTCCGGTAGCCGTCGCACCATCGTGACAGCTGGCACAGCTGCCGGTAGCGGCGGCGTGGTCCATGGTCACAGCGGTCCAGGCGGTGCTGTTATGGCAGGAATCACAGACCCCGGATGAGGCGATGTGAGCGATATCCTTACCGGTAGCCACCACTCCATCATGACATGATTGACAGGTTCCACTCACCAGACCATGGTCAACCCCGGCATTTAGCCAGCCAGTCGTGCTGTGGCAGCCCTCACAATCATTCGTCGAACTGATGTGAGTCGCATTCTTCCCGGTGGCCCTCGCGCCGTCGTGGCAGCTCACACAGCTGCCACTTACGGTGCTGTGATCGATGGTTGAAACCTCCCAGTTGGCGGTACCATGACAGTCATCGCAACTGTTGCCGCTTAAGAGGTGATCCCCCCCTTTGCCCGCAGCGATGACACCATCATGACAGTTGAAGCAGCTGCCGGTGACCAGGCCGTGATCCATGCGAACGGCAGTCCAGTTCTGGGTTCCGGTGTGACAGGCATCGCAACTGTTACTGCTTGCGATATGGTTGGCTCCCTTGCCGGGCGCCCTCAGACCGTCATGACAGGAGACGCAGGATCCGAGCACCGAATTATGATCGACGCTCAAGGAGTCCCAGTTTGTGGTGCTGTTGTGACAGGCGTCACAGCTATTATCGGTTTCCATGTGACTGGTGCCCTTACCGGGCACAATGACATCGTCATGACAGGAGAAACAGCTTCCCTGCACCAAGGCGTGATCGACCGTAACCGTCTCCCAGCTCGTAGTGCTGGAATGACAGCTGTCGCAGCTGTCTTCACTGGCAATATGGGTCTGACTCTTACCCGGAGCTTTGAATCCGTCGTGACAGGAAAAACAGGTGCCGATGACGGCAAGGTGATCCACCCTGGCCGGGCTGTAGGCCTGGGTCGTATGACAGGCCTCGCAGTCATCGCTGCTCTTGATATGGGTAGCGGTCTTGCCCAGGGCGGTGGCGCCGTCGTGGCAACTCGTACAGACCCCTTGTACCTCATTGTGATCGACGCTGGCCCGGGACCAGCTCTCGGTGCTGCTGTGGCAATCGTCACAGCTGCTGCTGGAGGCAATATGGGTAGCTGATTTGCCCGGCTGCATCGAGCCGTTGTGACACTGGATACAGCGCCCTTGATTCTCGGACGAATGGATGAAACGGGCGTTTTTGAAACTGCTCTGAGAGTGACAGAGGTCACACTGCTCGGATGTGGGGATATGGCCCACAGGCAGGGTCGCGGTGTTGATCTGGGCCCGCACATGGCAGGTATCGCACTGACGGGGCGTTCCCTTGAAAACACCACGAAGGTGACAGTTATCACAGGAAAGCCCGCTATGAGCTCCAGTTAGAGCAAAACCGGTGGAGAAGTGATCGAACTCCTCTTCCATGCCCTCATCCACGATAACAGGGAGCATGCCTGGCAATGGCGCAGCAGCAGGCAAAGGTGATTGTACCGATGTTGCTTTTTCACCAGGGGGCCCCCCTGCCTGCTCCTGTGTCGGAGCGGGAGTGACCGATTCGAATTCGCCTCTGCGCTGCTCCATTCTCCTGAGCACATCTTCTTGCGCAGAAGACGTATCCTCCATTTCACGAACCTTTACCTGTTCGCTTCCCGAAACCCTGGTAACCCAGGCCTCGGGATACTCTTTTTTCAGCTTCAGCAGGGCCCTGCCCGCCATTTCCCTGGAAGGGAAAAACCCCAGCCGAAGGCGGATCCATTCCTTATCCTCAACCCTGAAACGCGTGAGATAGAGACGGTAATCCTCAAACCCCTCCAGCGTCTTCAGGCGGGCGTTTTTCGGCATTTCCAGAGACGACTCCAGATTGATGGCGAATTGCTGAGCCGCACCCACCGGCGGCGCCGGAAACAGCTGCAACGCGAGCAGAAAAATACCCAGAAGCATCAGGCCGAACGCGACCGGGACTTTCGCCCCCTTTCGAGCAGAGTGGTTCATGGAAGACTCCTTCGAGTTATCCTGAGCGTTGTCTATGGGGGTATGAAAGTTATTCATTTCAAGATCCTGACATCCTTGAAGGACTTGCTGTTGTGGCAGCGCTCGCAGTTGCGGCCGAAGCGTCCGTTATGGACGTCCTGCTCCAGGTGGCAGTCGATGCAGTTCGATGGGATGCGCAGATCGTCCCCCTTGACTGGATCGCGGTGACAGCCCCGGCACTCGAGCCCCACATGGGCCCCTTCGGGCTTGAAGCGCTCTGTGCGGCTGTGATCGAAGCTCCAGAGTGCCCAGTCGTTGGGGTTGTGGCAGCTCTCGCAGCGCTGACCGAGGCGGCCCTCATGATCGTCCTGCGCCCTGTGGCAGCCGATGCAATCCTTTTTCGTATCTTTGTAGGCGGCTGAAACATGACACTGGGCGCATGCCAGCACGGCGTGCTGCCCCATCAACGGGAAGGGGCTCAGGTCATGGTCGAAGAAGACCTCAACCGTCCACCCCTGAAGGCTATGACAGCGATCACAGCGATCGCCCTGCTGCCCCTTATGCACGTCATCGCCCTTGTGGCAATTGAGGCACTGGGTGCCGAGTTTCTTCTCCCCCACGGGGCGGATATGACAACTCTCGCACTTCACCGACCGGTGCTTGCCCTCGAGGGTAAACTTGCTCTCCTTCTGATGATCGTAGGTTGAGGGTTTCCATCCCTTAGAGTTGTGACAGCTCTCGCATTTGTTTTTGAAGGTGCCACGGTGCACATCGTCGGGCAGATGACAGGCATCGCAGGTCACGCCCAGCTTCTTCTCCGAGACCGTGCGGATGTGGCAACGGTCGCAGGCCACATCCTTGTGCTTGTCCTTGAGGGGCAGCTTGGTCTTGTCGTGGTCGAAGCGGTTCTTCTTCCACCCCTTCTCGTTGTGGCAATCCTGACATTTCTTCCCGTAGCGTCCCCGGTGCAGGTCGTCCTGGGCATGGCATCCGATGCAGTCGTTGCCCAGCTTCTCCTTGAACAGGGGCTTGATGTGACAGGCCGCGCAGGCGACATCCCGGTGCTTCTCCTTGAGAGGGAACTTGGTCTTGTCGTGGTCGTAAACCGCCGGAACCCAGCGGCTCAGCTCCTTTTCCCGTCCTGCCAGCGAGGGGGGCAGCGCGGCGCGTTTCGGGCTGTGACAGTCTTCACATTTTTTCCCGTAAAGCCCACCGTGGGCATCGTTTAGCTGGTGGCAGGAGTAGCAGTCGGTGGCGATATCCTTCCAGCGCTGGTTGGGGTGACAGCCCGCGCAGCTGACTTTCTCGTGATCCCCTTCGAGCTGGAATTTCGTCTTCTTGTGATCAAAACGATTCTCGCTCCAGCGCGATTCGTTATGACAGTCCTGACATTTCTCTCCCAGATTACCTTTGTGGGAATCGCGTTCCTTGTGACAGTCAATGCACTTGCTGCCGGCATCGCGATATTTCTTTTCCGGCTTATGGCAGCCTACGCAGCGCACTTGGGGATGATTACCCTTGAGTGGGAAGTCGGTCTTGCCGTGGTCGAAGAGCTGAGGATCCAGATGGACGATTTTCGCGCCTCGGCCCTCGTGGTCGGTGTGACAACGGCGGCACTCGGTGGTGGCCAGCTCGGGACTGAGGCCGTGGTATCCCTTTTTCTCGTTGAAATCGGCAGCGACTTTCTTATGGCAATCGAGACAGAGATCCCGCTGAGAGTCCTTCTTGAAGCTGGCATGGCACTTCTCGCACTCATTCTCGTATTTGGCATGCCCCTCGATCACAGCACCGGGCATCACCAGGCGCTTGAGCGGCGAGGCCATAACGGCAGAAGCCCCAAGACTCAGGGACAGAAGGAGAAACAAGATGGATATGATGATGCGTTGCATTTCAGAGTTCCTCAAAATCAGAACATATGTACGGCTACGACATGGACAAGGACCGCAACCGTCATGAGCAGAAACAAGGGCATATGAAAGAAATGCCAGAGTGCAAAAAGCCGCTCGTAAAAGCTGTAAAAGGCCACGCGGCGCACACTGAGCAGGTGTACAGCCACCAGACGACGAAGAGCAATGTGCTCCATGCGGCTGCGCTCGGCGTCCCATTGCTTACGCTGGGCCAGCAGCTTGAGGGCACGGCGAAGACCGATAATCAGATGAAGATGGGTCCACTGGGCCCTGACGCCGAGGGTTAACAGGCGCCATATGCTGTGAAGCAGGTTTCCCGTGGGACGCAGCGCCGCCGTCTCGAAAGCGAAGAGTCTATCCTTCAGGTTCGGGGCGTAGGCCAGAGCGTGCCCCAGAACGTTGTGGTTGGCCTCGATCGTGACCTGCAGTTCCTGCAGCTCCACTTGGCGGCCATAGAGTCCGTAGTGGATCTGAGTGTAAAAATACATACCGACCAGACCACTGCCCGCCACCAGCAGCGTTGAGATCAGGGCAACACGGCTGTTGAGAGAGCCCAGCGCAAAGTTGGTATGAAAGAGAATCAGCAACGGCCCAACGACCCCCAGGACCATGTGGACCTTGAACCAATGGCGAATCGCACCGAGTTGACGCATGGGCCGCCAGTTCTTTCGCAAAGGATAGAGAATGAGCAGCAGCATGAGCAGGGTTCCGACGATCCCCAACCAGTAGCCGGCCCCCGACTCGGCATGCAGGGCCCCGTCTCCTCGCAGGTACCATCCACGAAAGGCCACCAGGGCGATTAGAAGATAGAATACCAGAGTTGCCAGCCGGCGCACGGGCCCGGCATAGAGTTCCCCGCTGCTGCCCTGAGGGATACTGGGACTGCCTTCGGAGTTCTGCGCGGTTGCGCCGGGTTTTGCGTTCAGTGCTTCGGTGTTGTTCATGCGACTCTCCTGGCGAACTTTGCGCCAATCCGGGCTTCAACGGTATGTTTCATCAGAAAATTCCAAACAGTCGCTTTGACCCGGTCCCGGCCCCACGAAGTTGCAGGATGATTTCGTCCTGTCCTGCGGCCTGGGCCAGCGCCAATGCATGCTGGCGCTTGTCGTTGCGAAGCGCCGCATCGGCGCCAGCCTTCAAAAGTTCAGCAACCACGGCCCCATGTCCTGCGCCGGCGGCCATCATCAGGGCGCTGTTCCCAAGCTGGTTGCGCAGGTCCGGCTGTGCTCCCTGCTTAAGTAACAGCTGCACCATCGGCAACTGACCTCTATCGGCCGCAAGGATCAGGGCAGTATTGCCCGCCTTGCTCTGATAATTCACATCCGCCCCGGCCTTGATGAGCAACCTGGCGATCCCTTCATGCCCGGCATTTGCAACCCGCATGAGGGCAGTGACAGCCTGGGAGTCGGGCGCATCCGCCGAGGCTCGCTGCCCTACCAGAGCCCTGATCAGGGACTCTTCACCGGCGTCCGCCGCATACCACAGAGCCCGCTTGCCCTGATGGTCTGAGGCATCTACCCAGGCTCCCTTCTCGACCAGAAGCTTCGCAAGGGCGAAGTGCCCCCGGGTTGCTGCCAGCACCAGAAGGGGTGTTTGCCCGGCGATGCGGTGATTGGGATCCGCTCCGAATTCCAACAGCAAGCTGGCCGACTCGTAGTGATTGCCTTCCACCGCATCGGTCAGAGCCGTATGGCCGTCGGGACGACGACGCTCCAACTGAGCCTCGGCCCGAATCAGCAGCGCAGCCACATCGGCATGATTCTGTCGTGCCGCCATCATCAGCGGAGTGTAGCCCGCCTCGTCGGACTGGTCGGTGCCGGCGCCCTGCTCAAGAAGCAGACGCACCACAGCGAACTGCCCTCGGGCGGAAGCCAGAATCAGAGGGTTCTGCCCTCCGGGGCCAGGCGCGTCCAGGTCGGCACCTTGGGCGATGAGCTTCTCCAGCAGCCGGGTCTCCCCCTGCCAGGCCAGAACCATCAGGGGAGTCCATCCGGCAAAGGGATTTTTCTTCTCTCCACCCGCAGCAAGTGCAGCCAGTACCTGATCGGCCTTCAGGTCTGGACCGGCGAGGCCGGGCAGTTCTTGCACGGGTGCTGTGCCCCCCCTGGATTCCAGATATGTGGCGATATCGTCGGTTCCCTTTTGACGGGCCATGAGCAGGGGAGTACGACGGCGTTCATCGAGAGGATTTATTTCGGCGCCAGAGCGGACAATCAACCGCACCATTTCCAGATCCCCACGGCGCACAGCCAGATGCAAAGGACTGTTGCCCTGAGAGTCCTTCAGTCCGCTGTCGACCCCGGCATTGAGCAGTCGCTGAACCGCAGAATGATGCCCCTGCTTTACCGCCAGCAGCAGCGCCGTATCGCCGAAGCGGTCACGGCTGTTTTTCGACGCGCCTTTTTTCAGCAGCAGATCAAGGGCCTTGAGCTTGCCAGCAGCAGCGGCGGCCATCAGGGGGGTGTGCCCCTGATCATCGAGCTTGTCAATGGCTGCCCCAGCAGAAAAAGCCCCGGTCAGGGCCTCGACGTCGTCCTTCTGTGCCAGGCGATGCAGGTTCAAAACAACGGCTTCGGGCTCCACCCTTCCATCGGCGGCCGGTCCACTCTTGGGACGCTGAACCCCGAAGCCGTTGCTCAATCGATCGATGGCCAGACTATGCCCCGAGAAAGCCGCCTTCTCGTACCAGTGCAGTGCCCGATCCAGATCCACCGGGGTCCCCACCCCTTTCTCAAGAAAGGTCGCCAGATTATAAGCGGCCTTTTCGTGCCCCTTGGCGGCGGCACTGCGCATGAAAGCGAAGGACTGCTCCGGATCCACGTCTACCCCCTGCCCCGAACGATACATGCCTGCGAGCAGATACTGCGCCTGGGCGTCACCCTCCCGGGAAGCATCCTGGAGCAGCGCAGCCGCCAGCTCATAGTCTCGAAGCCGGATGGCCGTACGGGCCTGATCCAGCGCGGGGTGAAGCTGCTCGGCAAGGGCGGGCGCACCGAAACAGAGCAGCGACAGAGCGAGAGACAGCCATAGAATAATGCGGTCAGGGCGTACCATATTTAGTCTCCACGGAAATACCGATGTCCTGCAAAAAGGCCGTAGGCAGAATCCCCCCGGCGCAGACGATGACGATATCGTTCTCCAGCTCAGCGCTTGAGCCTTTCCACTGCATCAGGACACGCTTTTTTTCGATCGCTTTGACTTCCGAGCCAAGACGCAGGTCAATGCTGTTTTTCTGAGCTGCCTCTTCGACCAGGGCGCGATTTTTTGCCTTGGCGCGACCGAAAGCCTCTCCCCGGTAGGAAAGAGTCACCCGGGTTCCCGGCTCGTCGGCCAGCGCAAGGGCAGCCTCCAGAGCACTGTCCCCGCCGCCGACCACCAGCACCTTGCGCCCCCGGTACTGCTCGGGATCGATGAGGCTGTAGACCACCTTGGACTGCTCCTCCCCTGAGACCTCAAGCTTTCGGGGAGTTCCCCGCCGTCCGATGGCCAGAAGCACGCTACGGGCTTGATAATTTTTCTTGTTGGTCCGTACGCAGAAGAGATCCCCGACCTTTTCAACCTGATCGACCCTTTCGCCGTAGTTGATCTGAACCTGATGGCGAACTTCGACATCGCTCCAGAAGGCAAGAAGCTCTTCCTTGGTGGTTTCGGTGAATTTGACGGGGCCTTCAATGGGGAGGGTTGCCGGAGAGGTCATGACGATCTTGCCCCGGGGATAATGATAGACGGTGCCGCCCAGGGATTCCTGCTCGACGCAGAGGTAGTAGAGCCCTTTTTCCTTGGCACCGAGGGTCGCTGCGAAGCCTGCAGGGCCGGCCCCCACGATCAGTACATCGAGCACATCGGGGTCGGTGGAGCAGCCCCGTACGGCAAGGGACTCCAGGGCTTGTCGCCCCTGCTCGATGGCGTTGCGGATCAGCCCCATGCCGCCGAGTTCCCCGGCGACAAAGACCCCGGGCACGGCGGTCTGAAAATCGGGACCCAGTACAGGGATTTCCACCCCACGACTCGCGGTGCCCAGCACCAGAGTGACCGCATCCATGGGACAGGCGGTTTTGCAGGCACCGTGGCCGATGCAGTTGGTGGGACCGATGAGATGGGATTTGCCGTCGATGATCCCCAGCACGGCATGCCCTTCCTGTTCGGGGCAGGAGCTGACGCAGGATCCGCAGCCGATACAGCGATTAGGATTGATGACAGGATGCAGCGAAGGAGGTTCAGACAGACCGGCCTCGCGGGCCTCTTCGGCAAGAAGCAGATTGCTCCTTTGCCTGCGGATACGCAGACCGAGATAAAAGGCCCAGATAAGCCCCAGTGGCACAAGATAGAAACAAAGAAGAGAGAGAAAATCCATGGTGAACAAACCGACCTCCTGCGTCGATAATGCCTGCCGATGCTGGCAGACTGTTCATCCCCCTGGATTGCGATCAGATTCTCCACAAAATTGATGGAGAATATAAAAAAGCCGCCAGAGAGATGATATACCCCCTGGCGGCCCGGCTGACATGACCGCTCTTTCGACCGGTTTTAGCCCCGTAACTCTGCGTCCCGCGGTTTCCCGTGGTTTGCTCTGAGCAAAGGAAAAAATGTGACGGCGCTGCATAATGCGCCGTCGAAAACTACATGCCGACCCGGAGACTCTGGGCGATTAGCCCAGGGAGATCATCGGATGGTCGGATCAATCGTGCGTTAAAAGATGCAGTGACTGTGCCACCTTATTGTGGATCCAGGCCCTTCGGAAAACACTCCAATAACCTCAAGTACTTGAAGCTAAAGGGAAAACGGCAACTAATGAATACAGCCAGAGACAGGCAAGCACCCTGTTGCACATTCGCGTCATATGACCTGATCCTAGACACAACTCCCGAGCAATCGGGCGGCAAGGCCCAGGTGCCGGGTAGCACAGCAGGGATCTTCAGTCCTCCCGAAAACTGTCCTGATCGGAAAAAATGGACAACGGCCATTGCCAGCTCAACCAGGGTAAAACCCCGGGACGAATTTCCTGTTGCAAGGGGCAAACGGAGCCTCCGAACGGGTACGTAAACTCAAGCAACTGACAAGGGGACCCGCCAGGGTCCCCTTAAAGGTAGAAACAGAGAGGAGACGGTATATTACAGCCTCAGCAGCCGGTCTTTGTCACGGTGACAGTGGGGGGCTGACCGGCGGCAGCAGGTGTTGCATAGGTGATGGAGCAGTCGGCCGGAGTCGGAGCATTGGTCATGCTGAACACCCCCGTCGTGCCGTTAAAGTCAAAACCTTCAAATTCACTCAGAGCGTTATCGATGGTGACGAGGGCGGGATAACCATAGACTGTATCAAGGTTAACCCCCTGGATAGTCACCTGCTTCGATGCATGCGTCTCTTCTCCTTCCACCATGGACTTGGCGTAGGTGGAGGACATGGCGGCGCGGATTGCCCCCTCGAGCGCATCCACGTTGGATTTGCGGGCATCTGAAGAAAGTTCGGCGAATCTCGGCAGCGCAACAGCCGCCAGAATCCCCAATACCACGATAACCATGACCAACTCAAT
Organism: Desulfuromonadales bacterium; assembly: GCA_012974445.1. Lineage (GTDB taxonomy): Bacteria > Desulfobacterota > Desulfuromonadia > Desulfuromonadales > JAAXQG01 > JAAXQG01. The sequence continues at coordinate 10,731 of JAAXQG010000257.1, forward strand.
CAGTGTAAAACCTCTTTGATTACCCATAAAACCGGTCTCCTGACTCAAGGTAAACGGAAAAAAATAACGAGCACAAATCTCTCAAAATAAATCAAAAATAGAATTCATTTCTGGCAAACATCGGGTTTGAGCGCAACAAAAAAACTCTTATTTCAGCTCCGGGCACCCAACTGGCGGAATAACCATGAAGATTTTCTGGACTTACCCCACTTCACTAAACACCGGCTGTCTAGTCAACCGGGACCACTTATATAAATTCTACGCTCCACCCTGCCCCAAAAAAAGAGCCCGATTTTCGACTGAGTCGAAAATCGGGCTCTTCTACTTATATTGTCAGGATCAGCAAGGATGCGTTCAATCGGTATCAGGCAACTTCCTTAATCACGCCGAGAACCAGATAGCTCATGTATCCTGCATATCCCAGAAGAAGCAGCGCGCCTTCGAGACGGGTGATCCGACCGACGCCACCTCGACCGAAACAGAAAAGGAACAGGGAAATGGTCAGCACTGTCATGAACATCCCGTCGCGACCCAGCACCTCATAACCGAAGGTCATCGGATGAATGGCCCCGGCAATTCCCACCACCGCCAGCGTATTGAAAAGATTGGATCCGATCACATTACCCAGAGCCAGATCGTGCTCCCCCTTGCGAACGGCGGCGATCGATGAAGCCAGCTCAGGCAGCGAAGTTCCAATCGCGACGATGGTCAGTCCGATGACCAGATCACTCACGCCGAAAGCCTGGGCGACATTCACCGCCCCCCAGACCAGGATCTGCGAGCTTCCGACCAGAACCAGCATGCCGATCAGCAGCCAGAACAGGGACATGTTCCTGCTCATCTCAGGGATGTCCAGCTCCTGCGCCGCCTCTGCGGCAAGACTGTCCTCGCGTTGTCTGAGTCCGGAATAAATGGTCCAACCCATCAGCAGAGCGAAAACCGCCAGAAGCACCAGCGCATCAGCCCGACTGATACTAAGATCCACCAGCTGAAAAAGGGCCAGCACCGTCACCAGCAGGAGCACCGGAAGTTCCTTCCGCAGTATACGCGACTGCACCCGCAAAGGGCATAGCACCGCCGTCAGTCCCAGTATCAGGGCGATATTGGTGATGTTGGATCCGTAAGCATTCCCCAGGGCAAGCCCGGGGTTGCCCTGAGAAGCCGACAGGGCCGACACGACCATCTCCGGAGCCGAGGTACCAAAACCGATAATAACCATGCCAATGAGCAGCGGAGGCATACCGGCATAACGGGCCGTAGCGGCAGCTCCATCCACGAAACGGTCCGCACCCCATACCAGTAAACCGAGCCCCGCAAAAACAGCAATCCAAGATAACAACATGCCCATCTCCTTGTAACAGTGATCAATCAAATCGAAATCCCTGCATTGCGCCCTCAACACTCAGAGCAAAATCAAGGCACTGTGGATATAAAACTCAGGCAGGAAGATCAAGGACAATCGCCCTGCGTCATCAGAATGACTCTCAAAAAACACAACCTCCATTGGTATAGCTTAAACATTTGACAGTTTTGAGGCAAATCTGCCATTATTTCAAATTGTTTTATCGACAGATGTCGTCAATGGGGCCTTAGGAGCTTTCTGGCTACCTTGGTCCATTTCAATGGAGGCTATTTTATGCGTTTTCGTCTTGTTCGCTATTTCACCCTCACCAGCCTGCTATTCTTTGTCCTTGTTACGGCGGTTCTGGGCTACATCTACCGTGAGATTTCGATCAAAAATCTCACCCTCCTTCAGGAGGCGAACAACGAGGATATTACCCGCACCTTCGCCAATTCAAGCTGGGCTGAGTTTGTCCCTCTATTCGACATGCTGGAAGACAACAGCCTTGAGGAAATAAAAAAGTACAAAACTGACCCGGAACTTGAAGCAAAAATCGAAGATCTCTACGCCTTGACCAGTTCCTTAATGGTGGGAACGCACGTTGTGAAGGTCAAGGTTTTCGACATGAAGGGCCGCACCGTTTTTTCCACGGAAAAAGGGCAGATCGGCGATGACAAAAGCACCAACCCGGGCTTTGTCTCGGCAGTCCAAGGCGTCACCCGAAGCGCCATCGACCACAAGAACGCCTTTAGCGCCTTTGAAAAAGAGATTTCAGAGCTGGACGTACTTTTTAGCTACATTCCCTTCATCAACGCCGACACGGGACAGGTTGAAGGCGTTTTCGAGGTCTACGCCGACATCACTCCCTTTCTGGCCAAGATCGAGCAGACGGTCTTCACCATTGTCAGCGCCGTGGTCGGCATGCTCCTCTTTCTCTATCTGGCCCTCTTTATCATCGTCCGTCGCGCGGACCGTATCATTTCCGACAACAGCCAACAGCGTGAGCGCGATCACCAGCGCATCGTTCAGTCCGAAAAAATGGCGTCTCTGGGACAGATGGTTGCCGGCGTAGCCCACCAGCTCAACACTCCCCTGGGGTCGGCGCGCAGTAACATCGAAATGGCTGCCGAGGCCATCGAAGAGTTCAAACTCCCCCTGCAACTCGGCCAGGCTGCTATCTCCCACATCCAGAACAAGAAAAAATCCTTCGTTCTGTCCAAAGAAACCATTGCATCGGCACGGAGCTACCAGGAGCCTTCATTCTGCGCCGAAGATCTGGCCGAGATGCTCACCGATACCATCAGCAACGTTGACCAGATGAAAGATCTCGTAGTCAACCTTCGCGATTTCACCCGCATCGACCGAGCCAAAGTGACCAGCTACAACATCAACGATGGACTCGATAACGTCATCTACATTGCCAAAAGCGCTCTGTCGTCTCGAATCAAGGTTGAGAAACAATACGGAGAGATCCCCCCGGTCAGCTGTATGCCTTCACAACTCAATCAGGTCTTTTTGAATCTGATCAATAATGGAGCCCAGGCCATGGGAGAGGTCGGCACCCTGACGCTTAAAACCAGCATCGACGGTGCAAACGTAAAGATCGAGGTTCATGACACCGGATCAGGAATCAACGCCGAGGATCTGCCTCACATTTTCGAGCCTTACTACACCACCAAACCCTCCGGTGAAGGCACAGGGCTGGGGCTGTCGATCGCCAATGATATCGTCACTGGTCACGAGGGGAAAATCTATGTAGACTCCGAACTCGGCAAGGGTTCGAGCTTTACTGTCCTGCTTCCCGTAGCAGGTCCCACATCAGAAGACGCAACACCCTCTACCTGAACAAACTCGAGGTCTTAAGAAATGGAAAAACCCCGTTTATTAATCGTAGATGACGAAGCAACTGTACTTCGTTCACTGACCTGGCTTCTGAAAAAAGACTATGAAATTACTGCGGCCAATGGCGGTCAGGAGGCCATCGACCTTATCCGGACCCAGCCTCCCTTCGACAGCATTATCTGCGACTGTCGCATGCCCGATGTTACAGGAATCGAAGTTCTCAGCGAAGCCAGAGAGCGTAGTCCCCAGACGACCCGGATACTTCTTACCGGATACGCGGAGCTTAACTCTGTGGTCGGGTCAGTAAACGAAAGTGAAATCTTCCGTTTCGTCGGAAAGCCCTGGAACAACAGCGACCTGCGCAGCATCATTTCCGATGCCGTCAGCCGGTCCCGCTCCCTGACCATTGACAGCAGTATTGCAGCGCTCTCCCCCGACAATGATGAAAAATTCGGGATCATGATCGTCGATGAAAACACCGACACCTTTGAACAACTAAAGGCCACCCTCGGTGAGAATTACCCCATACATCGCGCACAGGATATCGATTCAGCACTCGCGATCATGAGCCGTGATCGAATTGGAGTGCTCATCACGGAAACTGGCGGAGAAAACGAGACCTCCCTGATCATCTCAAAAGAAATCAAGGAGCAGTATCCCGAAGTTGTCATGGTCGTTCTCTCCGAAGCCAAGGACGCCTATCTCGTCATCGACCTCATCAACGAATTGCAGGTATTCCGGTACCTTCTCAAGCCCCTGAAGACCAACCTGCTTAAGAGCTCCATTGATGCTGCAGGTAAAAAGCTCTCGTCCGTTGACCTGACCAGCGGTCGCGGTCAAAAAGCACCAAAACAGCAGCCGGCCCATAACCCAGAGCAACCCATTGTAAAAAGGGGAGTCCTCTCTCGCCTGTTCCAAAAGCTTATTGGCTGAGTTGTACTGTTCGAGCATGATTTTATAAAGCCCGTCCCGCCTGAGCGGAACGGGCTTTTTTTCTGAGAATCTTCTATCTGGACAAACCCTGACCTGCCCGCTAATCTGGTGTACCTCCCCCCTCCCCCAAAGCCTTCCATCTGTTTTACAAAATGGAGATATTAGCAATCCATGAGACCTGCTCTTCTCATTGCCCTGCTCGTCATGCTTATTACCTCATCAGTGCCAGCCCTTGCCGTACCCGGCCTGCAGGATCTGATGATTCAGCACTACCCCCAACTCAAGAGCGGCCCCCTCGACAGCTGCATCACCTGCCACTACCCCGCCCGTGAAGGGTTTCTCAATGAATTCGGGATTAACCTCAAGCAGTATGGCAACAGCTTCGACAAAGTTGCCAGCCTCGACGCCGACGAAGATGGCCAGAGCAACCACGACGAACTCAGCCATGGCCAATTCCCCGCCAGTCGCTCCGATGACCCGGACCTCTTCATCTTCAACAACAAGATGGGGCAGATCAAATTCAACCATCGCGCCCACATCTCCGATCCCGGCTACCAGATCAACGGCAACTGCGCTCTGTGTCATGAAGGGCCGAAGTTTTTTCAGAAAAAATACGACGACGACCTGACCATCAAAAACGACGCCCACTCCATCTGCTGGAAGTGCCACAAGAGCCACAAAGAGACACGCCCCCAGGCCCCCCAAGTCTGCAAAGATTGCCACAACCGAGATATCAAGGGTCGCCGCTGAAGGTTCTCGCCAAAATTCAAATATCCATATATGCTGACCTCCAATATTCAAAAAAGGAGGTAAAAATATGCAGCAGATTATCAAATATGCCCTGTGCATCGGAATTGGCGCCACCATCGGCGGCCTCATCGGCTACAGTGCCCAGTGCAGCGGCAGCGCCTGAGCCCTCATATCGACTCCCTGGTCAGGGATCCTGTTCGGCTCCACCACCGGCCTCATCATCGCGATGCTGCCCGGAGAAAAGAAACAATGAGAAGAAAAACCAGCCCCGGTAAACTGAGACTTGGTTTTCTCAAGAGCATGTGTCACAATAAGTTATCCGAAGAACCAACGAATTATGGGGGTGCCAAGGTTTCGACGGGGATTGGAAGCGAAAGTTGCATGCCGGAGTGGGCTGGCTCCGTAAAAAAGCCCATCTAATACAAACGCCGATACTGACGTTCGTTACGCACTAGCAGCTTAATTGCTGCTGAGTCTCTTGATCCATCGCCTGTGTGGGACTTGAGACTTTATTTAGCAGGCTAGTTCAATTGTTCGTCTGCGGCAATCGAGCGAAACTCTAGCAGACTCGCCCGGTGAATATCCTGTCTGTGGGAGCTTTATCGGGTTAACTAAATCGCAGACTAAGCATGTAGACGCTTTACGTAGAAGATTTTCGGACGCGGGTTCGATTCCCGCCACCTCCACCAATTCCTAAAAAACCCTTGAGAAATCAAGGGTTTTTTTAGTTTAAGCCCCTGTGCAAGTCGAAGTGGTACATTTCGGTGGTACATTTAATGGCTTACTGCGACTATTTATTCCGACGATCCAACGGCATATACTACTTTCGGTATGTGCTGCAACTAGCAAATCGAAAGAGCAGAGAGATACGTTTATCTCTAAAAACTCGTAGTTATATTTCCGCTAAGTTAATCGCAGCAGCTTACTATCTGATATTGCAGTACTTTTTAGATAATAGGGATGTCTTAGAGATGAATGCAGATGATGTGTTGAAAGAAATTAAGCAGAAATTTATCGACGAGGTTGCATCGGAATATAAGGACAACGCTCCTCGAATGTATGCAGTATTTTCTTCAAAATTTGAAGAAAAGGTCAATTGGGTTAAGAAACATCTACCTGACGAGTTTGAGGGGCGCTCTGTTGAAGAGATTATTGCTCTGCATGACAAGTGCGCACCTGTTTTCAAACAGGTCAAAAAGGAAGGTGATGCAAAAGAGCAAAAAAAGATGGAAATTGAAATTCGAGCTAAGGCTAGTGCGTTCTATGGCACAGACTGCACTCCAACTTCCTCTCTACATGTTGAACAGGAAAAAAAAGAATCTTCTTTTCAGTTTAGTCAAATCGTAAAACTCTTTGTTGATGAAATATCATCCGCCGGTAATTGGACAGAAAAGACTCTCTTTGAAAATGAAGCTACATATAAGTTATTTGTTGAACTTCAGGGAGACCTTTCCGTGTCGGACATTAAGGTAAGTGATATCATAAACTTCAAGCGTCAGTTGCAAAACTTACCTTCTAACATTAATAAACTTCCCGCAACTAGAGATAGAAAGACGTTAGATGTTGTGGGCGAGTCTCATGGGTTGAAAACAATATCCACAACAACAATAAACAAACACTTAACAAAGGTTAGCTCCTTATTTAAGTGGGCACAAAGACATGATTATTGCAATACTAATTGCGCTAGCGACCTAGCTATAAAACAAAAAAAGAAGGCAAAAGATGATAGGTTGCCCTTTGAACTAGGAGAGCTTTCGCAAATATTTTTAAATAAAATATATAGAGAAAATAAGTACCTACATGTGCATCATTTTTGGCTGCCACTATTAGGTCTGTATACTGGTGCTAGACTAAATGAGTTATGCAAGTTGAGTATAAGTGACATTAAGGAGAAAGGTGGAGTTCACTACTTTGATATTCTTGTATATGAAGATGAACGACTAAAGAATGCTTCATCAAAAAGACCAATACCAATACCTGTCTCTTATACACATCT
>JAAXQG010000052.1 GCA_012974445.1 Desulfuromonadales bacterium
CGGTGACTTTACCCCCTTCGGCCCCCTTGAAATGGCAAACCTTGCACTGCTTCTTGAAAACCTTTTTGCCGAGCCTCCAATCGGTCGCTCCCATGGCGACGGTTGCCGAACCAATCGCCAAGGCGAGACCGATCAAAACGACCTGATACAACTTCATCTGTGACCTCCTTTCGAATCGTGAATGAGGATGCATGAGTCACCGCCCCGCAGCAGGGTGCGAGATGTTGACGTTCACCCAGGCAAGGGGCTAACGGCTCAGAATATCCATCGCCTTGGCCAGGGAAATTTTCATACGGTTGAAGGCCTCGGCCAGAGTCTTGATCTCATCGTTAGTATGAATGACGAGCTCGCGGTCCATTTTGCCCTTGCTGATATCCGTGGCAACCGACACGATATTTTCAATGGGTTTCACCACGCTGTAGACAATGATCCGGTCGACGGCCAACAGCATCAGCAGAAAGAAGAGACTGAACCCGCCAGCAAAGAATGTCAGTTTTTTCTCCGCCTGTTGCAGCGCGACCTCCGTCGGTACATAAATAAAACGGCCCCCGACTACGTCGCCAGCGACATAACCATATCCCGATTGGTTGCCGTATTTCTCCACCATCTCAGGATGTGCGGTTTCTGGCGTATCGTGGCACCAGATGCATCCTTCGCTGGCAGGCATCGGCGAGGCGATGGCAAAATAGTCCTTGCCGTTCTTTTCGACAAACCCCTTCCATCCCTCGATGTCACCCTGGTCGAAGGCCTCGATGGTCCTGGCCTCAAATGGGTTGGCTCGGTTCTCTGGGTTCAATGGGTTTGGGGAGGCGATACGGAAGATGTACTCGGGGTAATCCTCCTGTATCATCTTGGCCGCCTCGGTCAGCATGACTATGCCGACGGTGGCTTCGGGAAAATAGGTTTCGGGGAGGTAATTTTCGACCTTAGGGCGAATTTGAGTCAGCAGGTACCGGGTCGTGGCACTCATCGCCGCAGCGAATATTTGCGTCTTCTCTTCCGACTCCCTGGCGGTGTCTTCGCGCAGAACGTAATACCCGCCACCGACGGCCAGGCCGAGCGAAATTACATAGACCATGACCAGAATGACCATGATCCGTTTGCGTATCGTCATATTCTTCAGCATGCTATCCCCTCCTGTGGCCATAAGGCACGAATTCTTAGGTACGATTTACTCGTCATGGAACTGTTTCCCTCCCAGCTGCTGCGAGCCGTATGCTTTATCAGAAACAACTCTCTGGGCCCCGTCGCGCCAGTGTTCACTTAGCTCGACAGCGGGCAAGAAAATCCTCCTGCTGATCCGCGGGGATTTCGACGCTCACGGCATCAAGAAACAACGCAAACTGCTCACCGGTCAGCACGGTTCCTGGGGATGAGCCGATTTCTACCAAGGCTTTTTCGGCCAAAATCCGGCCGAGTGGGCCGATGATATCGATGAATTCGTCGATCACAGCATCAATTTCCTGGGTGTTCGCTTGGGGTAGAGTTGCCGCAGTCAATCCGGTTGGAGCTTTTCGGCCGAGTGTACCGGCAACGTCGGCGAGCACGTACAGAGCGTCGTTGAGCGGTTCAACCAGGCGCTTGCGGGCTGTGACACCGGCAATAAACTTGGCCTTGAGGGCGGTTTTCCCCCGCAAGAAATCAAAGGTCTTTTCAGGCCCCAGGGTGCCGAGGGAGAGATAAACAGCTTGGCCGTTCTCGATAGAAATTTTGCACAGGTTCTCAACACCGGTGAACTGAACCACCAACTGACCGGTCTCTTGCCCAGAGAGATACTTTCGCAATACAGTGGCAAAGCTCACTGCGGCCTCCCCAGATACTTTTTTACCGCCAAGATCAGATCCATCGGTTCATAAGGTTTGACCAGGTATTCATCGGCCCCTTGTTTTGACGCCCAAAACCGATCACTTTCCGCTGATTTGGAGGTGGCAATGATGATGGGGATCTTCTTGAACTGCTCGTCTTTTTTCAAGGTTCGGCAGACCTGGAAGCCGTTTTTTCCAGGCATCACCACGTCCAGAACTATTAAATCTGGTCGTTGGGTGCGCACTTTTTCCTCGGCTTCCAACCCATCGCTGGCGGCGATGATTTCGTGACCCGTCATACTCAGCACTCCGGTCAGAAAGGTTCGTTCGGTTGCGCTGTCGTCGACGATGAGAATCTTTGCCATCGGTAGTGCCTCCCCCGAAAATCGGAATTTTCTACATCTAGTTACCTGGCTTACTACTGTGATAATTTGCAATTTCACTGCCATTCATTAACGCCACCAGTCATTAAGTTAGCCACACCAACCCAAACCCCGGCAGTTTATGGGGAAATTGATTTATTAAAGTTGAAAATCTATGCGACTTCAACTGACAGGATCGGTAAAAAACAGGCTCAAGACGCATACCTCACGTCGAATCGCTGCTCGCATTCCCACGCGTAGAAAGTGCAGCAATGCGGATCTATCCTTACACTTTCCACCATCGAGGCAGCAGACTCCGGCCGTTTTGATGTATTTCACTGTCAACCCTCGGCCACCATGTCAGAGCACATCCACCCAGCGGACTCCTCAGACAGGGTCCCGTTTGGGGTAGAGCGACAGAAGACCGAATTTATATACAGGCGTATGTCGGAAAGATCGTATCCCTTGAAAGTTCTGTTTCGATATCTGTTGTCGGCCCCTGCTGCTCCTGGGGGGTTCATCGACATCCTGGGAGTCGTGCGGACCGGGGCTAACGGTGACTTCCTCTTCCAGGACGAGGGGTCTGTACATCGATCCCCTCGATGCCTGAGCCTTGTTTTCGACGGCGGCGGGGTTCTGTTGGATATCGATCTGCCATCGAGATAGTCCCAGAATCTGCTGAAGGGATTTCATCAAAAAAAAGATCCCCCCGAGCATATAGCGAGTCGGGGGGATCTTTTTTTTAAAGCGGTCCTCAACGAACCAGGAAACGATTTGTGAAACAGGATTATCGGCGAAGATGCGCCTTGATTCTGCCAGCGATACCGGCGGAATCGATACCGGTTTGAGCCCTCAGCTCCTTCTGGGTACCCTCAAGTACCGCGCTGCCGAAGCCTCCTTCCAGCTGATTTTCCTCCACCGTCACGACTAGGCCAGTCCTTCCGGCCTCGGCGAGAATGAGCTCGGCGTCCAGCGGCTTAAGAAAGACGGGGTCGATCACGGCCATCTCGATGCCTTCGGCGGCGAGCAGCTCGGCGGCTCCAAGAGCCTCCTGCACCGAGACGCCCAGGGCGAGGATGACGCCATCCTTACCTTCGCGCAGTTTTTCCCCTTTGCCGACGTGAAGGGGAAGAAGCTCCCCGGAAGTCTCCAGGCCGAGGCCGTTGCCCCTGGGAAAGCGGTAGGCGAAGGGCCCGTCGTGATCGAGACTGGTGCGCATGATGCGCCGAAGCATCTGCTCGTCTCTGGGGACGGCGAATGTCATATTGGGGATGTGTCGCATGAAACTGTAGTCGAAGACGCCGTGATGGGTGGGGCCGTCGGCGCCGACCAGTCCGCCCCGGTCCAGAGCGAAGGACACGGGGAGATTCTGCAGGCAGACGTCATGAAGCACGTTATCGTAGGCGCGCTGCATGAAGCTGGAATAGATCGCGACAACTGGCCGCAGCCCCTCGCAGGCCAACCCGGCGGCGAAGGTGACGGCGTGCTGCTCGGCGATGCCCACGTCGAAGAATCGATCGGGAAAAGCCTCGGCAAAGGGGGTCAACCCCGTACCGGCTTTCATGGCGGCGGTGATAGCCACAACGCGCCGGTCTTCCTGCGCCAGCTCCACCATCGTCTCGCCGAAAACGGTCGTGTAACTGGGCGGTCCCGGCTTGGGGGAGTGAATTTCGCCGGTCTCCTTGTCGAAGGGACCGACCCCATGGAACTTGGAGGGGCTCTTCTCCGCCGGAGCGTACCCCTTGCCCTTCTCGGTGATCAGGTGGATGAGAATCGGACCCTTCATCTCGGAGACATTCTCCAGGGTCGCGATCAGGTCTTCGAGCTGGTGCCCCTCGATGGGACCTACGTAGTCGAAACCGAAGGCCTCGAAGAGCATCCCCGGGGTGAAGAACCCCTTGAGGGACTCCTCAGCGCGGTGGGCGAGATTCAGCAGTTCTTTGCCGAAGCGCGGCACGTGCCCCAGGATGTTCTCTGCCTCTCGGCGCAGGTGTTGAAAGCCGCGGGAGGTCATCTTCTTGTTCAGAAAGCTCGAGAGCGCCCCCACATTGGGAGAGATGGACATCTCATTGTCGTTGAGAATGACGATGAGATCCTTCTTCAGATGCCCCGCCTGGTTCAGCGCCTCCAGAGCCATCCCTGCGGTGAGAGAAGCCTGATGCCCTACGTCCCAGATCAGCTTGTCCTTGGGAGTATCGAAGACCCGGTGCAGTGCGATGGAGAGCTCCACCACCCCCAGGGAGCTGGCAAGATGGCCTCCGTTTTTCGAGACGGTATCCACGATACTATCCCGCAGTTCCTGCGCCAGCTGGCGCAGCTGCGATGCTTTGAAAGATTTGATCTCGGAGACGTCGGTCAGATTTTCAAGAAGAGAACTCACGTAAGAAAAACCTCAGCTGGTGCGGTCGACAATATAGCGGGCGATGGCACGAAGGGGTTCGGCGGCCTCGCCGAAGGGGTCCAGGGAATCAAGGGCCTGATCCCGAAGTTCGACGGCACGGCGACGGGACTCGGAAAGCCCCAGCAGGGACGGATAGGTGGCCTTGCCCCGCGCCTGGTCGCTGCCCACGTCCTTGCCGATCTCTTCCTGGGTCCCGACGATATCGAGAATGTCATCGGCAATCTGGAAAGCCAGCCCGGCCGTCTCGCCGTAGCGGACCAGGGCCCCAAGGGCCTGCTCGTCAGCTCCCCCCAGCAGAGCGCCGGCCTTGATGGAGGCCAGAATCAGCGCACCGGTCTTGCGGGTATGAATGAACTCCAGGGTGGGTAGATCGACCTGGAGCCCCCCCTCGCTCTCCATGTCGGCAACCTGCCCTCCCACCATACCCAGAGAGCCGGCAGCATGGCTGACCATGGAAACGACCCGAAGCAGTACGGCGGGATCGGTGCCGGCATTGATATCGGGGTCGGAAAGAACGGCAAAGGCGGCTGTGAGCAGCGCATCTCCGGCCAGCGTTGCCCTGGCCTCGCCGTAGACTTTGTGATTGGTCGCTCGGCCTCGACGGAAATCGTCATCGTCCATGCAGGGCAGATCATCATGGATCAGGGAATAGGTGTGGATCATCTCCAGGGCGCAGGCTGCGGGCATGGCCGCTTCGATGCGCCCTCCCACGGCCTCACAGGCCGCCAGCACCAGGATGGGACGAAGCTTCTTCCCCCCGGCAAACACCGAGTAACGCATGGCCTCATGAAGGCTGTGAGGAAGGATCTTCTCTCCAGGAATTACATGCTCAAGCGCCTCATCTACAAGGCGACTCTGCTCTTTTAAATAGGCTTTCAGATCCACTGGCAACTCCGCTTAAGCGTCCTCAAAATTCTGCAGTTTCAGTTCTCCCCCGGGACCACGCATGAGCTTTTCCACCTTCTGCTCTACGCGACCAAGGGCCTTCTGGCACAGGGCGGCGCTTTTAACCCCCTGCTCAAAAAGACGCATGGCCTCTTCCAGAGGGACGTCCTGCCCTTCCAGGGCTTCAACGACTTCTTCCAGGGCGCCAAGGGCCTCTTCAAAGGACAAGTTGTTCTTCATATTACCTCTTACTTCTTACTTGAAAAATGAATTTTATTATTGCAACCACATGCAGGAAGCGTCAAGGCCTTTCCCGGCCGGGGTTCAGAGCCCGGAGCTGACCTCAACCTGAACCCTGGCGCCCCCACGGGCAAACTTCAGATCGAGCCGATCTCCGCACCGCAGCGACCCTGCGTCGCGCACTGCCTGCCCCCTGTCGTCAAGGGCGATGCAGTACCCCCGCTCCAGCGTCTGCAGCGGGGAGAGAGCGTGAAGACGCCCCGAAAATGCGCAGAGCTGGGCGCTGGCTCGATGGATGTGGGCGGCCATGGCCAGCTCTAACCTGCGCACCAGAGTCTCCTGATGGCGACGGTCCCTGGCCAGAATCTGCTCAGGGGAGCGCAGTCGCTTGCGCAGGCCCTCCAGACGCTCGGCTCCCAGGCGCAGTCGATGGCGCATCTGGGTCGCCAGGCGCTGGCTCAGATGATCGAGGTGTTCCTCCAGCTCCTGGCGGCTGCGCACGACCAGTTCGGCTGCAGCGCTGGGGGTGGGCGCGCGAAGGTCCGCCACAAAATCGCAGATGCTGAAATCGGTTTCATGCCCCACGGCGGAAATCACCGGAATCTCCGAGGCGGCCACGGCCCGAGCCACGACCTCCTCGTTGAAGGCCCAGAGATCCTCGAGACTGCCGCCGCCGCGACCGACGATAAGCACATCGGCCTGCCCCTGGGCGTTGAGGTCGGCAATGGCGCGGGCCACCTCCTGCGCAGCCCCCTCCCCCTGCACCCGCACGGGACAGAGGATGATACGCATATTGCAGGCCCGGCGCCTGAGAATCTGCAGCATGTCCTGAAGAGCGGCCCCGCTGCCCGAGGTGACAATTCCCACCGTCCGAGGATGGGCGGGCAGAGATCTCTTGCATTCATCGTCGAAGAGCCCCTCGGCCGCAAGGAGCGCCTTGAGCTGCTCGAAAGCCATCTGCAGACCGCCTGTCCCCCGGGGCTCCAGAGTCTCGGCCACCAGCTGGATATCGCCGCGCCGCCCATAGAAGCTCATGCGCCCTCCCAGCACCAGCTTCATGCCGTTTTCGGGGCGGAAGTTGAGCATCCGAAGTTGCGGACGGAAGATGGCGCACCGAATCTGCGCCCCCTCGTCTTTAAGGGTAAAGTAGGCATGGCCCGAGGCGGGAGCCGACCAATTGGAGACTTCCCCTTCGACCCGCAACTGCATGAAATTATCTTCCACCATCTCCTGAACCAGATGGGCCAGACGCGAAACACTCAGTAAAGGGACGGGATCAAGCATATTTATCCTCCAAATCTACCCCCTCCGGCCCGGTAGAGAACCGGACCCCGCGCAATGCCTATTATCAGGCATGTACGGGGATGAATAACCGGCATGATTGACAGACCGGACCTAATCTCAGTATATAGGGCTTCAAACTAACCCAGTACCAGCCCTGTCGGCGGCAAGGAAGCACCGTGAATTCTCTCTATGTGATTACCATTTCAAGCGAGAAGGGAGGGGTCGGCAAGACCACCCTGGCCACCAATCTGGCCATCTACCTCAAGGCTCTCAACGAGGATATGCCGGTCACGGTTTTCAGTCTCGACAACCACTTCACCGTGGATAAGATGTTTCGCATCGGCAAGAGCAGTCCCGACACCGACATCTCCGACCTCTTTCGGGGACTCCCCGCTCAGGAGCTGCTCCAGACCGGGGAGTTCGGCGTGCAGTACATCCCCTCAAGCTACCATCTCAACGAGCTGCGAGGCGACCTGCAAATGCCCGACCGGCTGGCTCGGGCCCTGGCCCGTTCGGAGCTGCGAGGTCTGCTGATCATCGACACCCGACCCGACGTGGATGCCTTTACTCGAAATGCCCTCTTCGCTGCCGACCGTGTGGTGGTTCCGGTCAAGGATGCGGCCTCGTTGACCAACTGCAAGCACCTCTACGACTTCTTCGATGCCCAGAAGCTGCCGAAACGCACCCTGCGCATCCTGCCCAGCCTGGTGGACTCTCGCATCAACTACAAGGGCCCCTTCAAGACCCCCTACCAGCTGATGAAGGCCTACGCCATCAACCGGGGTTATAAGTGCATGGAGGGCTTCATCAGCAAGAGTCCCAAGGTCGAGAGCCTCAACACCAATCCCGAGGGGAAGATCTACCCCATTATCACTCATGGCCGCGGCACCGAGGTGCACGCCCAGTTTGCCAATATCGCGCGCCAGCTCTACCTGGAGCTGATCAAAACCGACCAGACGCGCATCGACCACATCCGACAGCAGCTCCAGAGCGCCCACGTGCAGCGCTGCGAAGCCTTCGAGGCCCGACATCAGATGCTGCCGGCTCAATGCCCCGCCTGTGCCGGGGAGATCTTCGAGGGTGACAGGGTTCGCCCCGGAGAATATATCTACTACGAAAACCTCCGGGGAGACCGCCTGGGCTTTGTGGACGAAGACTGTTTCAGCAAGATGGTCTTCACCCACTTCTACCGTGATCAGCCCGAGGCGGAGACGCCGTTGCGTCGACTGTTCCGGGACTCGGCCCGGCGCTGCTACTTCGCCCTGAGCGGGGACAGCCACAGCGATCCTCCCCGACTGCTGTTTCATCACTTCGGCGAAGATGGGCAGGAGATCGACCAGCGTGCAATCGATTTTCGCGAGATCGTCCCGCGACTGCTCAAGAAGAACGAAACGGGGATCTACAATCTGCTGCAAAGCGCCCTGCTGGACGATCAGGGGCAATTCGGAGCAGAGATGCTGCTGCTTCACCACTGTCTCTTATACACATCT
>JAAXQG010000222.1 GCA_012974445.1 Desulfuromonadales bacterium
CTGCGTACCGAACGGCGCAACCTGGGGCTGGATCCGGATTTTCGTCTGCGCCCCGGCGAGCAGGATGCACTCAAGTCCGCTGTGCCCTTTGCCAACGAGCTTCTTGTCGCCGACAGTTTCCGCTGGACCGAATTGCTCGACCGGCTTGAAAGGGTGGTTCCCGACGGTGTTGCCGTCAGGAGCCTGCAGCCCGATTACCGTGAGGGCTCGCTTTCGCTGACCGGCGTCGCCCTGGGGGTGGATGAATTGAGGCTTTTACTCGACAACCTGGCCGCGTCCAAGACTTTGGGGCGGAGCTATCTTCTCTCCCAGTCCTTCGTCAAGGGACCGAGCGATGAAGTGGGGGCTCGGCAGCTGCAGTTCTCCCTTCGGATCCGGGAGGCTTTCAACCGATGATGCGGGACTCCTTCCTGAAAACCGCCTGGCGTGCCAACCGGAGTTTCCCCCTGTTACTGCTGGGGCTGCTCCTTTTAAACCTGATGCTCTATTGCCTGGTTCAGTTCTGGGGGGAGCCCGAGGTCCTTCGTCTGGACAGGGTTCATGTCTCTGAGCAGACCAGGCTTCAAAGTCAGAAGCAGCAATCCGCCGAAGGGAAGCAGACGGCCTCGGAACTTGAGAGACTCATCAGGGATATGCGAGCCTTCAAAGAGCGAATCCCCCAGAGAGCCCGATTCTCGGATCTGCTCCAGGAACTCTTTACCCTCTCCTCGGAGTCCGGTCTTGAGATAAGTCAGGTCAAATTTGATCCCAAGGAGCTCCCCGAACTCGACCTGCTGCGATACAGTCTGTCCTATTCGGTCTCCGGATCCTATGAACAGTTAAAGCTATTTATCAACGCGCTGGAGTCCTCGGATCGATTCATGCCCATCGATACTCTGAGTTTAAGGGCCGCTGGTCGCAACGGTATCGTTCTTAATCTGAGCATGACGACCTATTTCGGCCGGGAGGGCACATGAACCGGCAGAAAATTCTTCTTTTCGTACTTCTACTCCTTTTGGTCGCCGCCATATTCCAAGCCTATCAGGGCTCGTCACGCCTGGATAAGGTGGCAGGCAAGGCAGGGACCACCCCGGCAACGGTACCGTCTGCCGAGGACTTTCAGACCCTCAGGGCGCTGGGGCTGCGGCAGCTGCGTGTCGATCTGCTGGAAGGCAAGGCTGGAGCCTACAAGGGATACAAGAAGGATATCTTTACACTGGATCAGGGCCAGGAGGCTCTTGAGGAAACTTCGGACCAGCTTCCTGATCTGTTACAGGGGGGCGAGCCTCTGGAACCTGTTGCCGAGCTCACTCCCGAGACGATTGCCCCCCTGACGGTTCCCACTGAATTTGAACTGCTGAAAAAGGATCTTTCCCAGTTTACCCTGCTCGGATATGTGATTAAGTCGGGCCGGCGCACGGTGTTTCTCCAGAAACAAGGGGAGATTTTTGTTGTCAAACAGGGGGACTGGTTCGGAGAAGACTACCGGGTCAAAGAGCTCACCAAGGGCTGGATCAGCATTACCAAGGGGGGCAATGTCAATCCGATCATGATTCCCCTGGTCGAGGATTCCCCACTGGCTCCTGCTGCGTTAAGCGAAGATGGATTACTGTAATGCCTGAGGGCTCTTTTAAAGGGCGAGGATGTTGATGAAAAAAACGTTGCTCTTCAAGATAACGACGATGGCTGTGCTGTTGCTTTTTGTCTCCGGTTGCGCCGGGTTAGGCGATCTGTCCATCGATGACGATGGTGTCGGTAATCGTAATCCCGATGAGATTGTCGCTTATTATATGCGAGCAGCATCGGAGAACCCCGATAGCCAGAAATACCGAATGCAGCTTCTGATTGCGAAAAAAGATGCAGCTCTCTACCATCTTAAACAGGGACGTCAGCTGGCCAAGAGACAGAGGCATAAGGAGGCCATCGCTGAATTTCATCTGACCATGGCGCTGGACCCCTCTCTTGAGGCCGTGCGGCAGGAACTGGGTGATTCTAAACTTCATATCAGGGTGCAGGGGCTGCTCGAACAGTCCAAGACCGCCCTTCGGATTCGTCGCTATGGCGAGGCGATGACGTTGATTCTTAAGGTGCTGGCCCTGGAGCCCGATAATGCCCAGGCGCTGGCCTTGAAATCGGAACTGCGCAAAAATCGTCCGGCGGTGGATATCAACGAGCTGGAGATCAGCTCCATGGATCCGATTACCCTGCAATTTGAAAAAACAGGCGCTCGGGAGGTTTTCAAGATTCTCTCCAAGCTCTCGGGGATCAACTTCATCTTCGATGAGGACGTGGACCGGGCCGAGGTGAGCGTTTATCTGGAAAATGCCACCTTCGCCCAGTCCCTCGAGCTGCTGCTCAAGCTGAGCGGTTTGCGCAAGAAAATCCTCAATTCCCGCACTATTATCCTCTATCCCGAGGCTGCCGAGAAAAAATACGAAGATCAGATCATTCAGACCTTCTATCTCTCCAACATTGAGGCCAAGAAGGCCGTGAACCTCTTGCGCACCATGCTGCAGCTCAAGAAGGTCTATGTCCACGAGGAACTCAACGCCCTGGTGATCAGGGACAATCCCACCACGGTGGCCCTGGCCAAACAGCTGCTCGAGGCCGTGGACCGGGGAGGTTCCGAGGTCACTTTCGATCTGGAGCTGATCGAGATCAACCACGGCGACTCGCAGGAGTTGGGGCTGGAGCTCAGTGACTACACCGCCGCCGTGGGGGCCGGTAAAGTAGGGGGCGACGGCGTGGGTACCCTTGTGGCCTCCACCCTGGCACCTGGCGCTGCCACTGATAAGCTGATCACCAGTTTCAGCAACCTGAAGAGTTTCTATAC
Organism: Desulfuromonadales bacterium; assembly: GCA_012974445.1. Taxonomy (GTDB): domain Bacteria; phylum Desulfobacterota; class Desulfuromonadia; order Desulfuromonadales; family JAAXQG01; genus JAAXQG01. The sequence goes on from JAAXQG010000222.1 coordinate 2,813, forward strand.
CCTGCCAACGGCTACCTTCAATTTTCTCAGGTCGCTGAGTAACTCGGAAATTCTCGCCAATCCCAAGATCCGGGTGAAAAATAACGGCAAGGCCAAGGTTCATATCGGAAGTAAGGAGCCGGTCATTACCGTTACCATCAACGGCGATAATCGCTCCGATAACATCCAGTACGTTGATGTGGGGGTCAAGATGGATATTGAGCCGTTGATTCAGCTCGACGGCACCATCGTTACCAAGCTGAGCCTGGAAGTCAGCTCCGTCTCCAATCGTGAGACCACCCCCAGCGGCTCGGCCGTACTGACCCTGACCACCACCAATGCCCAGACGGTTCTGACCCTGGAAGATGGGGAACAGACCATTATCGGCGGACTGATCCGAAACGATATCACCAAGAGTCGCTCCACCATTCCCTTTCTGGGCGATCTGCCCTTTATCGGAGCCCTGTTTACCAACCAGGATGATCGTACGCAGAAACGCGAGATCCTGCTGTCCATCACCCCCCATATCGTTCGTGATCTGGATTTGCCCGATATTTCCCTTACCAGTATCTGGTCCGGCGGCGAAGATGAACTCAAGAACGGCGCTAATTTCGGGACTTTTGCCGAGAGCTTCGAGGCGGCTCTTGAGCAGCGCCCCATCCCCTCTGTTCCAGCAGCACCGGAAAAAGCTGCCCGTCCCGATGAGGTGAAGCCTATTCTGATGGAAGCCCCGGGTCTCAGGCCCGAGCGTGAAGTGCCGATCCCCATCATCGAAGAGCCCCAGCTCAGCGCGCCGGTTCTTTCGGTGCTGACTGAGCCTCTGTCCTTTGCTGTTCCCGTCGTGCCCGGGTCTTCAGAGCAGCCTTCTGCTCCTGAGCACCATAGGCAGGAGCCGCCAGTTCAAGAAAATTCCGCAACTTTCCCCATAGCTGAGGCGGCACCTGGAGAGCTTGCGCCTGAGACTTCTGTGATATCGGACGAGGCTCCGGCGGTCGAAGCAGAGACCGCAGAGGTTGCTCCCTCTATCGCTGATGCGCCGGCTCAGCTTGCACCTGAGCCCGTTTCCACTGAGCCTGAGGCGATCGCCCAGGAGGTCTCCGCCCCGCAGATCATTGGCGTTGTGGCGAACCCTTCACTAATTATCGACGGTCCCCGCCTGGTTGATACAGGGGAGGAGTTTACGTTGGATGTTCGCATCGATGATGTGGAGAACCTCTTTAGCGCGCCGCTGTTCGTTCAGTACGATCCTGCCCTGTTGAGTTTTGTCTCGGCGCAGGAAGGCCCTTTCCTGGCTACGAATGGTGCTGAGACTATATTCACCTCCAGCAACAACGCTGCGGCCGGACGACTGATTGTAGGGCTGTCTCTTATACACATCT
>JAAXQG010000234.1 GCA_012974445.1 Desulfuromonadales bacterium
CTGGGTAAAACGAGGAAAAGCTGTAAGCAACAGCGAGTGAATTTTTACCAAATGCGACTGCCGGCTGTCAAGCAGTGAGTTTGGGTTGCTGCATTTATTTAGGGTCTTTCCAGGCGCGGAGGAAAGAATAAAAAAAGGGCTCTGAGGATTGACCTCAGAGCCCTAAGATTTTTCTGGTGCCGAAGGCGAGACTCGAACTCGCACGACCGTAAGTCACACGCCCCTCAAGCGTGCGTGTCTACCAATTCCACCACTCCGGCAAAGCGGGTGTATATATACTTAGTTGCCCGATTACTGTCAACAGGGAAAACGCCCTGAATGACTATTTATTTTTCAGTCTTTTCAGCCGCTGGAATTGCGGACTCCAGGGGTGCAGAAACGGGTGCTTCTGCTGTAGTTGCGCTGGCAGTATCGGAAGGAGCCTGAAGGGGGCTCATGTCCGGTGCGGGCATTGATGTGGCTGCCGGTGCTACGGATTGAGGCATGATGCTTGAGGAGCCTGGCAGGCCGTAAAAATAGGCAAGGCTTAAGCTGGTGAGCATGAAGATGACTGCGCACCAGCCTGTGAGTTTGCCCATGAATCCGGCGGAGCCTGAAGCTCCAAAGACGGTTCCGCTGGAACCGGCTCCGAAGCTGGCACCGGCTTGGGCACCCTTACCCGCCTGAAGCAGAACGATGACGATTAGGGCTAAACAGACGGTAACATGGAGGGAAAGCAGAAATTGAGTCATTGGTTAATTGTTACTCCTTTTTTCAAATTCCGCGCAATCTAGCACAGGAGGCGAATCAGGGCAAAGAATGAAATTAATTTACCGCCCTGAAGTTGGCAATGCGGGCAAAATCCTCGGCCTTGAGGCTTGCTCCGCCCACCAGGGCGCCATCGATGTCCTGCTGAGCCATCAGGCTGTCGACGTTCTCCGGTTTGACGCTCCCCCCGTAGAGTATACGAACCCGCTCTGATGTCTGCTGTCCGAAGAGGGAGAAGATCATGCCCCGTACGAAGGAGTGTACGTCCTGGGCTTGTTCGGTGCTGGCCGTCTTTCCCGTTCCTATGGCCCAGACGGGTTCGTAGGCGATGGAGACATCCTGCATCTGTTCGGTGCTGAGTCCGGCGAGACCTTCGGTGACCTGGGTTCTGAGCACGTCGAGAGTCTGGTCCTGCTCCCGCTCCTCGAGGGTTTCACCGATACAGAAGATGGTATGGAGCCCGCTTTGCTGGGCAGCGCTTATCTTGCGGTTGATCAGATCATCGGTTTCGCCGAAGAGTTGACGGCGCTCCGAGTGACCCAGGATGACATGGCTGCATCCGACATCGATGAGATGCGATGCTGAGACCTCGCCGGTAAAGGCGCCAGAGCTCTCGCAGGAGCAGTTCTGGGCAGCCAGGGCTATATTGGACCCTTCCAGAGCGATGCGGGCACTTTCGAGCGTTGTGAATACGGGGGCGATGATAACCGTTGCCTCAGCATCCTGTACCATCGATGCGAGTTGGCGAATCAGTTCGGCAGCTTCGGCCCGGTTCTTGTGCAGCTTCCAGTTGCCGGCAATGATTGGTGTTCTCATAAGGGGCACCCTTTCATTATTTTTAAAATATTCTGAGCGAAAATTATTTATCAGTGAGTATCGCAACGCCGGGAAGCTCTTTGCCTTCGAGCAGTTCGAGGGAGGCACCTCCTCCGGTGGAGACATGGGCCATCTGGCCCTGAAGTCCCGTCTGGTTGACCGCCGCCACCGAGTCTCCCCCGCCAACAATGGTCAGGGCGGTGCTTTCGGCCATGGTGCGTGCGATGGACAGAGTCCCCTGGGCAAAGGCGGGGAATTCGAAGACTCCCATGGGGCCGTTCCAGACGACCGTAGCAGCCTTGCGCAGCGTGGCTTCAAAAAGAATGACGCTCTGGGGGCCAATATCCAGGGCCATGAGTTCTGCGGGAACCTCGCGACTTTCGCAAAGTACAGGCTGCGCTTCGGCGCTGAATTCGGATGCAGCCAGGTGGTCAAGAGGAAGCAGTAGTTCGACCCCTTTGGCGGCAGCTGTCTTGAGCAGCTGCGCGGCCAGTTCAATTTTGTCATCCTCTACCAGGGATTTTCCGACACTGATTCCCTGGGCCCTCAGAAAGGTGTAGGCCATGCCGCCACCGATAATCAGGGTGTCGACTTTTGTCAGAAGGCTATTGATGACAGTGATTTTGTCGCTGACCTTGGCGCCACCGATAACGGCGACGAAGGGGCGGCGGGGTGCATCCAATGCCTGCCCCAGATACTTGAGTTCTTTTTCCATCAGGAAGCCGGCCACGGCAGGCTGAAGGATTGCGGCAACGCCCTGTGTCGAAGCGTGAGCGCGATGGGCCGTGCCGAAGGCATCGTTAACGTAAAGGTCGGCCAGCTCGGCCATCTGTCGGCTCAGATCGGGGGCGTTGCTGGTTTCGCCTTCATGGAAGCGGACGTTCTCCAGCAGCAGAACGTCGCCCTTGTCCAGGGCGTTGACCATACTTTTGACCGAGTCACCGACGCAGTCCTCAGCCATGGCGACGGGCTGACCCAGGAGTTGGCTCAGATGGAGCGCTACGGGTTTGAGGCTGTAGCGATCATCGGACTGCCCCTTGGGCCGTCCAAGATGAGACGCCAGAATGAGTCTGGCTCCCTGGCCGATGAGGTGACGCAGGGTTGGAAGGGCAGCCTGGATCCGGGTGTCGTCGGTGATCTTGCCGTCTGCGCTGAGGGGAACGTTGAAGTCAACACGGCAGAATACTTTTTTCCCCGAGACATCAATGTCGTTGATGGTCATTTTGTTAAACATCGCAGGTCCTTTTTACTCCATTGAATGTCGATAGAAGAAGTGAACGTAAAAAAGGCAGGGAAGGCGTTCCCTGCCTTTTTTGAAAGTGCCAGGTTCGCTTCTGTGGCCCCTTATTTCGTGGTGATAAAGCGGGTCAGATCTACGACGCGGTTTGAGTAGCCCCACTCGTTGTCGTACCAGGCCAGGACCTTGATCATGTTGCCGCCGATAACGGTGGTGGAGAGGGCATCGAAGATGGATGAGGCGGGATTGCCGTTGAAATCCTTGGAGACCAGCGGCTTATCGCAATATTCCAAAATTCCCTTCAGCGGACCTTCGGCGGCCTTCTTCATCGCTGCGTTGATTTCTTCGGCTGTGGTCGATTTTTCGGTTTCGACGACCAGGTCAACCAGGGAGACGTTGGGGGTAGGGACGCGGATAGCCATGCCGTCGAGTTTGCCGATGAGTTCGGGAAGCACCAGACTCACGGCCTTGGCCGCTCCGGTGGTGGTGGGGATCATGGACACTCCCGCGGCGCGGGCGCGGCGCAGATCCTTGTGGGGCAGGTCGAGGATTTTCTGGTCGTTGGTGTAGGAGTGTACTGTGGTCATCAAACCTTTGACGATGCCAAAGTTCTCCAGCAGGACCTTGGCGACGGGGGCCAGGCAGTTGGTGGTGCAGGAGGCATTGGAGATGATCCGGTGTTTGTCGGCCTGATACTCCCCTTCGTTGACTCCCAATACGGTGGTCAGGTCCACATCCTTACCGGGGGCGCTGATGATGACACGTCCTGCTCCGGCGCTGATGTGTTTTGCCGCATCGGCCCCTTTGGTGAAGAATCCGGTTGATTCGATGACCACATCGACTCCCAGCTCTTTCCAGGGCAGTTGTGCCGGATCGGTCTGCTTGAAAATACGAATTTTCTGGCCATCGACCAGGATGGAGTCCTCGGTGAAATCGACTTCGGCATCAAAAATGCCATGAACCGAATCATACTTCAGCAGCATGGCCAGGGTTTCGGGATCGGTCAGGTCGTTGATGGCAACGATCTCAATGTCGTTGAATTTCTTTGCGGCCCGGAAATAGCAGCGGCCGATTCGTCCGAATCCGTTGATTGCAACTTTGATCGCCATGGCGGTAGGTGCCCTTCCTGTTAAAGATGTGAATAGCAAGCTTTATCCAAGGACTTGTTGTGTCTTTGTTGATGAGTTGATTTGACGGGGCAAATGATATCCAAAGGCTGAGGTAGCGTCAAGGAGATTCCCCTTTGCAAGGTTGTTTCCCGAGGGCATTTAATACAGGGTGAAAGTGAGGGTTTATGCCGATAAAAGCGGGGATTTGGCTGTCTCTTATACACATCT
>JAAXQG010000084.1 GCA_012974445.1 Desulfuromonadales bacterium
CAACAGTTTATCCACAGGCATTTTTACCAGTTGAGGGGAATCAACACTGCTGATCCCCACCCGAACGCGTCCCCCCGCCTCCGCAAGAGCCGCAGCCTGTCCGGCGATATGATCCGGCTCCCCGGCCAGCAGAATCCGGGTCTGACCCAGGGAGAAGTGGCTGTCGAGCATGGCATCCTGAAGGCGCTTTCGCCAGCGCACTATGCTGGGTTGCGGCATGGCCAGGCCGCTAGCCTTCAGCAGCCAGGCCGAAAGAAGGTCCGTGGCCTCAAGCCCCATCAGATGTTCGAAATTAACATGCTCCATATGCGGGTTCTTCTTCTGCAGCGCATCGCCACTCAGGCGCATCGACTCGCCGATGGAGAGTACCTGGGCACAGTCCCCCAGGGCGCGGATCGTCTCCACCTCGATGCCGCCACCGGAGAGGGTTCCCTGTTTTTCACCCAGATATCCATCCAAAGAAGTCGACAGATCGGGAAGCGCGTGGACCTCGAAGCCGAAGAGCGACATGAAATCCTTGATCTTTTCCACCTCGATGGGCGCAAGGCTCACATGTGGAAGTACCAGCAGCTTGCGGGGATTGACGTCCCGCCTCGGCTCCACCAGCTGCTCAATTATCGCGCGGGTCGCCTTGCCCCAGCCGCTCTCCAGTCCCCCCTCATAATCCGAGGTGCCCACCCAGACCAGCGGATAGTCGACCTGAGCCGCCACGCCGCGCAGGTCATCTCCCTTGGTCTCGGTGAGCCCCGTGCTGTGCAGCCCGATGAGATCGGGGGAGCTCTTCTTGGTGATGTTTTTGATCGCCTCGACGATGCTGTAATCGCCGCCATCCAGGATGGCGGTCACATCGGTGACGGCAGTGGTCTGGATGGCGATGGGCTCACAGAAGTGCCGGGTCATGAACACCTTGGTGAAGGAGGCGCACCCCTGCCCCCCGTGCATCAGGGGCATACTTCGATTCACCCCCAGAAAGGCCAGGGTCGCCCCCATGGGCTGGGAGAGCTTGAAGGGATTGACCTGTAGCGGTTTACTTGATCGGTGGCTCACTTCTCCCACGGGGCCCTCCTTGCGACATTGGCGAATACGGGATTTTCCAGCGCGTTTTTCAAATCGTCGGCCAGATTGAGCAGCCCTTTGTATCCGCCGTAACTCTTCTTCTTTTCCTGATTCACGTCGATGAAAGAGATTCGCTTCTTGATGGCGGTGTAGAGGCTTCTCCCCCCCGCCAGCAGCAGATGGGCGCCCTTCTCGTCGATGAGCCTCGCCTGCTCCTTGCCCGGGTCCATCATCAGCACCCCGTGCTCCCCCAGATACTCCCGGGCCTTCTCCCGGTCGGCCTCCGTGGCCTTCTTAACCGCCGTGGCTACGACCTCGATGCCCAGATCCTGCAGGGCGCTGGCAATGGACCAGATCTTGTTTCCGCCGGTATTGAGCACCGCCTTCTTGCCCCGGAAGATCTCGCGATAAGGGGCTAATTTCTCTTCAAGCTTCGCCTCCTCCCGCTCGATAAGCCGCTCGGTGCGTTCAATGAGATCGGCATCTCCCAGCGCCCCGGCGATGGCTCGAAGACCGCATGAGGTATCACGTTTGCCGTAGAAAGAAAGTGAAATGGAGGGGATGCCGTAGCGCTCCTGCATCTTGCGAGTGAGCGAAATCAGCGACTTGGCGCAGACGAGGACATTTAGTTTTGCCCGATGAGCCGTACGGATCTTCGAGACCCGACCGTCGCCCGCCAGGGTAGAGAGGATGCGGATGCCCAGCTCTTCCAGGAGCGGGCTGTACTGCCAGAGATCACCGGTGACATTGTACTCTCCGATGAGATTGATATCGAAGGCCGTAGCAGTCTCCGGCTCCCCGGTGCCGATGAGATGCATCAGCGCCGCCTCTCCCCCCAGGCGGCTGCCCAGGTTCTTGCTGCCGACAAAGCCCGGGGCATGCACAGGCACCACGGGAAGGACGTATTTCTCCTGCGCGCGGCGGCAGACGGCGTCGATATCGTCCCCGATCATACCGGTGACGCAGGTGGAATAGACAAAGAGCGCCTCGGGGCTGTAATGGGTCATGATGTAGTCGATGGAGGCGACCAGCTTCTCTTCCCCTCCGAAGACCACGTCGTTCATGGAGATTCCGGTGGTAAGGCCCATCTGGGTATGGTCGCGCCCCTCATAGCTGGTGGGGGTAGCCCGGGTTTCCCAGGACGCCGAAAGGCAGGTCATGGGGCCGTGCACCAGGTGGGCGGCATCGGCGAAGGGAAAGAGGGCGATCTGGGCCCCCTCGAAGGCGCAGCCCCCGGTAGTCGCCCCGGGAGTCGGCGCGTTGCAGGCTGATTTTTTCGTCGGACTGTGCTCGCAGGCACTCTCGTCCAGCAGCTCTCTGATCTTCGGTTTCTCTGCCACAGCAATCCCCCTTTAGAACATTGGCTGACGATTCGATAGAGGAAGTTGCAAGAGACTCGCCATGAGCTCAGAAGAAAGCCTCCCAACACCTAAGTAGCTGTTTACACGAGAATTACACACACAGCCTACAGGGCTGGGAGGCTGGAGAACCGGATCGAGTTCAGAAGAAAAAAGGGGCAGCTGCCTAATTTTTAGACTCTGACGATCCCGGGGTTGAGGCAGTGCGCCTGACTCCGGCCGGTCAGCTCGGTGCATCAAGAGGGTTTTGAAAACGCAAAGGGGGTGTTAGAGTGGGGCCAATATCCCAACCCGGAAAGGCTCCGACCATGAAAAGACTCATCCTGCCTGTGCTTCTTTGCCTGCTGCTGTCCTGCCCTGCCTTCGCAGCGCGACTGGAGCTTCAGGTCAGCGGCGTCGAGGACACAAAGGGGCAGATTATTGCCTCGGTTTTCGACTCAGAAGAAAATTTCCTTGAAATACCCATGCTCCAGATGAAGAACAGACCGGCTGCGGACGAGCCCACGGTCTTCGTCTTTGAAAACCTTCCTCCTGGCAACTACGCGCTAAGCGCCGTGCACGACCGCGACGGCAACGGAGAGATGAACAGCAACTTCCTCGGTATCCCGAAAGAACCTGTGGCCGTATCCAACAATGCTAAGGGGAGATTCGGCCCCCCCGCCTTCGAGGATGCTCGTTTCCCGCTTGAGGTCTCAGGGCGGGTCATGCACATTCAGCTCAAGAAGCTCAAGTAGCCCCCTTTCCTCGACAAGACCCGGGTTGATTTTTCCGATACGGCTGGCCGAAGTATTTTTTTTTCTTCTGCCAGCCGTAAAAAATCCCCGGAAACATCCACGAAATATATAAAGTCGATCTAAAGCTTCGTTCGTTCCTCAACAATGGCCCTCCCCGGGCCATTTGCTCTCCAAGTCCCTCCCTACGCTTTACCCTGCACCAACCGTTGGTTTACTCTGCAAAACAAAACGCACCCATAACATGCTGTTCTATAAGCATTTTGCCTTAATTTGCCTCTTGCCTCAAAAATTTCAAGGACTATAATAGCCCGGACATACCCGTTCGGGTAATTTACACCAAATCTAACAAGAGGAGAAAAGCCATGAACTGTCCTGTCTGCAGAAGTCACGAACAGTCAGAAATCCACCTCCACTCCGGCAGCTTCAACGAGGATCTGGTCGAATGCAGCAGTTGCGGAAGCCGCTGGGCGATTCAGCATGCTGCGATCTCAGTCGTTGAAGACCGTCACGAAAATTCATTTTTGGAAATGGTCTCTGAATGCGTCGAAGGCTACGACTACGGTATATTGCACGCCTGAGTTTCAGGGCGACAGAATTCCATCGAGGTGGGAACAGAATCGGCGGCCAGTCTCTGGCCGCCGTTCCTTTTTTTAAGCAGAATGTTCCACGCCTCAGGCCAGCCGTTGCAGATCCTGCAGCAGCAAGTCCACATCCTGCTCGGTGGTCGCCCAGGAGCACATGAAACGGGCATGCCCCGAACCGATAAAGCTGTGAAAGAGCCAGCCCTCCTGCACCAGAGCATCGCTCAGTCGCTGCGACATCTGGACAAACACCCCGTTGGCCTGCGTGGGTGAGACGACCTCCACTCCGGGCAGATGAGTCAGCCCCTCACTCAGCTGCCGGGCCATGGCGTTGGCGTGAGTCGCGTGTCGCACATAGGCACCGCTCTCCAGCATGCCGACCCAGGGCGCGGAGAGGTACCGCATCTTGGAAGCCAGTTGCCCCGCCTGCTTACAGCG
>JAAXQG010000248.1 GCA_012974445.1 Desulfuromonadales bacterium
GTTTCAAACGAAAAAATATTTAACAGGGATAAAGGGGATGAACGAGATGTAAAGTCAAAGGCAGCCAGCATGGTATTTGACTGACCCTATCCCCTTTATACCCTTCATCCCTGTGAGCAGGCTTTTTTGTAGCGGTAGGGTGGATCAAGGAGCGCAGGCGACGAATCCACCGCTGCATTTTCAACTCCCGGTGGATTCGCTTTGCTTAATCCACCCTACAAAGTCTTTGCTGGCGTTGATCCCCCCTGTGGAACAGGGGGGAAAGGAGCGAAGCGGAAAGGGGGGTACGGGCTTCGGGTTGCCTAGATCATCCGCAACAGCAGCAGGTTGAGCAGCCCTATCATGCCACCGAGCAGCGCCCCGAAGAGATTGATGTACTTGAACTGCTCCTGCATGATCCCCATGAGCAGCCCTTCGACCTGCAGCAGGTCAAGGCTGTTGACCTTCTGCTCCACCAGTTTCTGAATCTTAAGCGTCTCCACCAGGGGCGGCACCTCCTTTTTCAGCAGTTCGGTGAGCTGCTGGAAGAGGCCGTCTTCGAGTTCATGGCGCACGCCGTCGGGCAGGCGCTGGGAAATCTGGCCGATGGCAGAGTTGAAAATCAACTCTTCGAGCTTCTCTTCCAGGATCCGCTCCAGAGCGGCTCTTGCCTCGGCGCTGCGCAGCGCTGCGAGGATGCGATCGACCAGAGCGTTTTGAAGCCGATGTACCGAGCCCTCGGGCAGGGCGCCATCAAGCAGGGACTCAAAGGAGCGGTCCTTGATCTGGTCGACCCCCTTTTCCAGGGCTCCTGCGATCATCTCGCTGGCCCTGGGGCTCTGGACGAAGGCCACGGCTTTCTCCCGGATGAAACGGCGGGTTCCGGCGACCTTCTCGTAGGGGAGCTTGTCGAGGTAGCTGCCCAGGGGGCGATCGAGGAAGGCATCGACACGCTCGCGCAGCATGGCCGCCACCTGCTCCTGGGTCTTCTCCTCCTTGAGCCAGGCGGCGATCTCCTCTCCGGCCTTGTCCAGGAATTCGGGGATCTTGCCGTAGATCTTATCCATGTCGACAAACCCCGAGAGCAGACCGGCAAGGCCTCCCAGGGAGTCGAGAAAGCTTTCGAGGGCCTCCTTGCCTTTTATGGTGAGGCGTTTGCGGAAGTCGGGGTCGTAGAGCATGCCGCCGAACTTTTCCAGCAGCGGCGGCACCTCCTGCTGGAGCTGATCGAGCACGACCTCCAGAAGCTCGGCGGGCAGCAGCGCCCGCAGGGGGCGTTTTGAGCCGATGAGCCCTTCGGCCCGCAGGTCGATAAAGTCCCCGACGCTGCGCCCCACGGCCTCGGAGCCCAGGAAGGCCGAGGTTTTATTGCGGCCGTGGTCGCGAAGGCGCGCATAGCGCTCGGGGGTGAGAAAGCTCTCCAGATCTCGGGCGAGCAGCTCCGTGGATTTGTGCGCCAGGTAGCTGCGGAGCTTTTTTTCGAAATCGTCGCTGTCCAGGTAGGCAAAGACGGCCTTGACGGCGCGCCCCCGCAGGGAATCGACCAGATCCCGGAAGCGGTTTCGAAAGCGCTCGGGAATCAGGGTCGCCAGGGGGCCGCAGTCTTTTTCTAGAAAGCGATCGAGCTTGTCGGCCAGCGCTCCCCTGAGGTCCCGGCGAAATCCGGTGCCCTCGAAGGCGGCGCCTACATCCTCGGCCGTCAGCAGATGGTCCCCCACCATCTGTCCCATTTTCTGGGCCAGCTCCCCGCGTTTGGAGGGAATGATTCCGGGGGTCAGCGGGACCCGGACGCCCAGGATGTGCCAGGGCTTCAGGGGGCGAAAGAGCATGCGGATGGCGATGTAGTTGGTGACGTAGCCGATCAGCGCTCCCAGCAGGGGAGGGGCCAGATAGGGCAGCAGTGTTTCAAAAGTCATGGTTGTGGTGTAATCCTATTAATCCATCTCGATCAGGGAATGGTCGCCGATGTTCATGCGTCGGGCCGCGCCCGCCAGCTTGACCTCATCGCCCAGCAGGGAGCTCTCCAGGATGACGTTGCGCACCACACTGTTGATGTTGACGATGGAATCCTTGATGATGCTCTCCTCCACGATGGAGCCGGAGGCGACGGAGACATTGGGCCCCAGGATGGAGCCGCTGACTTTTGCCCCCTTGCCGATGTGCACCGGCTCGATGAGCACCGAGTTGAGTACCTCGCCGTGGATATGGTGGCGCCCCCGCAGCAGGTAGCGGTTGGTCTCCAGCAGGGTCTCGGGCTTGCCGCAGTCGAGCCAGCTGTCGATCTCCGGAGCCTTGAACTTGAGCCCCGCCTCGATCATGCGCATGAAAACGGGGGGCAGATAATACTCCCCCTTGACCATGTCTTTGGCATCGATGGTCTGGCGCAGAAAATCCATGAACCCCTTGCCGTCCTTGAGGTAATAGAGCCCCACCTGGGCAAGCCGCGACACAGGCTCGCTGGGCTTCTCGACCATGTCGACGATATAGCCGCCGCTGAGCACGTTGACCCCGAAGCGCTGATAGTCCTGCACTTCCTTGGAGTAGATCAGGCCGTCGGCGTCGGCGCAGAGCGAGGGGATGCGATCCAGGTCGGCGACGAAAATGGTATCGTTGAATACCACCAGCACATCGTCCCCTTCCGTAATCTCGGGGGCGGCCAGGAAGACGGCGTGGGCGGGTCCCAGGCGCTCGCTCTGCACTATGTAGCGGCAGTTGAGAGCGGGGTACTTGTTTTTCATGAACTGTTCGATCTGTTGCCCCCCCTCGTCCACGATGAAGATGAACTCGGGCTCTGTAAGCCCCACCAGGCGGTCGATAATATGCTCAAGCACGGTCTTGCCGGCCACATGAACGAGGGACTTGGCCTTGGTGTGGGTGTGCGGACGCAGGCGGGTGCCCTTGCCGGCAACGGGGAGGATGATTTTCATCGGGGACTCCTGGGGTTGAATAGGTATTGAATAAGCAGAGGGAAGTTCGATAGCATGTCGTCCCCATTCTAGAGAGTCTTGAGGCGATGAACAAGAGTTCATCTCTTTTTTACAAACAACCGCAAAAACGGAGAAAATCGATGGCCGATCATCTGGTTCGGATTTTAAGTGAGGATGGCACCCTGCGCGGCGCCGTATGTGACAGCACGGAGTTGGTCCGGCAGATCTGCCTGAAGCAGGGCACCGACATTACGGCCAGCATCGCCCTGGGCCGACTCTGTACCGGAGCGGCCCTGATGGGAGCCCTGCTCAAGGGGCGTCAGCGGCTGGCCCTGATGGTGGAGGGCAACGGTCCGCTGAAAAAGCTCCATGCCGAAACCGACGCCCAGGGCAATCTGAGGGCTTCGGTGAAGGAGCCCATCTCGGGGCTTCCGCCCAAAGATGGAGGCTTTGACGTGGCTGGAGCCGTGGGCAAGGCGGGTTTTCTCCACGTCATCAAGGATCTGGGGCTCAAGGAACCTTACCGCAGCATGGTCATGCTTCAGACCAGTGAGATCGCCGAGGACCTGGCCTACTACCTGACCACTTCGGAGCAGGTTCCCTCGCTGGTGGTCTGCGGCGTGCTCCTGGGCCCCGATGGCACCGTAGCCGCTGCCGGAGGCCTTCTGATCCAGTCCATGCCGCCGGGCAATCCCGCACTCATCGCGAAGCTTGAGCAGCGCTTCGCGGAGCTGCCCCCCCTGAGCCGTACCATCGCCGAAGGGGGAAGCGCCCTCGATATTCTGGATGCTCTGTTTGAGGGCATTGCCTATAACAAGATCCTGGAGATCCCTCTGCAGTTCAAATGTTCCTGCAGCCAGGCTCAGATCGGCCGGGTCCTCAGGACCATGGGGCGCGAGGAAGTAGAGTCGGTGCTGGCCGAGCAGGGGGAGGTGACGGTGTGCTGCGAGTACTGCCGGGAATCTTACTGCTTCGACGCTCAGGGGATTGACGCGGTTTTTGCCTGACGTTGATTTCGGCGGGTAAGCAATCCCCCCCCCTTTCCGCTTCGCTCCCTTTGAAGTGGTCTACTAATCCCGGACACCAACAAAGGTGGTATGTTGAGCCACCTCAAAGGAGTGTCCAGCACTATGGGTAGACGTACGTTCACCAAAGAATTTAAACGCGAAGCCGCCGGATTAGTCGTTGACCAGGGCTATTCGATTACTGAAGCTTGTCGTGCCATGGATGTTGGTTCAACA
>JAAXQG010000098.1 GCA_012974445.1 Desulfuromonadales bacterium
ATATCAAGCAATCTATTCTTTTCACTGTCTCTGCGGGACAGGAGGGAGTTTGCTCCCGCCTTATCTGATAGAGTCCAATCATGATCGATCGAAGATTCACAACCGCTCTGGGCTCCCCCTGGAAATACGGCCTGCTGATTTATGTTCTGGTCGTTACCTTGGCCCTTGTTTTTATGCAGGATCCCCTGCCTCAGGATCCGGGGTACCATCATTTTGCGGACCGGCGCAGTATCTTCGGGGTACCGAACGTTCTCGACACTCTCTCCAGCCTTTCATTTGTCTTCGCCGGACTGGTCGGGTTTCGCTATTGTCGTCGGGATGCGGGGATGAAAACCCGGACTGCCTGGACCCTTTTTTTTGCCGCCGTGATTCTGGTCGGAGGCGGATCGGGCTTTTACCACCTGTATCCTGCGGACGAAACTCTGGTCTGGGATCGCCTGCCGATGGCGTTGGCATTCATGGCGCTGTTTGCTGCGCTGGCAGGACAGTATTTGGGAGGCAGTTCAGAGACCTGGCTCCTTGGCCCTTCGCTGCTTCTGGGGGCTGCATCCGTACTGGTCTGGCACGCAAGCGGGGACCTGCGTCTCTACGTCTGGGTACAGCTCACCGCTTTAATGCTGGTTCCAGTGAAAATAGTCTTTTCCGGGAGGGGCCGGAAGCAGCACCTGTATCTACTTTCGGTTCCTGTGTTCTATCTGCTGTCGCGGTATGCGGAACTGGCAGACCCTGAAATATATCGATGGACCCAGGAAACGATCAGCGGCCATACGCTCAAACACCTGTTAGCGGCTCTTTCGATAGGTCTGATTCCCGGATGCTGGTTAAAACAGGCAAGTCAGGCAGAATCTAACCCTTACGCTCCGAAAGTATCCTGTCGATAGAGAGCTTCCCGCCCCCCTTGAACATCAGAACCAGTGCTATGGCCAGTACCAGCAGGTGATATTCAAAGCCTTCTCCGGCCTGTTGTCCGGACCAATTCATGAAAAACCCGTTGGGCAGGTGAACCATGTAGATGGCCCCGATCATCACGCAACCGATTACGAAGGCCCCGATACGGGTGAGAAAGCCAGCGATCAGTCCGAGGGCGCCGAAGGATTCAGCCAGAATCACAAGAATGGCGAGTAGCACGGGAACGCCCATGGTTTCGGTGAAGAAATTCAGGGTCCCCGTAAGGCCGTACCCCCCGAAAAGACCAAATAGTTTCTGAAGACCATGAGGAAGTATGACGATGCCCAGCGCGACCCGAAGGATCAGGGGGGCTATATCATCCCTAGTTTGAAGCAGGCTAGAAAGCATGGCGTCAATCTCCTTTAGTGATGCTGAGTTACAGTCTCCTACATCCAAGCTATCACGGCGCGGGGGGCTGTCAATGAAGGGCGTTTGAAGCCTTCTGCTGTAAATTGACTTTCCGGATACGCCCCCCTTTTTTCGCAAATCCCTGGTGCACTGTTCACTCTGTACTCACGAAAAAGGGAATCCCTATGGGACTCCCTTTCGTTGATTACGTTATCACTGCCCGGAATGGATCTCTTAGGGAACGATCTGCCCCCGGATTTCTCCCGCAGCGTTGCCGGTGGTGTGGACGTTGACGTAGGCCCCGCCACTCAGGAGCAGGTCGATTGCCTCGGCAAAGGTCAGGCTGGCTCCTGTATCCAGGGCGACGACGGTGCCGGTGGCCGTGTTGGCGTTGGAGGAAAGCAAGGTGGCCAGCACACTCCCGTTGGCTCCGGTTGCCCCCTGATGGATATGGCTGGCAGTCACATCGGTGGAGTTCCCGCTGAGGCTCAGGCTGAAATCAATGGCATCCTGCGCGGCGTTGATGGATACAACGGCTTCACCCGTCATGGCTGTTACGACAGGAGGAACTTCCTGAGCGCCTTCGAGGGCGATAGTGAAGTTCTGCGCACCGAGTTGACCACGAATCTCTCCGGCCGGGTTGGCGGTAGTGTGAATATTGATGTAGGTATCGCCGCTCAGGATCAGGCCGATGGCCTCTGCAAGGCTCATGGAGACACCGGCATCTACAGCAGTCAGGCTGCCTGAGCTGGAACCGGTGAAGTCGGTGGTGACCAGGGTAAAGATCACTGGGCCGTTCTGTCCTGCTGCGGCCTGATGAATGTGGGCGGCTGTAATGGGAGCGGTGAATCCCAGTACGCTCAGAGAGAAATCGATAGCGCTATTGTTGGCCGCAATACTCAGGGTTGCACTGCCTGATGCCCCCGTGATGACATCAGGTACCTGCTGGGTGCCGCTCAGATTGCTGCTCAGGGTTGCCCCCCCGGAATCAGTCCCCACAGCAGGGGTACCGCCACTGCTTCCGCCCCCCCCGCAACTCAAGAGGGTCATCAGAAGCAGGAGTCCGGTGAGCAGACTTACAAAGGCTTTCATGACAATGTCCTTTCCTCATCATGATTTATAGAGTCCGTTTATTACTATCAAGGTATCACCGTGAAGGTAACGAGCAACCCGTTAAGACTCACCATTACAGGTCTGATCAAATTTTTTACCTCTTGCACCGGAGATCGAGAAACAGATATAAACCAGGAGAAATTGATAATATTTTCAGGAGACTTACTTATGAGTGCATCCAATCCTCTTGTTCAGATCGAGACTTCGATGGGCGAGATTGTTCTCGAGCTTTTTGTCGACAAATCACCGGTTTCAGTGTCGAACTTCATCCAGTACGCCAAGTCCGGCCACTACGAAGGGACGATCTTCCACAGGGTCATCAAGGGTTTTATGGTACAGGGAGGAGGCATGACTGCCGAGATGGTCGAGAAGCCTGTCGGGGAGCCGATTGTCAACGAGGCGAGCAATGGCGTGAAAAACCGCGTGGGAACTGTGGCCATGGCTCGTACTTCCGAGATTGACAGTGCTACGGCTCAGTTTTTCATCAACACCGAGGATAACAAGTCGCTGAACTACACCGGTTCCAATCCTCGGGATTTTGGTTATGCGGTCTTCGGCCAGGTGGTGGACGGCATGGACGTCGCCTATACCATGGAGCAGCAGGCCACCGGCAGTCGGGATGGTCATGATGATGTTCCTCTGGAGTCCATCGTCATCTTGTCCGTCGAAGTTCTGGACTGATCCTACCCCTGATCTGGAGGCATCGAAAAATCGCGCTGCGGTAACGGCCTGAACGCCACTCTGCTAGAATTGTCATAAAACCCGATCGTTGGGACCAGGGCAATGATGGATCTCTTCAGACAATACGAGATTTTCTTTCTTTACCTGACAGGTTTTTCCGTTCTTTGCTTTGTCGGCTCTCTGGTTCTGATCCCTTGGCTGGTGGTCCGTATCCCCCATGATTATTTCGCATCCGGAAAACGTCGGCCCGTAGCCTGGGCGAATCGTCATCCGGCCCTCAGGGGTCTGCTGCGCTTT
Source organism: Desulfuromonadales bacterium (assembly GCA_012974445.1). Classification (GTDB taxonomy): domain Bacteria; phylum Desulfobacterota; class Desulfuromonadia; order Desulfuromonadales; family JAAXQG01; genus JAAXQG01. The sequence continues at coordinate 3,388 of JAAXQG010000098.1, forward strand.
TGTCGCAATCTGCTCGGGATCTTCTTTCTCCTGGTCGGTGTCCTCCTGCTCTTCATACCGGGGCAGGGGGTGCTGACCATGGTTGTCGGAGTGTTGATGATGGATTTTTCCGGCAAGTTCAATCTGGAGAAAAAGCTGATTCACCGCCCTGCGATTTTGCGCTCCCTGAACTGGGTTCGAAAAAAAGCGGGCCACAGGCCCCTTGAACTCGACCATCAGGACACCGAGGGGCCAGCCGATGGTTAAGATCGTTCAGTTTTGTGATCGGATGCTGGAGTTCGGCTTTAATAATCTTTGACAGGCTCTACGACGAGGCGTTAGCTTAAATATCCTCTCCATGAAGCATGGAGTTTTCCGCCAGCGTTGCCGGAAACAGTCCTTCGTACCTGTTACAATTGGGTTTGACCGTTCCCTTGAATCATTCCGATTGCTGGAAGGAAAACCGATGATTCGCCTCTTTCTTTCAATTCTTTTTATCCTCATCACATCGATGGCCGCCCAGGCCGCCAATGTTTTTATTTCCGCCGCCGCAAGTACTGGTGAGGTTGTCCGGGAGTTTGCGAAACTCTACAAGCTGGACCATCCCGAGGTAGACCTGGTCGTTAACTTAGGTGCCTCAGGGGCGCTGGCCCGGCAGATTGCCGTGGGCGCTCCGGCGGATCTGTTTATCTCCTCAAACCCCCAATGGGTCGAATATCTGGTGGACGAAAAGCGTGTGGCCCCGGATATGGTGAGAATACTGGCTGGTAAC
>JAAXQG010000268.1 GCA_012974445.1 Desulfuromonadales bacterium
ACCGACCCGCAGCCGAACAACACCAGAAGAAAGGTGCCGATAAATTCACCGACGAAGTCCTGCGCATGCCGCATCAACGCCTCCTTCATTTATATTGCACTCACAAGCTGTTTAGCAGCATGGCCCACCTCTACAGAGCCAGTTCCAGCCCACCCACCAAACCGCAAGCGTTCATGGGGAAGGAGGAAAAACGCTCCTGCCAGAAATGCACGCGGCACTTTCCCCGAAAGCTGTAGCTCCGGGATAAGTCATTTCAGTCACGACATACCTCTCGTCCGCGGAGCCTGGCTGAGTCCTAAGTATATTGCATGGGAATAGTGATGATGAATTTGCTCCCGTTGCCCGGTACACTCTCCATCCCGAGCGTGCCGCCGTGCAGTTCCACGAGCCGCTTTGCCAAGGCCAGCCCGAGTCCGACACCGGGGTATTTCTTGGTGTAGGGCGATTCCAACTGGGTAAAGACACTTAAGAGTTTCGACAGGGCGGTTTGATCGATGCCGATACCGGTATCGGTTACGCTGATTTCAAGCAGATATTCCTCTGATTGCTCGGCTAGGGTCAATTCGGCATGGATCATCACCTTTCCGCCGTCCGCGGTGAATTTGATTGCGTTGCTGATCAGGTGATTGACGGCCTTTCTGAGCCTGGTCACATCGGCTGAGATCAGGATGTCGGCCTCCGGCGCTATCTCAAGCGATAGCCTGATGGCGCGCCTTCTGGCCTCATCCACGTAAACGTTCAGCGCCGGGATGATGATCTGCCGTAGTGGAACAGTTGAGAGGTTCAGAGCACCATCGCCGAAGTCGGTCTGGGCCATATCGAGGACGTTGATCAACATATCCCGCAGCTGCCACCCGCTGTTGGTGACTTCATTCAGAGATTCGCGTTGTTTGGCGTTGAGCGGGCCGTACATTTCGTCGGCCAGCACGGCACTGTAGCCGATGATGGCGTTCAGAGGGGTCCTGATCTCGTGACTCACATTGGCGATAAACTCGGTCTTCCCCCTGCTGGCCTCCTCGGCGGCGAAACGGGCTGCTGTGGCCTCTTCAAGAGCGGCCTGGAGATGGTTCATCGACAGCCTGCGTTCGGTCGCATCCCTGAAAACCCCCACCAGGCAGGCCCTGCCGTCTATCGTCAGAGCAGATGTTGTGATATCGGTGTAAAAGATGCTCCCATCCTTCCTTTCCACCGGGATGTCTTTTGATATCACCGATGCCTTGGTGGCATGTTTTTCGAATTGCTCCGTGACATGCGGCAGGTCTTTTTCGGGGTGAATGTCGTTGAGGCCCAGATTCCGAAGTTCAGCCTCGCCATAACCGAGCAGGTCGCGAAAAACCCTGTTACCCATCAGGATTTGCTGCGTCAGGGCATCCACGACAGCAATACCGTCAAGGGCGTGCTCGAATAAGAGCTGGTACATGCCCTTAGCTTCCAAGGGAAGCCCTGCCCTTCGACTCGCCTTCATCACGATCCTTCCCGAGGAGTACCATTGCGGCCACATGGGCGAGCTTGAGACCCGAGCCTACGTCAGTTTAGCAAAGATCTCCGCAAATTTTCCGTGCACCTCCCTGAAGGCCGCCAGCACCCGAGGGTCGAAATGCTGAGGGAGGGTTCGGCCATCGCCTTGCAGGATAATGCGGCAGGTGGTTTCGTGATCTAAGGGCGGTTTATAACAGCGGGCGTTGCGCAGAGCGTCATACTGGTCGGCCAAAATGACGATACGCCCTTCGATCGGGATCCGGTCGCCAGAGAGACCGTAGGGGTAGCCGCTGCCGTCGTAGCGTTCGTGATGACTGAGGGCGATGCTCTTTGCCATGGTCAAACGGACATGATCGCCAATGATCGTTGCTCCATGTACCGGATGTAGCCTGACCAGTTCAAACTCCTCAGCGGTCAGGGGGGCCGGTTTTTTAAGTATCTCCTGCACAAGGTGAATCTTTCCGACATCGTGAAGGATCGATTGCAGGCGGATCAGCGAGATGAACTCTGCCGGCATCCCCATCTGCTCTGCCAGCAGGGCGCAGAAATCACCTACCCGCTGAATATGCTCACCGGTGTCATCGTCATTGACCTCCGCCGCCCTGGCGAGGGAAAGCACGGTATAGGCGAAGGCATCCTCGTTTTCCTGGACCTGCTGCGACAGCGACTTAAGGAAAAGGCTTTGGGTGACGACACTGTGAAGTACCTCGGCATCGTAGCGGGTGACCCGGCGTCCGTAATTGAGAGCACAAAGGGTGATCTGGCTGCTTTTGTGGCAGATCAGGTTGAAAGCCGGGGCTGCATACGCGCTCAGAACGGAAATAAGTTCATGGCACTTTTCCCGACACTCAGATTGATTGAGCCAGACGACTCCCGCCTCTTCGACGACAAGCCGGTTCAGGTGCTGAACGACAATCTCGGGAAGCGGCGTCATTGCCAGCCTACCGGCGTCATGGCTGAACATGTGGCAGGCATACTCCCCGCTTTCATCCCGGAATCCGACCAGTATTCGCTGGGGGTGTTCGTTCATTTCCGGCGAAACAGCGATGATTTGGTGCACAATGTCGCTGATGCTGGCCATGAAGTCGAAATGGAGCGGATCGAAACCGGTGAAAAGCTGTTCGCCGAAGCCAGTCAACCTGGAGATGTTGCAATAGGCGGACAAGAGCTGATCGTTAAGCTCCTTGACCCGCAGCAGCATGGCGACCCGCGCCAGCACCTCGGCGCTATCGAAGGGCTTGGTGATAAAATCCTCGGCCCCGGCTTCGATCCCCTGAATGCGATTCTCCCGGGCGTCATAGGCGGTAAGCAAGATGACGGGAATGTTACGGTGTTCTTCAGACGCCTTGATCCGGCGGCAGACCTCGAAGCCGTCCATCACGGGCATCATGAGATCCAGAAGACAGATGTCGATCCGCTCTGTCCGGATTCGCTCCAGCGCCTCAGGACCGTTCGACGCCTGCACCACCTCATAGCCGCGAGGGAGCAACACGGCCTCCAGCAGGCTGAGATTCAGAGGTTCGTCATCCACGCAAAGTACTCGTGGTTTCAGGCTGGTCATCAGCTCTCTCCCCTTTCATATATCTCGACAATTCCCGACTGTTACCTCCGATGACGCATTACCGCACCCCGGGATATCGCGCGTCAGCCGGAGATTGTTGTCACTTCACCGGAATGGCAAAGAAAAACCGACTTCCCTTGTTGATTTCACTTTGCACCCCTACCCGACCACCGTGGAGTTCAACCATCCGCTTAGTCAGGACCAGGCCGAGTCCGGTACCTTCGTATTCCTTGGCATAGGAGGAATCAATTTGGGTGAATTCCTTGAAGAGTTTCGGCATATCCTCCTGTTTGATGCCGATACCGGTGTCTTCTACGGATATCTCAATAAACACCTCTGCTTCGGATTGTATCTCAGCCTGGACATAATTTCCGGAGTTCAACAGTTCTGAGATGGTTGTCCTGCGTGCCGCCATCTGCACTGTCCCCCCATTGGGGGTAAATTTGACGGCGTTGGAGAGCAGATTGAAAACGATTTGTTTGAGCTTTTTTTCGTCTGCGAGCAACTCGATTTCACAATCGTCGGCAATCTCCAGAGCGAGATGCAGGTTATGCCTGAGGGCCTTCTCCTTGAGCATGGTGATCGAGGTCGCAAGCAGCGTGCGGAGGTTGACGATTGCCAGATCCAGTTCCATCTTTCCCGCCTCCACCTTGGAGAGGTCGAGGATGTCGTTGATGAGGTTCAACAGATGGCGCCCACTGAATAGGATATTGCCCACATATTCTTGTTGTTTCTCGTTGAGCTTGCCGAACATTTCGTCCGTCAGCACCTCGGAAAAGCCGATCACCGAATTGAGCGGGGTGCGCAGTTCGTGGCTCATGTTGGCCAGAAAGTCTGACTTGGCCTGATTGGCCGCTTCGGCCTGACGTTTTACAGTGAGCGCCCTTTCCCGCTGCAATTCAAATTCGGTATTCAGCCCCAGCAACTCCTGATTCTTAGCGGCCAGTTCCTCCATTTTCTCTATCAGTCGCTCATTCATCACCGACAATTCTTCGGTGGCGCTGGCCAACTCCTTGTTGTTCTGGATGGCCGCTTCATAGGTGGACAGGAGCAG
>JAAXQG010000281.1 GCA_012974445.1 Desulfuromonadales bacterium
GCGTAGGGGTATTCTGGGTTACCCAGGGGGGCGCTTGCGCACCCCCCCAGAGCTAGGAGGCAGAGTGTTGAAGCCAGGAGGTTTCGGATCATGCGATGCTCCTGTGTCGGTTTGTGTTCAGGGGCGGTAGATGTTCTTGGAATAGAAGATTTCCTGCATCTCCCGCTTCAGGATTCCCTTGACCCGCTGTTTCTCCTCCGGGGAGAAGTCCTGTGCGGCGGTGGCGAAGAGGTAGTCATGCAGGTTGAAATCCTTCAGCAGCATCTTGGTGTGGAAGAGATTCTCCTGATGGATATTGATGTCCACGCACTGGTACTGGTCACGGATCTTTTTGTCGATGTACTGGGGTATGGAGTAGATCTTGTGATCCATGAAGTGTTTCTTGCCGTTGACGTCCCGAGTGAAGCCGCGCACCTTGTAGTCCACCGAGATGATGTCTGACTCAAAGCTGCGGATCAGGTGGTTGAGCGCTTTCAGGGGGCTGATATGGCCGCAGGTGGAGACGTCCACATCCACCCGGAAGGTGGAGATGCCGGTTTTTTCGTCCGTTTCGGGATAGGTGTGGATGCACAGGTGACTCTTGTCCAGATGGGCTAGCACCGTGTCGCTCTTGGGCTCCACCGGCTCCTCGGCGATGAGGATGGTGACGCTCGCGCCCATGGGGTCGTAGTCCTGACTGGCGATGTTCAGGATGTTGGCCCCGATGATTTCGGTGACTTCGGTGAGAATTTTCACCAGACGGTCCGAGTTGTATTCCTCGTCGATATATTCCAGGTATTCCTTGCGGGCCTGGGGCGAGCGGGCGTAGCAGACGTCATAGATATTGAAGGTCAGGGTCTTGGTGAGGTTGTTGAACCCCTCCAGTGTAATCTTCGGCTTTTTCTTGCGCTTAACGTTTTTTGTCTGAATCATATGGTTCTCCCATCAGGTGGTGCTCGGACCCTGCCGGCTGAGCGTTTTTATCATAACCGCTCCCCTTCGACAATAGCGATTTTTTACGGGAGATTCAGGGGGTTGCACAACCCTGTTGAATAGAAAAAGGCCCCGGCAATTGCAGGGGCCTTTTCAGGTTAAAACAGATTGCGAAATTGGGACTCAGGCGTTTGCGGCATCCTTGGCCATGGCGCTGTCCATGACCTTGTAGGCGCAGAACTCGCCGCACATGGTGCAGGCGCCGTGCTCCTCGTCCACGCCCGACTCGGCCCGAATTCTGCGGGCTTTTTCCGGATCGATAGCCAGAGCGAACTGCCCCTCCCAGTCTAAGGCCTTGCGGCATTTGGCCATGGCGATGTCTTTCTCGATAGCTCCGGGGACTTCCTTGACGATATCGGCGGCGTGGGCGGCGATGCGGGTGGCCATGACCCCTTCGCGCACGTCTTCCACCGTGGGCAGTCTCAGGTGCTCGCTGGGGGTGACGTAGCAGAGAAAGTCGGCTCCGGCCGCAGCGGCGATAGTCCCGCCGATGGCGCTGGTGATGTGGTCGTAGCCCGGGGCGATATCGGTGACCAGCGGACCCAGCACGTAGAAGGGCGCTCCGTGACAGAGGCGCTTCTGCAGCTGGATGTTGGCCTTGATCTGGTGCAGGGGGACATGCCCCGGCCCCTCGATCATCACCTGAACGCCAGCATTCCAGGCCCTCTGGGTCAGCTCTCCGAGCAGGATCAGCTCCTGGATCTGGGCGCGGTCCGTGGCATCGGCAATGCAGCCGGGGCGGAATCCGTCGCCCAGCGAGAGGGTGGCGTCGTAGGGGCGCACGATTTCGATGAGCCGGTCGAAGTGCTCGAACAGGGGATTTTCCATGCCGTTGTGGGCCATCCACTCGATGGTGAAGGAGCCGCCGCGGGAGACCACGTCCATGAGCCGCCCTTCGTTCTTCATCCGCTCCACGGTGCTTCGGGTGACGCCGCAGTGTACGGTGATGAAGTCGACGCCGTCATCGAGGTGACGCACGATGCCGTCGAAGATCTCGTCCGTGGTCATGTCCACCATCGCCTTGTTCTTGCGGGTCACGGTGTCCACCGCCGCCTGATACAGGGGCACCGAGCCGATGCAGGCGGTTGTCTGGGCAATAATCGCAGCGCGGATCTCGTTGATGGGCCCTCCGGTGGAGAGGTCCATGATGGCGTCGGCTCCGGCATCGACGGCTACCCGGGCTTTTTCCAGCTCCTTGTCGATGCTCTTGTCATCCTTGCTGGTGCCGATGTTGGCGTTGACCTTGGTGCGCATGCCCTTGCCCACGCCCAGGGGGATCCCGTTTTCGCGGCGCAGATTCTGGCAGATGATGGCTGTTCCGGCGGCGATGCGCTCGCGAAGCAGTTCGGGAGCCATTCTTTCGGCTTCGGCAACCAGCTTCATTTTGTCGGTGATCACGCCCTGACGGGCCAGTTCCAGCTGAGTCATGAGTCTATTCCTTCAAGTTTAGTCATCGTTGGTCGCCCGCGTGCGGGCATCGGGGCCGTGATTCTACAGTAAGGCCCGCTGACGAGTCATCCTTATTTTGATGCAAAGCCTCTTGCCGCCGCGACCTGATTGACCGGGCCGGTGCCCGATCCCATGGGGAGTGCCGAGGCGATGCTTGCGGTAATGAACTGTTTGCCCAGGCGAACCGCCTGAATGAGTGGCTCTCCCTGCGCCAGAAACGCCGTGATGGCCGAGGCGTAGGTGCAGCCGGTGCCGTGAGTGTGCTTCGTGTCCCGACGCTTCTCACTGAAGCAGCGCGCCTGCTTGCCGTCGAAGAGCAGGTCGAGAGCATCGCCCGAAAGGTGTCCGCCCTTGATCAGCACGTTGCGAGCGCCCATCGCGTAAAGCGCGCGGGCTGCCTGCTCCATGGACGCGCGGTCAGCCACCTCGATACCGGTGAGTTCAGCGGCCTCGCCCAGGTTCGGGGTCAGTAGATAGCAGCGGGGGATCAGCTCGGATCTGAGGGCTTCGATCCCCTCGGCCGAGAGCAGGGGCGTTCCCGAGGAGGATCGCATCACCGGATCAACCACGCAAAGCGCCGCCGTTCGGTCGATGGCTACGGCCACTTCCCGCACCGCCTCTAGCGTGCAGAGCATCCCCGTCTTGATGAGGTCGACACCTATATCGGCAGTCACCGCCCGGATCTGGTCCCGCACCGATTCGCCCGGCACCGCATGGACGCTGATCACCCCCAGGCTGTTCTGGGCGGTCAGGGCCGTGATGGCGGTCATGGCATGGGAGCCCAGCAACGAGATCGTCTTGATGTCCGCCTGGATGCCCGCGCCGCCCCCTGAATCCGAGCCCGCCACACTGAGCACCTTGCCCCGGGGCAGTCCCTGTCGCGCATTGAACAAAAGGGATATCTCCCGCGCCGCGATGGCGGGGGAAGAGTCGCCCATCACCGCGGAGACCACCGCCAGGCTGTGGGCCCCGGCTTCGAGGGCCAGGGGAGCATTATCCCGGTGGATGCCGCCGATGGCCACCACCGGCAACTTACTTTCCTTGCAGATTTCAGCGAGGGCTTCGAGCCCCACCAGCTTGGCGTCGCGTTTCGTTCCCGTGGGGAAGACGCTGCCGAAACCGATGTAGTCCGCACCTTCTCGATACGCCTCATGCACCTGATCGAGAGTGCGGGTGGAGCGTCCGATAATCCGGTTCTCGCCAACAATGGCTCTAGCCTCGGCAATGCTGCCGTCGCCCTGACCCAGGTGAACGCCGTCGGCGTCCAGGGTGCGCGCCAGTTGTGGACTGTCGTTGATGATAAAAAGAACGCCCCGTCTGCGGCAGAGGCTCTGAAGCTTCCGTCCAAGGTCGAGGCGTTGTTCTGAAGAAAATTTTTTTCCGCGCAGCTGCACGATCTTCGCCCCGCCATTGATGGCAGCTTCGGTGCGTTGCAGAAGAGTGGCGGGCCGCTCATCGTCGGTGATGAGGTAGAGCCCCTGCGGAATCGGTGTGCGCATAGGGAAGAATCAGCCCTGGGACAGGACGATCCTCTGATTGAGGAGGTCGATCTCTTCGATGGTACCGGGGTAGGAGGTGCTTTTGCCGAAGGCATCGATAGCCGTCAGGACGTTCTGTCCCGGGATCAGGGAGGAAATGTTGTCCAGAGAGATTTCTCCCTCATCGGTAAC
>JAAXQG010000291.1 GCA_012974445.1 Desulfuromonadales bacterium
CCTCAGTCTCTCTCTACTGGACGATCTCTCCAGGCTGGCTCCCTTCGGCGCCGGGAACCCTGAGCCGCTATTTGTGCTCGAAGCGGTACGGGTCTTCAATATCCGGGTGATGGGGGAAAAACACCTGAGTTTTGAAATCGACGGAGCGAAGCAGCGCATCCGCTGTATTGCCTTCGGTAAGGCTGACTGGGCACAGCGGCTCTCCGGGCCCGTTGATCTGCTGGGCATCCCGGAGATCAATGAATGGAAGGGGCGTCAGTCCCTGCAGCTGCGAATTCGGGACATCCGCCCCCACAATCCCTGTTGAGTTGAAGGCGAAAGGATACTGAAACCAGAAAAGGCCACCCGATTACCGCGGTGGCCTTTTCTGGTTATGTGCGTAAAAGACTCTGCTAAAGCTGGGGTAGGGCAGCAAAAGCGCCCGTGTCGGATGTGCCGACGATCTGATCACTCTCATTTATGCCGAAGGCGTGGCTAAGTCCCGCAGAGAGGCTCAGGTTGTCGGTAATATCGTTTGCGTTCCAGATTGTGGCGATGTCGGTGCCGCTCTGGTCCTTGATGAACCCAACGATTCGGTTGTTGTTGATGGACTGGGCTGAGCTGTTGGCCCCGAGGGTCTGTGCGAGGGTTCCGTCCGGGTTCCAGAGCACTCCTTGGGTTTCTCCGCCAGCCAGTAGAGCTTCACCGACGGCGAGGCCATTGAGGTTTACTGAAAGGGCCGTGCTGGAGAGCTGACCTGTAACCGATGCCAGGGGCGAAGCAGTCTGCCCGGCCACAAGGCCTCCGGCGGCCGGGATCCAGAGCACGGCCTGGGTTTGCCCTGAGGCGTTCAGAGATTCTCCCGCGACCTCTCCAGCCTCACCGATGAAGTATGCCGTGCTGTAGGCATTGGCCACAGCCGAGAGGTTCCCCAGTATGATGGGGGCAGCACTGGTGCTTGCCCAGTACAGAGCTGTGGAGATTCCGTCGCTGTCGGTCAATTCCCCCACGATTTCCCCCGCGGTATTGATGCCAAAGGCGGCAGTTTTCCCTGCGGGAAGCCCCGTCGTGGAGAGTGTGGAGGCCGCCGTCGCATCTGCCGGCCAGAATACAGCCGAAACACTGGCTCCATCCTGTGATTCACCCACGGGGACTCCCGCAGCATTGACGCCATAGGCAGCGCTATAATTGTTGCCGGGCAGGGGATCGAGCTGCGTTGCTGTGGGGGCCGCATCTGCGGACGCCCATTTCACGGCCTTTATGACTGTGCCGTCGTCGGCCAGGCCGACCGCCAGGCCATCGTCGTTGATTGCGACCCCGGAACTGAAGGCGGCAGGAGCCAGCGGCGCCAGATCCTTTGAGGTGAAGGTCGTAGTTGCCAGCGGGATGCCGCCTCCTACATTTCCGCCACCAGGATCACCGGGAGAACCAGCGCTTCCTCCTCCGCCACCGCCGCCACAGCTCGAAAGGCAGAGTGTGGCGGCAAGAAGTGTGGACAGTGCGATACCTGTTTTCATCATACGAAGTCCTCCTCGTTATGCGTTTTCTGTGGCCGTAAGCGCGACACTAAAACTGACTGTGAAATGTCGCGCTGTCCATATCCTCTGGAGCAAGTACAGGTTTGAGAGGTGCAAGCCCCTGGGCGCTTCTTCCCAGCTGGCCTACGGCGGGTATCTCCTTGAGATTATCCACTAAAGACTTCGTCCTCTTGGGGTTGCCCGCGATCTGGTCCTGATGTCCCTCGGGAACGAAGAACTGGGGGTGGTCAAAGGGGGCCCGTTCCTGGCGGACACGTTCATCGGTCAGGGCCAGAAAGAATGCGACAATCGCCTCACGATCTGCTGCCTTATTGTCGCCTTTCAATCCATTAATGCCAGCAATGCCGATATCAAGATTATCGATATTGGCTTCGAGGAAATTCCCGCCCCGAATGTAAAAGTCGATGACCTGCGCCAGGGTAATCATGCTCCCGTTGTGCATGTAGGGACCAGTGAGTTCAACATTGCGCAATGACGGTGTTTTGAAGGCTCCATCGACTGCGTCACGGTTCACACCGGCGGGGTTCGGAGGACAGATGGTCGGTGGAAAGATGACCAGGTCAGGAACACAGCCGGGCTGGGGAACATCATCAAGGTTAAAACTTAAGGAGCCAGGCAGCAGGCCGTCCTTTACCAGGGATTGTCGGGAAAAGGAGAGGGGATTCCCGAAGGGGTCATTGCCGCCCCGGCCTGGATCCGCATTGGTTGAGGTGACACCGATGTTGTAGAAACCGAGGTCATAGCGTGCTGGGATGCCGCTGCCCATGGCCATGATTTCGATGAGGTTTTCTGCTTCGGCAGGGTTGATCAGGGTGGCCACGGTGGCACCGGTAAATTCCGCACCTATATGACAGACGGAACACTGGGCCTGGCCGGAGGTGAACAGGTTCAATCCAAGTTGTTGCTGCTCCGTGAGGGCAAAGGGATCGGCTGGCAGGTTGGCCGATCCGACGAATCGATCAAAGGGGGTGTCATCGGAGACCAGGGTGGCTTCGTAAAGCATGACCGAGAGTCCGAAATAGAGGGAGAAATTCGCCTCTATCTGGGTGAATCCGGCTGCGGTAGTTTCTGTGTTGTTGTTCCAGAACCGGTCCTGAAAGGCTGCCTGGATCATGTCGCTGTAGGTGGAGCTCAGCCCCTTGCCGCTTTCATGTACCAGGGGTCCCAGGACGCTGTCCTGCGGGTGAACATCCTGGATGGACAGGGGGCGAAGGCTGAGCATCTTGCGACCGACGTCCGGCCAGTCGCGACCGATCCAGGACATCTCAACATCGGAGAGAACGGGACCGACGGCCTGGGATGCCAGACTGGCGTTTTTCAGTCGGTTGGCTGGATCGTTCATGTCGAAATCAAGAAGGGTTCCGGTGCTGTCGTCCAGCACCCGGGCCGAAACGTCCTGGATGCCGAAGGGGTTGACTCCGTTGAAAAAGTGGTTGGCCCGACCGTCAAGGAAGTTGGAATAATTGAAAACGGCGTTGATCACTGTCGGTGCATTTCGTCCCGTGGACTGGCGGACATTGCGGCCGTGGCGCCGGAAGCTGTCGTCGGGAATCGCGCGGCCGGGTTCAAGGGCGTTTTCGGCGTTGACCCCGAGAAAGCGCGTCCTGTTCACCCCCTGGGCTCCGACGATGTCATCGCGGCTGCGAAGCACGGCTGGATCGGCGGGATCGATCCCCCCGGTCCCGCGATCGTGACGGTCTACCATCTCATGGAAGGGGAAGTCATTCAGGGCAATATCGGCGTTGCCCTGGGTGCTCACATCAAACTGACCATTGGCCCCCGGATGAAGGGTGTTGCGGGTCCGTCCGTCTGCACCGGCATGATGGTGACAGGTCGCACAGGCTGTCGCAGCATCGCTGCCCACTTGCATGTCCCAGAACAGGGCTTTCCCCAGCCGAATCGCCGCAGCATTGTCCTTGACATAGATGTCGAGCTTTGCAGGGTCTGGAAGAGGGATGGGGGTATCTTTCAGAGACGGCGGATTGGCTGCCATGGCCGTAGGCGCGATGGAAAGAACGGCCAACAGCGCAAGGGCCTGCGGAATACGGAATGTCCTGTAGGAAGTGAATCGATTCCTCATGGATGTCAGATCCTTTCTAGGTTGCGGTAGCCGGCTGCCCCGGCCTTCCCTGAGATCGGTTCTAGCTCGGGGCAGCGGGTCTTATCGCAGCTTCAACCCAATGGTGGACGTTTGATTGGCATTGCCAGATCGGACACTGATGCTGTGCAGGTCGCCGGGACTGGTTGCTGATTTTGCTTTGAATTCCCAGGTTCCGTCTCCATTGACGAGAGTCGACCCGATGACGGGTGATTCGATCTGGTCTCGAATTTCTCCGTCGGGGAAGTCCGCTGTGGTGACGGTGACATAGGTGTTCCCGGCGCGAAGAGCATCGATGGCATCGGCAAAGTTGGAGACGCCGACATTGCCCTGAGTCGTAAGATTCAGGAAATTGAGAGTCCCTGTCTTGGTTCCGGTGAACTCTCCCTGGGTCAGGCTGTCATGGAGGAAAAAGATGACGGGACCTGTCGCGTTGGCGGCACCGACCCGGATGAGT
>JAAXQG010000113.1 GCA_012974445.1 Desulfuromonadales bacterium
AGGCACCCCGGCGGATGAGTTTTTTCACCATGTCGAGAAGAACGGTCAGTTTCTGGTCCAGCATAAGCGCCTCCGGGGGTAACAGCCATGTCACAAACGTAAGAAAATAACACCCCCTCCAGAAGGCTGTCAACGCCAGGGGCAGAAACTCGTGGGATACAGCGCCCCGACAGGAATCGTCAGGACTGCCGCGATGGTGATATATTTATGAAACGATAGATAAAGAAAGAGGCGCCCTTCCCATCAGGGGAGGACGCCTCTTTCTTCTATTCATGAAAAACCGGGAACCAGACTTCGATCAGGCCTGTTCGGCATCGAGGGCGCTGTCCAGAGCCTTGAGCATATCGACCATGGAGAGAATGCCCACCAGCTCTTTTTCCTTATTCAGAACCGGCATGGCCCCGAAGCGGTGCTCAAGAAACAGCTTGTTGGCCTTGTTGATGCTGTCATAGGTATGAACAACCGTCAGATCGGTGCTCATCAGGTCACGCACCGAGAGGTTGTCGTCCAGATCGTACTGATGGCTGGTCTCCATGTCCTCGTCCACCCACTCGGGGCGGCGCAGATCGCGGTCACTGACCAAGCCGAGCAGGCCTCCTTCGTCACAGACAACGGGGATGTGGCGGATCTTTTCCTGCTTCATGCGGAAATAGGTCTGGCGGATTCCGTCTTCAGGCTTAGCGGTAATGACCTTGGGGGTCATGAACTTGCTGACTTTCATCGTCTCGGTCTCTCCCATTAAAATAATGATGGAATACTTTTTACCGGGCTTCGTTGCCGCAGTCAGCTTCTATAGCAGAAATAGGTGCCCTTGACCAGTACCGGCAGATCCCGCAATCGGGCATCAATGCCCCAGGCGCTCCGCCAAGGGAATGAGGCGCTGATAGTCCGCATAGCTGAGGGAACTTTCCCAGTGCCCTGTGACCATCCCCCAGCCCACGCCCAGAGCAAAAACACCGAGGATCAGAAGGAGATAAAATCTCTTGCGAATCGCCAGGGGGCCAAGGCCCATGTACAGAGCCCCCGGCCGGGGGCAACTGTCGGTACAGCTCTGACATCCGGTGCATTCAGGCGAATAGACGGCCTTTTTTTGAGCAACGGCGATGCGCGAAGGGCAGGCCCTGCTGCAGGCACCGCAATCGCTGCAACTCTCCTGCCTGCGAACAATCCGAGCCGGGCTCAGCGTCGAAAAGAGACTCAGCCAGGCACCGTAGGGGCAGAGATAGCGGCACCAGAAGTTCTGAATGAGCATGGAGAGCAGCGCCAGAACCAGCACGACCCCCAGCGCCGTGGCGGAGAGCCGGGTAAAGAAATGCAACATCTTCACGTCGCTGATCGCCCAATAGGGGGCCGCAAGAAAACCGCGCACCGCCACCGCCGGCATATCGATAAAGATGAACTTGGCGAAGTAGGCGAACAGCCCGTATTTCACCAGGCGCAGGGGCCAGTCGAGCCAGCTCCAGACCCTGAAGTTGCGACCGAAGAGTCGGCGCCCCATCCGCCAGAGGGCCTCGGAGAGCGTCCCCACGGGACAGAGCCAGGAACAGAAGGCCTTACGTGCCAAGAAGCTGAGAAGGGCAAAGGTCAGAAAAAGCACCAGAGCCGCGGGATGGACGGGATCGATCTGGCCGTTTGCGAGCCAGTGCTTCAGGCTCACCAGCGCGCCGATGGGGAGAAACCCCTCTACCCCGGGGGGGCGAAGGTAGGCTGGAGCCAGTCCGCCAGACTCAAAGTGGCGCACAAAGAGATAGAACTGCACTCCGAGAAAGATGCACCAGAGCAGAAAAGCCCACTGGACGCACCAGCGAACAGGGGCAAGAGTGGAAAAGAGTTTTTTCAGGTGCATGGGAGATCCTTTCGTCGAGGATCATAACCCTGAATCGCCGAGCGGTCCTTGATAAAAATCAAAAGGCAAGAAACTCGGACTGAACCCCGGCTCAAGCCGCCTTAAGAAGCCGCAGGGGATAGGATTCCCCGCTCAGTCGCTGAACCATGGAGCAGCGGCACTGGCGAAAGCAGGCATCGAGCTCCAGGCTGTGGGTGGGATCTCCATAGATTTTCCAGAGTGCGCCCCCCGTACAGGGCAACTCCGTCCATCCCATGAATCCCACCACGTCCTTGGCGGGATACCCGAGAAAGAGACCGATTTCATGGGGGAAGTCCTCCCCCATCCGGCTCTGGAGTTCATCCAGGGTCTGCTCCAACGGGAGATCCGGGGCATAGCCCGCACGGCGCAAAATTGCTCTGGAGCTGCCGCGCGCCAGCAGGTCGCAGATCAGGTCTCTACGATAAAGAAACAACAGGAGGGAGCCCTTGCGCCGGGCCATGATCCGGAAGCTGAGCCCGGCCTCGGCGAGTAGCTGGGGACCATGCTGCTGCCAGAGAGCGTAGAGATTACGGCCGCAGCGATGCACCTGCTGCCTCAGGCTGATCAGATTCCCGGGCTTGACCCCTTCGAGGACCTCTGCCGAATGATAGAGAAGAAAAGAGGCGAGACAGTCCCTGCCCTCCCCATACCTGTGCCCGACCTGATCCCAGCTGACAACCTGCCCTGCTCTGCTGCGCATAAAGCCCCCATGAGTGCAAATGAAAACCAATTTCAATTGTGTCTCACAGAAATACGCCTCATGTCAAGCCGCAGGAAACCGGGTGAGAGCCTCCTGCGGCAGGACAGCAGAATCAGTGTGCCTCGCGCCAGTTGGCGCCAGTGCCCATCTCTACCTTCAGCGGAACGGAGAGCTCGCAGGCCCCTTCCATTTCCTGACGCACCAGTTCCCTCATGGTCTCTACCTCATCAAGAGGTACCTCGAAGACCAGTTCGTCATGCACCTGAAGTAGCATCCGACTCCTGAGCCCCTGTGCCTGCAGGCACCGGGCGATGCGCACCATGGCCACCTTGATGATGTCAGCGCTGGAGCCCTGAATGGGATAGTTGACGGCGTTTCGCTCCCCGAAGCCGCGCACGGCACCGTTACTGCTTTGGATCTCGGCAACGGCGCAGCGCCGCCCCAGCAGGGTAGTAACGTAACCCAGCTCTTTGGCCTGGGCCTTGAGCTGCTCCATGAACTCCAGAACCCTGGGATAGCGCTCGAAATAGCGCTGGATAAAGCCCTTGGCTTCCTTGTTGGAAATACCCAGCTCCCTGGCGAGACTGAAGGCTCCCATTCCGTAGAGAACGCCGAAATTGATGGTCTTGGCGCGCCTGCGCTGCTCCTCGCTGACCAGCTCGGGAAAGAGGCCGAAGATCTCCCCGGCGGTGCGGCGGTGAATGTCTTCGCCTGCGGCAAAGCTCTGTTGAAGCGCAGGCTCCGAGGCCAGATGAGCCATGACCCGAAGTTCGATCTGGGAGTAGTCGGCGCACAGCAACAGGCACCCCTCGGCGGGAACAAAGGCCTCGCGTATGCGGCGCCCCTCCTCGGTGCGGATGGGGATGTTCTGCAGGTTGGGATCGCTGGAGGAGAGTCGCCCCGTGGCGGTGACCGCCTGATTGAAGGAAGTATGAATGCGCCCTGTAGCCGGCTCCATCAGTTTCGGCAGGGCATCGGTGTAGGTGCTTCTGAGCTTGGCGAGACTGCGGTATTCGAGAATCTTCGCTGCGATTTCATGCTCCAGCGCCAATTCCGTCAGCACCTTCACATCGGTGGACCAGCCCGTCTTGGTCTTTTTCCCCTTGGGCAGGCCCAGACGATCGAAGAGGATCTCCCCCATCTGTTTGGGAGAATTGATATTGAACTCCTCCCCGGCCAGGGCGTAGATGGAACTCTGAAGAACAGCAATTTTTTCTGAAAGTTCTTCCGAAATGCGCCCTAGCAGCGCATCGTCCAGAAGGATACCGTCCCACGCCATCTGGACCAGCACCTCAAGCAGGGGCATCTCCACCTCGGAGAAAAGGGACTTCACCTCCCCCTGCAGCTGTGGGGCAAAAAGCCGCTCCAGGCGCAGAGTAATGTCGGCATCTTCTGCCGCATAGACCGTCGCCTTCTCGATCTCGACCTGTGAAAAACAGATCTGCTTCTTTCCCGAGCCGGTCATCTCCGCATAGGAAATCGTCTTATGTTGCAGATGCTCCGAGGCCATGGCATCCATGGAGTGACTCGATGCCCCGGGATGCAGGAGATAGGAGGCAATCATGGTATCGAAGTCGATCCCTCGCAGCACCACCCCAGCACGGCGCAACACCAGCGCATCGTACTTGATGTTCTGGCCGATTTTCCCGATGGCCGAATCCTCCAGCAACGGGCGCAGCCCCTCCAGCACCTCGGCAAGGGGGAGCTGATCGGGTACGCCGAGATAGGAGTGCCCCACAGGGATGTAGACTGCCTCCCCCTCGCGCACGCAGAAGGAAAGTCCCACCAGATCAGCCTGAAGGGGATTGAGGGATGTGGTTTCGGTATCGAAGGCGAAACGTCCCGCCTGCCTCAGGTCGCGCAACAGGAGCTGAAAGTCCTCCCGGGTCAGAATACAACGATACCCCTCTCCAGAGCTGCGGCGCTCCACGGAAAAATCCTTCACCAGCTTGTGAAAATCCATCTCCTTGAATATCCGGGTCAGAGCCTCATTATCGGGCTCCGAGAGAGTCAGCTCATCCAGCGTCGGGTTCAGATCCAGGTCGTAGACCAGATCCACCAGTCGGCGTGAGAGCAGAGCCTGATCGCCGAACTCCCGCAGATTCTCCTGCCGCTTCTTGCCCTTGACCTTGTCGATGTTGACCAGCAGGTTTTCGATGGTGCCGAACTCCTGGATAAGACTGGAGGCGGTCTTCTCCCCGATACCGGGGACCCCGGGAACATTGTCGGAAGTGTCTCCGGCCAGCCCCAGTACCTCCACCACCTGTTCAGGGGGCACGCCGAAGCGCTCCATGACTTCGGCAATCCCGAAGAACTTGTCTTTCATGGTATCGAGCAGTCGCACGCGATCACTGACGACCTGCATCAGATCCTTGTCCCCGGTGACGATGGTCACATCCATTCCCTGGGCCTCGAATTTTCGGGCCAGGGTCGCGATGATGTCGTCCGCCTCATAGCCCGCAAGCTCCAGTCCCGGCATGCGAAAACCCCGGACCACCTCCTTGATCACCGGAATCTGGGGCCGCAGATCTTCAGGCATAGCGCTGCGGTTGGCCTTGTACTCGGGATAAATCTCTTTGCGGAAGGTGGGCCCCTTAGCATCGAAGATGACAGCCAGAGCATCGGGCTGCTCATCCTTGACCACCTTCATGAGCATTTTGGTAAAGCCGAAAACAGCGTTGGTCGCCTCCCCCTTTGAATTGGAGAGATGGCGGATGGCGTAATAAGCCCGGTAGATGTAGGAAGATCCGTCGATGAGATAGAGCCGCTTGGCGGGAATGGTCATGAAAAAAAGGCCTCGCATGGGAGTAAGAAAAATTGACACCGGATTATTTCACAGCCGAAGCGGTAAGAAAAGCGTGACGCAAAAAAAAGGGCCGCCCGAAGGCGACCCATTGAAATAAAAGAATGAGGTAGAGAATTAGGGCAGCAGCGTCAGACTGTCCTGAAGCAGTTCCATGGCCCCGGTCTGGCCGACAGAATAGCCGACGATGTCGAACTGGCTGTCGGTGCCTCCGGCGACCCGGAAGAAGGTGCTGGTCTCATCACTCATATAGAGGCTGATGCTTCCATCGACATTGATGCTGTAGTCGCCTTGCACGCTTCCCGTGGGTTCAGTCATAGTGGCCATGAGATAGGTGGTATCGAAGGAGATACTTCCCCCTTCGGAGAGGCTGTATCTGTTGCCCTGAAGAGCCACGACAGAGGCGGGAACCGTCGCCTGAAGATCCACATAGCCAGTACCGGTGTCGGTACCGTTTTCACTGTCCTCATAATAGATATTCAGCTCTTCGGCAGCGCTGGTCGACAGCAGGCTGAGAGTGCTCAGCTCGGGGTCTCCGGCAAACTCAAGAAGGAGTCGTGCCTCTGCGTCGAGACTCCATGAACCAGCGTCATTCCAGGCACCGTACTGGTCCTCGCCACGATCGGCCAGGGTGCCGTCGGCATTGAAACTGATGATCCCGACTTCCTCAGCATCAGTGTAGACGAAGGTCTTTCCAGAGATGGTCGCCAGAGTGAAGGCGGTGACATCCGCAGCCAGAGGAGGAGAAGCGAACTCGGGCTGATTGGGTACAGCGGAGCTTCCCCCTGCGAGGGCCGCGTAATCGAGGCGATCCTTGATGGCGTCGAAAGCGATGCTGTTGAAACTGAACTCATCCTCGGTCTCTACGGAGCCAGCCGGGACATAGGCACCGCGACGAACAGTCCCGTCGGTCCACTCGGCGAAAATGGGCGCATCCTCGACATCGAAGAGATTTGCATAGGCCGCGGGAACGTCCATCTTGATCAGGGCGGCGCCCTGTACGTTCACATCATCCCAGCTACCCTGGAGATCCATGGAAACGGGCGGATAGACATTCTGGGCATCCTGGTAGAAATGGAGGGCACCCCCCTGACCGAACTGGACGCTCAGGCCGTTTTCGATCCAGAGATAGTTACCCTGCTCCGACGGATTGAGAGCGAAGGCCTCAAGCATGGCCGCAAAGCCAGGTACATTTGAAGGAGAATCGGCATTCCAGACCCTGACAGCGCTCCACTCATCGACCCAGAGTTCATAGGATTCCGTGTCGGCGCGAAAGCTCATCTTGTAGGCCATGGAGCCAGCGGGAAAGAGAGCGTAGGGATTGGCGACCAGTTCGCCCAGTTCACCGGCCACAGTCGCGATCTCCTTACCTGAGACGTCATAGGCTGCCACGGAGATGGTCTCCCGGGCCCCGTCTGCGGTTCGGACCAGGGTCGCGGTGCCGTCGGCGTTGAGGCTGATCGTCTGCCCATCGGGGCCGTCGTTGACGGCAAGCCAGCCGGTGGAGGTCAGGGCGAAGTCCTGCTCTCCGTCCCGTCCGGTCTCAGCAAGCCACTGCGAGGCTGAAAAATCGTAATATTCCTCGGTCTCCTGAAGCTGGTTTGAAGTATCAAGAATCACGGTACCGCTCTCCAGCTTGGCTTCGCCGGTGGAGCCGTCAGTCCAGAAATCGAACCAGGAGATGCCGTTACCGGCGAGGGCTTCTCCGAAACCGGTGACGGCAGCTGCCGCCTCCACCTGGGCCACCACCAAATCGGCCTTCGCCTCTTCCGTGGTGGGAATGGTGACATTGGTGGCAACGCTGCTGTCGGCGTTGAAGGAATCGATACTGCCTCCGCCTGTTTCATGCGTTTCCACCGCGGCAACGATGCTGCCGAGCTGCTCGACAACAGCATCGACGACCTGCGCCACCACCAGCTTAAAGTCGATCTCCTGGTTTCCTGCAGCCTCTTCGAACACGGACTGCATCTCTCCAAGGGCTCTCGCCACAACCTGAGCAACCATGTGGATGGTCTCCATCTCGGAAACGGCCACGCCGCTTACGGAAGTCCCGGCCTCCTGCGCCTCGACATAGTCCTCGAAGAGATCGGCCTGGGCATCCACGTTCAGCTGTGTCTTGACCTGTTGCTCCGCATCTTCAGCCGAGAGAGTCTGTCCACTGGCCTCGGCCGTCTCGATACTCTGCTGGATCAGCGTCGTGATGGGGCTGACGAACTCAGGTTTTCCGGCAGGGGCGGAAAGGGTGTAGGCCTTCCCGACAACAGTGCCGGTATCTTCATCAACGGTCTCTGCACCGACCTGGACCACAACGGGGTAAAGGGAGGGAGCGGCGCCGCCCAGCTTTGCCAGCTCAGCGGCATCGATACTGTAGACGCCTCCGATACCGGAGATCGCCGTGGGCTCTGTCGAATCGCAGACTTTGTTGTCATTCACGTCCAGGCACACGGTCGCGCCATTGAGGTAACCGTCTGCGACCTTACCCGAGACGGGCTCTGCCGGTGCAAGCTGTGACGTCGTTCCCCCTCCACCACCACAGGCGGTGAGTGCAAGTGCAAGAGACGCTGTCAAAAGCTTCATTCCAGTTTCATGTTTCATTCTTATTCCTCCTTTTACGCGACATATCTATCGCGCCAGCAAATTGACTGGGAGGTCCCCATCGCCTAACATAAGTACTTATCAAGACGACTGAGTTAAAAAGGGGCTCCCAACCTAAAACAATAGGAAAAGACAAATCCAAATTTCAGTCCCAACGCAGGATTTCAAACGCAGTTCTAGAAAGCATATTCCATACCCGTATCTAGATACGTTTAACTATCTGCCTCCCCACAAAGGAACATTTACAGATACTAAGGGCATATTTCCTATTATTTCAAACACCTGATCAAACCCAAAAAACTGTAGTTCACGACTATTATTTCTCGCCCACATAAGTATCGTCTTGCTCCCAACAGCATGCAAAACACTCCATACTGGGGCATGACCCACTTCTGGACGCCCCACATGTAGGACCGCAAGGTTTTCAACTTCAACGTGTACAAGTGACCATTTTTGACAGAAGACCGACAAAATTCAGCACAGAATCATGCTCAAAAGAGAAGGGCGCCCCCTTGGGTCTCTGCTTAACCTGCCAGCTTCGCGGATGTAATGATGTGAATAACTGCTAGGGTTTTATTGACATTGCGACCCTAATTGACTAGGTTTTCCGATTTGACCAATCATAGCTTCATGAGGAGATTTCCGCGTGAGTGACAACGATAAAGACATCAACGAATTCGACGATCTGCTGCCGGAGGATTCCGGGGATAAAGGAATCGACCTGACCGAAGAAGGGGGAATCTTCGGAGACAATGCCAATGCTCCGGATACGGACGAGAGCGAATCGGAACTGGTTCTGGCCAGCGACACGCTTCCTCCGATCCTGCCCATCATTCCACTGCGCCCCAGACCGGCTTTTCCCGGGGCGATCATTCCCCTGTCGAGCAGCGGACGTGAGAAGGTGGATCTGATCAAGAAGATCATGGACAGCCCTCACCAGACAGCGGGACTGGTCCTGACCAGGGACCCTGACCAGCCCGACGCCCCGGAGAATCTGCACCGGGTGGGAGTGGCCGCCAAGATCCTGAAAATCGTTCATGCCGACGAGGAAAACATCCATATCCTGGTCAGCTGCATGGAACGCTTCTCCTACGACTCGCTTATCGAAACGGACGACGGCTTCCTGGCCGAGGTGGAGTACCACGTCGCCCCTGAGCTCAGCGTCAACCCGGAGATCAAGGCCTACTCCATGGGGATCATCTCCACCCTCAAGGAGCTGGTCCAGATCAACCCCCTGTACTCCGAAGAGATCAAGCTCTTCCTGAACCGCTCGAGCATGGAAGATCCGGGGCGTCTCACCGACTTCGCGGCCAACCTGACCAGCGCCGACGGCCAGGAGCTGCAGGAGGTACTGGAGACCTTCGACATCCTTCTGCGCATCGACAAGGTGCTGGTGCTGCTCAAGAAAGAGCTGGAGGTCTCACGGCTTCAGACCCAGATCACCAAGCAGATCGAAGAGAAGATTTCTGCTCAGCAGCGCGACTTCTTCCTGCGCGAGCAGCTCAAGGCCATTAAGAAGGAACTGGGGCTTGAGAAGGAGGGCAAAACCAGCGAGGTCGAGAAGTTCCAGGAGCGCATCGATGCTCTGGACATGAACGACGACGCCCTGCAGGCGGCCGAGGAGGAGCTTGAAAAGTTCCAGCTTCTCGAGCCCAGCTCCCCTGAGTACAACGTCTCGCGCACCTACCTTGACTGGCTGACCATCCTGCCCTGGGGCAAGTACAGCAAGGACTCCTACCGGCTCAAGCGGGCCCGGAAAATTCTGGACCGCGACCACTACGGCCTGGACGACGTGAAGGAGCGCATTCTCGAGTTTATCGCCGTGGGCAAGATGAAGGGGGACATCTCCGGTTCCATCATCTGCCTGGTGGGGCCTCCTGGAGTCGGCAAGACCTCCATCGGCAAGAGCATCGCCGAAGCTCTGGGGCGCAATTTCTACCGCTTCTCACTGGGGGGGATGCGCGACGAGGCGGAGATCAAGGGGCACCGCCGCACCTATATCGGGGCCATGCCGGGCAAGTTCATTCAGGCCATGAAGAGCGCCAAGACGTCCAACCCCGTCATCATGCTCGACGAGATCGACAAGATCGGCAAATCCTTCCAGGGGGACCCGGCCTCGGCCCTGCTCGAGGTGCTGGACCCGGAGCAGAACGGATCCTTTCGCGACACCTATCTGGACGTGCCCTTTGACCTGTCCAACGTGCTGTTCATCGCCACGGCGAACCAGCTCGACACCATCCCCCGCCCCCTGCTGGACCGGATGGAGACCATCCGGCTCTCAGGCTACATCCTGGAGGAGAAGATGGAGATCGCCCGGCGCTACCTGGTCCCCAAGGCCCTGGTCAATCACGGCATCGAGAAGGGGCAGGTCACCATCCACAAGGATGCGCTCAACCACATCATTGACGGCTACGCCCGCGAAGCCGGAGTGCGTAACCTGGAGAACCAGATCAAGAAGATAATGCGCAAGGCCGCGATGGAATTCGCCGAAGAGCGCACCGAAAAGATGGGGATCCGCAAAAAGGACGTGGAAAAACTCCTGGGCCATCCCCCCTTCACGGAGGATGAGCTTTTCGAGAACCGTCCCGGCGTGGTTACAGGGCTTGCCTGGACCAGCATGGGGGGTGCTACGCTTCAGATCGAGGCGGCAGCCATGCTCAGTCGAGGCAAGGGGTTCAAACAGACCGGCCAGCTCGGCAACGTGATGGTGGAGAGCTCGGAGATCGCCTACTCCTACGTCATGGCCCATCTGGCCGACTACGGCGCGGAGGAGGGTTACTTCCAGAAGCACTTCATTCACCTGCATGTACCTGCGGGAGCGACCCCCAAGGACGGCCCTTCGGCCGGCGTCACCATGGCCACCGCCCTGGTTTCCCTGATCACGAATCGCCCCGTGCGCAAGAATCTGGGCATGACCGGCGAGCTGAGCCTCACCGGACGGGTACTGCCCATCGGCGGCGTGAAAGAGAAAACAATCGCCTCTCGCCGAAGCGGACTTGAGACCCTGATTTTCCCCGAGGCCAACCGCAAGGATTTCGCCGAGCTGCCCGAATACCTCAAGGAAGGGCTCGATGTCCATTTTGTCAGCTGCTACGCTGATGTGGACAAGATCGCTTTCTTGACGCCCCCACCTGTAAATAAACACCCTGCAGCTACCGCCGCAGAGGCCCAAGGAGATAAGACGGATGACAATGAATGAACTCAGGGACCAGGTTCTTGCGCTGAGCACTGAAGATAAAAAAGCTTTCATCATCGAGACCTTGCCCGAACTCAGTCGCGACCTGGTTCAGGACTCGGCCTTCATGATGCAGCTCTTCCCCGTGATCATGGGAATCGTACGGGAGTCCGGCATGGACCTCCAGCAACTGGTACAGCTGGCCGCCATGCTCGGCGGAACCAGCCCCGCCAGCAAGGGCTGAGACCTTTTACGATCCAGAAGGCTCAAATAAATGGGGCCGCATTCCTTTTCCAAGGTCTGCGGCCCCTTTTTTAACGGCATCCGTCACACTTAAGGACAATCCATGCGCGTACTCTCCGGCATTCAACCCTCCGGCTCTCTTCATCTTGGCAACTATTTCGGCATGATGAAGAAAATGATCGAGTTTCAGGAAAACTCGGAGCTCTTCTGCTTTATCGCCAACTACCATGCCATGACAAGCGTCCCCGACGGCAAGAAACTGGCCCGGGGAACCTTGGAGGCGGCGGCCAATTTTCTCGCTCTGGGGATGGATCCGGAAAAAAGCGTATTCTGGGTCCAGTCTGATGTCCCTGAAGTGCAGGAGCTGGCCTGGACCCTCTCCAACTTCACCCCCATGGGGCTGCTGGAGCGCTGCCACAGCTACAAGGACAAGACCGCTCAGGGCATCAAGCCCAACCACGGCCTCTTTGCATATCCGGTGCTCATGAGCGCCGACATCCTGCTTTTTCAGGCTGAGCAGGTTCCTGTGGGGCAGGACCAGAAGCAGCATCTCGAGGTGGCAAGAGACCTGGCCATCAAGTTCAATAACGAGTACGGCGAGACCTTCACCCTGCCCGATCCCATCATCGATGAGCATGTAGCCACGGTTCCCGGTATCGACGGGCGCAAGATGAGCAAAAGCTACGGTAACACCGTGGATCTCTTCCAGGACGAAAAGGCGCTGCGCAAGCAGATTATGCGCATCGTCACCGACTCCAAGCCGGTGGAGGAGCCAAAGGATCCCGACAGTTGCAACGTATTTCGCCTCTGCCGCCTCTTCCTGAGTGCCGAGGAGCTGGCGGAGCTCAAAGGGCGCTATCTGCAAGGAGGGATGGGTTACGGCGATGCCAAACAGCAGCTCTTCGAGGTGGTGCGGGACCACTTCGCCCCCTACCTGGAGAAGCGAGAAGCCCTGCTCTCCGACAAGGACGCACTCAAGGCGATCCTGGCCGAGGGCGCACAAAAAGCCCGCTATGCTGCCAGCAAAACCCTGCGCAAGGTTCGGAAAAAGACTGGCCTGACCTACTAAAAAGAACCGCCCACCTGGCTCTGCAGGGCCAGGCGGGCGGTGATAAAATGGAGGTGAACTTGGGTCAAGCTGGCAAACTCAAGAGGAGAGACCCCGTGAGCACCTATCGAATCTGGTATTGCAGCTGCAACGGCACCCCCATGGAGCTCGACTACGAAAAAACTCTGGAGACAGACGGCGAGCCCTACTGCGACTGCTGCGGTGCAACCCCATCTTCAGACCCTAGGCAGACCCTCAGCGTCGAAGAAAAAGAGGACTGGGACGACTGACTTCAGTCTCCCTGCTGCTGTCGGGTGAAAAGCACAAATGCCATGGCCGGGCGCTTGCTGGAGTCCCGCATGGCGAACTGCATCCCCTCGAAGACCCAGCCCTGGGCCGTCCATTCGTTAAGGATTACTTCAAGACTCTCATCCGTCACCAGACTGGTTTCCACGACTTTAAAAACGGGTGTCACGCACATCCTTCCTGTCATTGAACAATCAGGGGATAATTCAAGGCAGCCCCTTGGAAGCTGCACACAAGTCCAACAGGGGACATCCCGGGCAGGCGGGTCCCGCACAACCACGACACCCCTGACTGATCCCCAGGTGCGCCAAGGCAAAGTCGAATCGAACGGGATCAGCAGGGTCGAAGCTGCGCAGGGCGCAGGTGACCTCCCGAGCCATCTTCCAGTCACTGCTCCTGCGTGCGCTGAGCCCCACAAGGCGGCTGATGCGGGCAGTGTGCGTATCCAGGGGAAGAATAAGCCGAGCAGGATCCACCGCAGGCCAAAGCCCCAGGTCGATACCATCGTCAGGCCGGATGAGCCAGCGCATCAACATACAGAGCCGCTTGCAGGCACTGCCTCGCTGCGGAGAAGGGAAAAGATAGCTCAGATAGTTGCGCTGCGGGGCATCGCTTCTGCCCCAGAGACCATCAAGATCCGTCTCCAGAGCAATCCGGCTGAAGTTCGACAGAGCCGGGCCTATATCAGGGTTTTCCGGGCTATCCCCAGCCAGAAAGGCCCCCTCCAGGCTCCCCCAATGCCGCTTCATCTCTCGAAGGATCAGACAGAGGGCTGCCATATCAAAGGCACCGTTGAAGCGGTGCTTGAACCCTTTAAGCCTCTCCAAGTCCCGCTCAATCTCAAACCCTTCCACAAAAGCTGCGGGCCCCTGAGGCATTCTGGAGAAAAGATCCTCCAGATTCCTGCCAATCATCGAAGCACGGCCGTAAGCCAGCAGAGCACTGAAAAAAGCGGCAATCTCCCGATTATCTCTGTTTTCATACCGCCGGGCAAAGCGCAAGGGATCGGAGGCAAGAAAATCTGCCCCCCTCTGCTGCGTCAGCTGTATCAGAAGTGCTCCTAGATTCATCCCTTCAACCTAGCACAGATCCCCCCTGACTGACGACTTTCGCACAAAGATGAGCCCTGTGCAAAGCAGTGAACGTGGGGGCGCAAAACAGCTTTCTAACAACCAATTTAAAGTAATTTTTCGCATGGAACAAATACTGAAAATACGGATACCTGGATTCGTTTCAGCCAATGAACCATGTGTTTCGTATACAGTTTGCGGTTGACATAATTTTAAAACAACATATCATGCCATCGATTTTTCAGACCAATATAGGGCATTTTTTACCACCAGCTGGCAAAGCAGATCAGAAGACGAATAAAATATCATTTGGCGAAGAATGATGCCGTACCGCGAAACCGCGGTACGACCAATTCCCCTCTTCGTACATGTCATCCAAAAGGAAAAAGGAGAAAAAAATGGGACACGGACCAGCAGTCAAACTGGGGAAAGATAACGCCTCCCCCTACAAAGCCGCACTTGGCGTCAAGATGTTCTTCGCCTACACCTTCGTCTATGCGGTTTTTGTCGCCCTCAATAGCCTGAGCCCCGCCACCATGGAAATAACTTTCGGCGGCATCAATCTGGCTGTCATCTATGGCGTAGGGCTCATCGTTCTGGCCCTGATCATGGCCGTCATCTACAACATAGCCTGCTGCAAGGCAGAAGCCCGTCTGAACAAATAAGCTAAAGGAGCCTCAAAAAAATGGTTTACACCCAATCACCTCTGGCCATCGGCCTTTTCTTCATGTTCGTCCTGGGCGTTCTGGGAATTTCCTTCTACTTCGCCCGTCGCGGGTCATCGGCCGAGAGCTACTACGCAGCCGGCGGAAACATTCACTGGTTCACCAACGGCATCGCCTTCGCCGGTGACTACCTCTCTGCTGCTTCTTTTCTGGGAATAACCGGCATGATCGCCACCGCCGGTTACGATGGTTTCGTCTACGCCGTCGGTTATCTCGCGGGCTGGATGGTCGCCCTGTTCCTGGTCGCCGAGCCCATGAAGCGCCTGGGCAAGTACACCTTCACCGATGCGCTGGACGCCAAGTTCAACTCCAAAGGCATCCAGCTCATGGCGGCCATCTCCACCCTGGTCGTTTCCATCTTTTACCTGATCCCCCAGATGGTTGGCGCCGGGACCCTGGTCACTCCGCTCATGGGTCTGCCTCACTACGCAGGCGTCATTATCGTCGGCATCGTGGTCACCATCATCGTAGCCACCGCCGGCATGGCCTCTACCACCTATGTCCAGTTTCTCAAGGGTGCCCTGCTGATCATCTTCTCCACCGTGCTCTGCGGAGCGATCCTGAACCGTGGTCTCTCTACGGCCCCCAACCAGGGCGGCACCAAGGAATATCACAAATTCGTCACCCTGAACGCAGACGAGTCGGCATCGGGCGATCTCCAGCTCGCCGACAGCAGCTACAGTGTTGCCGCTAACTGGAAGAGCAGCGCCTTTGGTGAGGGCGGTTTCGTCATGCTCACCAAAGAAGGCGCCGAGTCCATCTGGCACATCAATGAGAACCCTGAAGGCGGCTACCTGCTGGAAGAGACCCTTTACACCACCGAACTGGCAGACGGGACCAAGCTCTACAACGGCGCCGAAGCTGAAAAAGGCAAGTTCTTTGCCGTCGGTCACATGAAGGAAGTTATCGTCAATGGCCAGAGCGTAGTCGAGACCGGTGCTCTGGGCCCCTTGGATTACCTGCGCGCCATGCAGAACAGCACCGTGGTTCTCTGGGGCAAGAAGTACGTTCATGACGGCGACAAGAAGTTCACTATTTACTATCAGAAGCCCACTCCGGGGTCCAAGGTTCTGCGCGCCGGTCTGAAATTCAAGGTCGATAACGCTACCACTACCCAGAAGTTAAACTATATTTCCCTGATGCTGGCCCTGTTCTGCGGTACCGCGGCACTGCCCCACGTGCTGATCCGCTACTACACCGTACCTAGCCAAGCCGCAGCCCGTAAGTCCACCATCGTGGCCATCGCCGCCATCGGCTTCTTCTTCATCATGACCCTGATCATGGGGCTGGGCGCCATGACCAACGGCGTGCTCAACATCACGGACAGCAACATGTCCACTCCGCTGGTGGCCCTGTCCTTCGGAGTCATTCTGTTCTCTATCATCTCCTCCATCGCCTTCTCCACCGTTCTGGGAACCGTCTCCGGTCTCATCGTCGCCGCCTCCGGCGCCGTGGCTCATGACCTGATGAACAACTTCCTGGGCCTGAAGATGACCGACAAGGGAATGGTTATGGCAGGCAAGCTCTCCGCCGTGGTCATCGGCCTGATCGCCATCTACCTGGGCATCATCTTCGAAGGGATGAATGTCTCCTTCCTGGTGGGCTGGGCTTTCGCCATCGCAGCCTCGGCAAATCTCCCCGCCATCCTGATGATCCTGTTCTGGAAGGGCACCACCGCCAAGGGTGTGGCCACGTCCATCGGCGTAGGTATCGTCTCGTCTCTGGGGATGATCCTGCTGTCGCCCGACATGTATGTGCGTTACGGCCTGCTGCCCACAGATGCGCCCACCTCCCTGAACAACCCAGGCATCATCTCCATCCCCCTGAGCTTCCTGACTCTGGTGATCGTTTCTTTGCTGACCCGCAAAGACATCGTTCCCGAATTGGACGCCGAGGCAGCTGAAGCCTAAACGCTCCACATTATTTCTGAACTGTATTACAATGGCGGGCCGCTTAGTTCTTAAGCGGCCCGCATTTTCATTCCCCCCCCTTCTTCTGTGACGGAAAGACCTCTTATGAACCGCTTTCGCTTCACCCTGCTCGCCTTTTGTCTCGTCCTGGGTTTCCTGGGCTGGAACGACCTGACCACCGTAATGAAAAACCCCGTCCCCGCAACCATCCATATCCAGGAGCTGCAACAGAGCGAGACGATCCCGGATTGGCTCAGTATCACCGGTGGACGCTTTGACTTGATGGAAGCAATCTCTACCTCCGGCCGCATTGAGCTGGACGCACTATTGATCCCCCTGAAGAGCGACAACGATCCATCATCGACGGTATTGGTTGAGACCCGTCGTCCGCAGATGCTCGAGCTCTTTCGCACCTATCACTTCAACCTCGACTCTCCCATCGAAAAGAAGGCTTTTCTCGAAAAGCAGGCCCATGTCCTGAATGCCGAAGTTGTGGTTACCGGAATGACCATGTCCGGGCGTATCGCCGAAGGCAATAGAAAAAAACTGCTCAAACTCGCCAAGGAAACCAATGTTTCCCTGACCGAAGAGACCCTTCTCTTTACTGAAGGGAAGCAACCCTCCAAATACAGAGGGTTCTTCTTTACCGCCATGGCCCTGCTGGGTCTCGGACGATTTATTCAGCTCCAGCGCAG
>JAAXQG010000132.1 GCA_012974445.1 Desulfuromonadales bacterium
TGGAGCCTGCCCTTTTTGATTATTGGGTTCTTTCCCGTCGATAACCCCGCTGGAGGGCTTCGAATCGTCCCCGGGAATTCGGCCTCCGCTGTCTGAGGCGCCAGCCGAGTTCAAGGAAGCCGCCGGGGGCGGTTCGCAGTCCGGAAGGCACCCGAAGGGCGGGGTTGTCCGGGCGGCCTTCTTTTGCTTCCTTTTCTTGGCCGCTCAAGAAAAGGAAGTCGCCCGCCGGGGCGAGATCCCGGCATTCAATCCACAGAACTTTCAAGAAGATCCCACCAGAACCGCGAAACGAACAGCAGGGCAATCCCCCTCACCCCAGCCCTCTCCCTTAGGGAGAGGGGGCCAGAAGCCTGAACATTGATTTCTCTCCTGCAGCTCGGAGACTCCGAATCACATCCGCAAATCCAGCTCTTAGCGATGACGGTAATCGGCCCGCAGCCCCAGTTGCTTTCGCTGCTCTGCGAGACAAAGCCCCACCAGAAGATCCTGATCCTTCATATGAAGCTTCTCAAGCTCGACGATGACTTCCTGATGAGCTGTCCGCGCAGAACAGACCCGAATCACGCGTCCCTCGCAGGTGATATGGCCCATGGCTTGGGAAGGCAATGTAAGCTGAATATTTATGCGCTGCCCCTTCGCAAGGGTTTCTTCAGTCATGAACCGGAGGCCGGAGCCGCTCAGGTTCACACGAGTGGGGCCTACCAGAAAACAGGCAGAAGGGGTCGTGATCCAGCATTTGAGGCCAACTTCCGAGTCGATACGAAAAAATCGTCGTTTCTGCGCCAGCAGCTGCAGATCCTTGATTTCAAAACGCAACTTTCGAGCGTTTTTCGCAGGCACCGCTTCTTGCTGCTGCACCTGTTCATCCTTCTCGACTTCAGGAAGGACCTCGGCCTGGATGTGGTAAATCAACTCCTGGTGCTCAAGAGTGACAATGACCATGCTCTTCAGGTCGATTTCGTCCCAGGAGCCTACAGGGGAAAGCACCGCAGCATTGAGGGTCGAGGATTCCATCCGGAGGGTCCCGCCCGTAAGTACCTTTTCTCCATCCTTGGTCTGAAAGAGGAAGTTGCCGATCTGGAAATCCTCTAAATATTCAGCAATCTTCTGGCGCGGCATCTGACCTCCCTGGTCCTTGAGCAAATGAGATATCTGAGTTCAATGTGCTTCTGAGGTCTTTAGCAAAAATGCCGCTCTAATGAAAGAGCGAAATGCAAAAGGGAAAGCGGGGCAGCCCTGAAAAAACTGAGAACCTACCTTCCTCCTCTGCGCGCCTTCCCTCCCCACCCTCTTCAGCCAACCTATCGAATAGCTAGCCGCGACACTAGCTCATTAGCGCACTCCGTAGTGCACAAATATGAAGACGCCGAATGGACTTTTGTTAATAGCCTGCTAGAAATTGAACTGGTCTTCCTGATCAAAATAAACACGAGACAGCTCCATGCAGGAACTGTCGACATCCATCAATCCAACCGAAGAGGAGGGATCATGCGAGTCATTATGCTGTCGGCTATGGCACTTTTCATCGCTGCATCTGCAGGTGCAGCCGGATTGCCGAAAACGATGAGCGAAACCACCAAGGCATGCCTGGAGTGTCACTCCGAAGACAACCAGGCTCTCTACCAGCAGTGGGGGGAGAGTAAGCACTACGGTGCCAACGTCGGCTGTTATGAGTGCCACATGGCCGAGAAGGGGGAAGTCGACGTGCTGCGCGACGGCATCCACGATGATTTTGTCATTGCCACCCTGGTCACCCCTAAGGACTGTGCCCGCTGTCATGAGCAGGAGGTGGACGAGTTCACCAATTCCCACCATGCCAGGGCCGGCATGATCATGGGCTCACTGGATAACCTGCTGGCCGAGGTCGTGGAAGGAAACACCGGCTTCGTCACCCCCGCCTTCCCCAATGGAGTATCCGCCGCCGCGGTCAACGGCTGCTGGCAGTGTCACGGCAGCGAGATCAGGGTCGACCCCAAGACCGGCAAGCTGGATCCCGCCACCTGGCCCAACTCGGGCATCGGCCGGATCAACCCCGACGGCAGCACTGGCTCCTGCGCGGCCTGCCATTCCCGCCACTCCTTCTCTGTCGCTCAGGCCCGCCAGCCCGACAACTGCGGCAAGTGCCACATGGGGCCCGACCATCCCCAGATCGAGATCTACAACGGCCAACGTCGATAAGATGAACCTGGATTCGGCCAAGTGGGTGGTCGGCGAAGACTACAATGCGGCCCCCACCTGCGCCACCTGTCATATGAGCGCCACCAAGAACCAGCCCCTGACCCACAACGTGGGCCTTCGACTCAAGTGGAACAACCGTCCCGTCCACTCCGTTCCCGCCCACAAGACCGACGAGAAGTGGGGACTGGCTTCCGCAAAGGTGACATCTGAGGAACGGCAAAAAAACATGTCCGATGTCTGTACCTCCTGTCACCAGCAGAACGTGGTCGACAACTTCTACATCCAATACGAAGGCCTCATCCAGCTCTACGAGGAGAAGTTCGCCATCCCCGGCGAGAATCTCTACAAACTGGCCACTGCGGTTCTGATGACCAATCCCGACTATGCCAAGTTCGCTCAGATGATCGACTTCACCTGGTTCGAGATCTGGCACCATGAGGGGCGCAGGGCCCGTCACGGCGCCTCCATGATGGCTCCCGATTACACCCACTGGCACGGGACCTACGAGATCGCCAAGCACTTCTACGGCAAGTTCATCCCCGAGCTGAGGGAGATCATCGAAGAGTACAAACACGAGCCCAAGGCCAAGGAGCAGGTGGAAGCTTTGAAGAAGGCCCTGGATGACCTGTACAAGAGCCCTAACCATCAGTGGGCCGTTGGCAAGGAAGACATGGAGACCCAAAAGCGCCGAGCCGGTGCAGCCAAGGCCTTCAAGGAGCGTTACAACCAGAAGTAGCCGGAAGCCGGCGGAGGGATCGAGTACTGTAACTTCGACCGCCGGAGGCATGTCATGAACGTAGCCGACCAGATTTGATCTGGTCGGCTATTTTTTTGTAAGGCTCAAAGGGATAGTCGGGGCTGGCCCTATGCTGCGGCGAAGGCAAATCTCAGATGGCATCTCCCCCCAATTTCATGCTACTCACAATCCAAACTCACTGATGCCACCTAAGGAGACTATATTCATGACTACAGCAGATCTTAAACGCGGCCTGGTCATCCAGATAGACAACGCCCCATGCCTGGTTCTCGACGTCACCTCCCAGTCCCCCTCGGCCAGAGGTGGCAGCACCCTGGTCAAGACCAAGTATCGCAACCTGCTCACCAGCCAGGTGCTGGAGAAAGGCTTCAAGGGTGGCGACCGAGTCGTTGAAGCCGACTTCGAGCGCCGCAAGGGACAATTCCTCTATGCCTCAGGTGACGGCGGGGTATTTATGGACCTCCAGAGTTTTGAGCAGTACGAACTGGGGGAAGAGATTTTTGAGCCCGTCAAAGGCTTCCTGCTTGAAGGCTTTGAGCTTCAGTTGGGCCTCTTTCAGGGCAACGTCATCAGCCTCGAACTTCCCATGGTCGTGGAACTGAAGGTTGTTGAGACCGCTCCGGCAATCAAAAACGCTACCGCCACCGCGCAGACCAAAGAGGGAATTCTGGAGACGGGCATGGTCCTCCAGGTGCCCGGCTACCTCGAATCGGGGCAGCTCATCAAGGTCGAC
Source organism: Desulfuromonadales bacterium (assembly GCA_012974445.1). Taxonomy (GTDB): domain Bacteria; phylum Desulfobacterota; class Desulfuromonadia; order Desulfuromonadales; family JAAXQG01; genus JAAXQG01. The sequence continues at coordinate 3,669 of JAAXQG010000132.1, forward strand.
ACCCGCGACGGGCGCTTCATTTCACGCGCCTAAAAACCGGAAAAAACTGTAACTTTCAGGTCGCTCTCCGTCCCAAAATGACAAAACGCCCCCCGCAAACATATTGCGGAGGGCGTTTTACATTAAACTGGCAATAAAGAATCAGTGACCAAGAAACTCAGAGATTACCTGCAGCTCCTCGGTGCTCAATCCTCTCGTCATTTCGGCCTCCTGGATCTGCGCAAGAGTACGTCCGCCACTCAGCAGCATCCCACCCATCCCAAAACCTTGGGATGAATGGCAGGTGCCGCAATTGGCGACAAAAAGCGCCTGACCGTCCAGTGCAGAACCAGCAACTGGTGGCTCTTCTACATGGGGCTCCTCTTCACCGGCATGCCCGTCTTCAGCGGGACCCTCGGGCTGCATCGAAATCCATTCCGTGATGGACGTGAGTTCGTCATGGCTCAGCTGACTCGGCGAGAAACCGGGCATATGATCCCCGATTCCCATGCGGACAGCCATCCAGCTCATGGTATGAGCATCCAGTGCAGATCCGTCGCCTACAATCCCCTCATTGCTCGCCCCGTGGCAGCCTGCACAGTTTGTGGTCCAGGTTGCAGGAGCTACAGCACGTGCGGCAATCCAACCACCGATGGCACTAAGATCTGCATCACTGAGAGCACCCTCGCTGAATGCAGGCATTGCCCCAACACCAGCTCTGACCTCATCCGCGTGCAACTGCCGCAAGGCCGGGCCGTCACCGACAATACCTTCGTTGTTGGCGCCATGGCAACTTGCACAGTTTGCGCTCCAGGCTGCGGGTACAACGTTGGGCAGGTTTGCGATCCAGGCCTCGATATCCTCAAGAGCGTGATCGGAGAGGTCTGCCGCAGGGAAAGCGGGCATATCAGACCCGGCAATCCCCTGCCTGATTTCATCTTCGTGCAGCGGAGCCTTCAACGCTGGTCCGTCACCGGCAATGCCCTCGTTGTTTTGCCCATGGCAGCCTGCGCAACTCAAAGTCCATGCTTCAGGCTTCGCCGGAGGCTGGCTGGCGATCCAGGCCTTTATGGAATCAAGGTCGGCGGTGCTGAGATCCGCTTCGGCAAAAGCGGGCATTGCCCCTGCGATCCCTTCACGGATTTCATCACTGTGCAGGGGGGCCTTCAGGGACGGGCCGTCATCGCTGATGCCTTGATTGTCCGCACCATGGCACCCGGCACAGTTGTCGAGCCAGGCCTGAGGACGTGCAGGTGCGGCCTGCTCGAAACGATCGAAAAGACCGGTCATCACGACAGGATTGCGGCCATGATCGGCCATCGGATCGAAATTCTCCAGGTCAGCACCATCCAAGGCAGCAACAAAGCCACTGAGATTTCCCATCAGCGTTTCGTGAGCGAGCTCCATGAGGGTCGAATCCCCGCCTTGCGTATCGACAATCTGACTCAGGGTGTCAATGGTCCGCCCCATGTCGTCGGCCATCACCTGGGCGAGACGGTGGGACCTGCTGTCGCCCGATGCGATATAGTCTGCAAAGAGGTCATCATTGCCCATCTGAAGAGCAACCTTCACCTCGGCCTCTGCCGTCGCCAGATTCATCCCGTAGCGCTCCATCTGCTGCTGGACAAGGGTGGTAATCGGACTGATGAATGCTTCCAGCCCCGCAGGGGCCGAAAGCATATAGCTTTTGCCGACTGGAAGCTCATTGTCCTCGTCGATGGTGTCGGCCGTGACCTGAACGACAACAGGATTATTTGCGAGCTGAGCATGGGAAGGAGCTTCGTTCCATGCGGTCACACCGCCGGGTCCCGTCACACCCCAGGGCTCGGAGGTCCCCCGAGCCTTGTCCCCGTCCAGATCGACAAAGACAGTCGCGCCGCGCAGATAACCGTCTGCAACAACCGGATTCGCGACAGCACCGTCACCGCCGCCGCTGCTTCCGCAAGCGGATAAGATCACGGTCAACCCAAGCCCCGCGACTCCAAGAATTGTTGTTTTCTTCATTTGTTTTCCTCCTTTGATTTCTACCCAGCATTAAGGGCGAAAAAGAACCCGAGAACAGCTCTTCAGCTACAGGTCTTATGCCAAGCAGGAAAACAACCCTAAGTACCTGACTTTATTAGCTTGAAAGTTGAAATCAGAAAACCAAGAAGAAGAACATGAAGGATAGTCAACACCCGATGTCGAATATTCCTCAATGAGCAAGGGCTATTTATGGAAGCAAAGTTGGAGGTTTGAGCAGAACGACAAAACGCCCCCCAAGAGAGAGGCGTTTTGTCGAATCCCGCATGACTTTAAATCAAGGCTATTGAGGCGGAGTAAGCTTTCCTTCCTCTTTGAGTTTGATGAGTTTCTGAAATTTCTTCACCATGGCGGCCTGAATTTCTTCATCCGAAGCTCCTAGTTCTTTGGTGAGCAGGGCCATCATGGCCTGG
>JAAXQG010000114.1 GCA_012974445.1 Desulfuromonadales bacterium
ACACCTGTTCCCATTCCGAACACAGAAGTTAAGACCTACAGCGCCGATGATACTGCACGGGAGACTGTGTGGGAAAGTAGGTCGCCGCCGAAATTTTTTTAAACCTTAAGGTCCTTCTCGTCAGAGAAGGACCTTAAGTCGTTTTGTCGAAATTATATGGGCAAAGTCATTGCTCCCAACCTCTTCTTCATGTTAGAAAATCGCCCATGAGAAAATTAAAGAGAAGAAAATCGTATTCAAGAGGCATCGGGAAGCTATTTGTCCTGATTTTATTGATCGTTCTGGTCCTGGGAAGTTTCTTTTATTTCAGAGATATGACCGGCCCGGAAGTCTCTCTGTCTCCGCAGGGCGATGCAGTCTCGACATCAACGGTTTTTGAATTCAGAACTGAAGATGAAGGGTCTGGGCTGCGTTCGATTTCTATTCTTGCTACTCAGAATGGCGTTGAGAAGGCGATAAGGGCTCTCTTGCTGGACGAGGGGGCGATGAAGCATGATTTGGCCTTCAGTCTCAAGGATGTTGGCCTCAAGGACGGTCAAGTCAATATTGTGGTACGATCTGCTGATCGTTCTATTTTCAATTTCGGGGCAGGCAACACCACAGTTAAAACATATTCGTTTCTTCTTGATACGAAGCCTCCCCGCATTTCGACCCTCAGCACCGCCCATAATCTGAATCACGGCGGAGCTGGACTGGTTTCCTATCGGATCTCGGAGCCCGCTATTCAATCGGGGATTCAGGTCGGGGATTATTTCTTCCCGGGATATCTCCAGGCAAATGGCGATTATGTCGCTCTTTTTTCATATCCTTATGATATGGATGAAGCTGATTTCATTCCCAAGGTTGTTGCCGAGGATGCTGCCGGTAACCGCAATCTGTCCGGTATTTACTTCAATACCATTGAGAAAAGATTTAAAAAGGACAGAATAAATATTAGCGATCGGTTCCTTGATTCTAAAATGCCTCAATTTGAGAGTCTTTTTCCTAATGAAGCGAGTAACCTTGATCTGTTTCTCAGGGTTAACCGTGACCTCAGAAGTGAAAATCGAGCCAGGCTAGGTGAGATCGGAGCACAGACCTCTCCATCCCCATTGTGGAGCGGCTCTTTTATTCGCCAGCCTCAGTCCGCTACCCGATCGACTTTCGGAGACCGCCGTACCTATTATTACCAGGGCAAGAAAGTAGATAACCAAACCCATTTAGGGGTTGATCTCGCCTCAGTTAAACATGATGAAATTGTCTCTATTAATGATGGTGAAGTTGTTTTTGCGGACTTCTTCGGAATTTATGGTTTGTGCGTCATCGTCGACCATGGGCTTGGCTTGCAGTCCCTGTACTCGCATTTGAGCCAGATTCAGGTTGCTGCCGGTGATGTGTTGAACAAGGGCGATATCCTAGGGCTCTCTGGAATGACAGGAATGGCGGGGGGAGATCATCTCCATCTGGGGATTCTTATTTCAGGGATTCCAGTTAATCCTGTTGAGTGGTGGGACAATAAGTGGATTGAAAATAATATTGATTCCAAACTTCCTTGATAGACACTATTCCGAAATCAAAAAAAAGACCTCCGCATTTGGAGGTCTTTTTTTTGATTTCGGCCCTGATGAATTTTCAAAATCAGCAGTATAGGACCGTCTGCCTATCGATGTGCAGGTTCTTTGGTCCTTCATCGCCACTCATATCCTTAGAGAAATTAATTCTGCTCTATCGGTGCTGAAAACTTGAACTGCAATTTTCTTTTCCTCCCATCTTGGAAAAGAGTTTGTATAATGAACAAGTTGTTTCTTTATTGATTTGTCTGGAGGATTCGTAATTGGCAAATTACTGGTTGATGAAATCTGAGCCCAACTGTTTTTCAATTCAGGATCTGGAAGCTTGTCCTGATCATACAACTATGTGGGATGGTGTACGTAATTACCAGGCTCGAAATTTTTTAAGGGATCAGATCTGCCCTGGCGATGGTGTGTTGATTTATCACAGCAATATTGCTGAGCCTGCCATTGTTGGGAGTGCCAAGGTCGTTCGCGGTGGATATCCAGACCCTACGGCCTTTGATCCATCGCAGGATCACTTTGATCCCCGAAGCAATCCAGATGTGCCGACTTGGTATGTCGTGGACATCCAGCATCAATGGACCGCGGCCAGCCCCTTAACTCGGTCGACCCTCAAGCTACATCCGGTTTTATCTCAAATGGATCTTCTCAAGAGGGGAAATCGTCTTTCGGTACAGCCTGTATCCTCTCAATGTTGGAAAATTATCTGTGAGCTTTTAAGAAACCAATAAGTGGTTAATTATTTTAGGCATAGGAATGTTGATGTTGAAGAAAATATTGATGGGATTTTGTGCTTTCCTTCTGATCCTGCTGCTGGCGCTATTCGGCCTTGTCAATTACTTCCTCACCCCCGAGCGGGTACGTGAGGCGCTGGTTCCAATCCTGGAGCAAAATCTTGGTCGCCCGGTTTCCATAGAGACGGTCAATGTCAGTCTGTTCAAAGGTATTCGTCTTACTGGACTGGAAATCAGGGATCGGGATAACGAAAAGATTTTTATCACTGCCCAAGAGATTGTCTTCCAGTATCAGTGGCTACCGCTTTTGGTGGGGCGTTTTGTCGTGGATGAGGCGACACTAGTTTCTCCTCGTATCCGGGTTGAACGCAACTCCGATCAGAGTTTTAATTTTAGCGATTTATTGGGGACTCCAGTCAGTTCCACGCAGGAGGCTGGCGAAAAAGCTTCCCAGGCACCAAAGCCTTTGCAGGGTTCTAACGTAGGGCTTGGTGTCGATCTGCTGGTCAATCACGTCCGCATTGAATCTGGCGAACTTATTTTCCTGGATCGAACCATCGATGAGCGAAATCCATTTTTAATTAAAATATCTGAGTTCAGTCTGGCGGCCAGGCAGATTTCTCTGGATCGTCCTTTTCCCCTTGAAGTGGCGGGTGTGGTTGCAGGGGCTGCGCTTGAGCTTAATGGCCAGGTCGATCCCGCGGCCAAGGCTGCTGCGGCACAGGTGCGTCTCAAAGGGTTGAACCTGATCCCCTTTTTACCCTATTTTGCCTCCTCGATTCCCGGTCGATTGGATTCCGCTCTACTTGATCTGGATTTCGAACTTGAAGCCTCTTCCAACGTAATTTCGAGTCGCGGTCTCGTTACGCTGACTAGTTTGAACTTTCTCCCCGAGATATCGGAACTTTACCGTATTGATAATGCTGATATGCGCCTTGATCATGATCTGAGTTATAACCTTGAAAGCGCTAGGCTGGATCTACGCAAAGCGCTGATCTCCTATAACCTGATTTCTTTATTAATCAAAGGGGAGCTTGAGGTGTCAGATCCTATGATGCTTCGATCCTTTGCTGTTGAGCTTTCGCAAATGACTATTGAGGACCTTTCGAGTTCATTACCCGCCGGGCTCTCGAGTCAACTTAAATCCTTTAATCTGACCGGGGCAATGAAGGCTTCGGCATTATTGGAAGGCCCTGTCTCGGTCCCTAATAAATTTCTCAGCCGCGCATCGCTGACGCTGGATGCTTTGGGGGGAACCTATCAAAAACTCTCACCCCGTCTGTCGGGGGAGATCAGTCTGGATCAAAACCGCCTGAGCTCCAGGGATCTGCTTTTGAGCCTGGATAAGGATATTGCCGAGCTGAGCCTGGAGGTCGAAAATGTCTTCGCCCTGATTCCTGAGGCTAGCTTTGGTCTTTCTTCCAGGCAGCTGGATGTGGACGCCCTGATGGCTGCCCTGGCTTCTCCGGTCGTTACGGTACAAGCCCAGGATGCAGAGGAACGTCCCCAATCAAAAAAGGCGCAGGAGCCTTTATCGCTGAATATCCCCTTGAGTCTCAAGGGGGAAGCAAGAGTTGACAGGGCTCTCTATCAGGGACTGGCTATCGAAAACTTAAATATTCGTTTTGATTTGCGTAATAACCGCTTGGAGATTCCCGTATTGTCTGGACTTGTCGCAGGTGGCTCATTCTCAGCAAAAACCTTTGCTGATCTAGCTACTCCTGGTTTCGCCTATCAGGGGGAGCTTGAGGTTAATGCTGTGCAGACCGACCCAATCATCAGTGCGTTGCTGCCCAAGGCCTCCGGTACCTTGCTGGGTACCATGGATCTGTCCTCAGACTTCCAGGGTTCCGGTACAGAGCCTGCGCAGATAAAAACTAATCTTCGGGCTGACTCCAACATTAAATTGCAGAATTTCAAATTGACCGGTGATGGTCTGGCGGCCTCATTCGCCCGTTTTCTGAACCTCTCTGAGCTGAAAGTCATGAGTTTTGCTCTGGCCGATTTGACTACCTCATTGCGTGCCGGAACCCTTACCCTCGACGGTCAACTCGACGGTTCTGATCTAGGTATGAAGCCCCATGGAACCCTGAAGCTCGATGGCCCTCTGGACATCTCCATTCCCGTCGAGCTGTCGGCGGAGATTACAGGGAAGCTGGTCGGGAAGAAGGATTTTGCTTTTCTGCTGAGTAACCGGCAGGGAAGGGCAACTCTACCGCTTGAATTAAAAGGTACGATGGATAAACCCTCCTTCGGACTGGATGTTGACGCAGTTCAAGGGCAGGTCAAGATGCGGGCGAAAGAAGAGCTCAAGGAAACGATCGAGAAAAAAATTCTCAAAAAACTCGCTCCCGGTGATCCTGGGCAGGACAGCCCCGAGAAGAAATTGCTACGGGGAATATTGGATAATTTTTTGTAAAGTAGATGGTCTGGTATGGTTGTCTATCTGCCCTGATATTGGGGTCTTATCAGATGGCCCAAGTTTATGAAATGACAAGGAGTAAAGGTTATGACGGGTGTTGAGGATTTTAGCGGTTTTGAAGTGATTCGCGCCGCCATGGAAATCGAAAAACAGGGGCATCTTTTCTATGCCACGGTGGCTGAGAAGGCCAAGGGTGAGCTTGCCAAGGAAGTGTTTTCCTGGCTGGCCCAAGACGAGGTCAAACATCTTGAAACTCTTGAGAAGTTAATTCCCCATTACGAAGATGGTGCCTTCTGGGATAATGAGGAATACTTTTTGCCTTATTTGAGGCGATTTGCCGATGAGCGTGTGTTCCCATCTCCGGAAACTATCGAAGCGGTGCTCGAGTGCGAGGGAGGGGATCTCAAGGCTCTGGATCTGGCGATCGAAGCCGAAGAAAAATTTGCCGACTATTTCGGCCATGCGGCAACCCGGGCCAGGACTGATGAGGGGAAACAGGCGTTTTCCTGGTTAGCTAAAGAAGAGATCGGGCATGCAAAAGTGTTGAAGAAAAGGCGGGATCAACTCTCTTCGCAAGGCGCAAAAGGCTAAAGAGGTTTGGTGACGGCAGTAGGTGAGAGAAAAACGCCGGTCCCTACAATCGTATGAGGGACCGGCGTTTTGACCAAGTCAGGCTGGAAGCTTGATGATTTTCTCTTTGCTCGGGCGGTACAGCAGGAAGGTTCGGCCCAGGATTTGGGCGATTTGCGAATTGCTTTTCGCGGCTAGCTCTGCGGCTACTTCTTTCCGGTCGCTGTAGCAGCTTTCCAGAAGTTTGACCTTGATGAGCTCCTTCGTCTCCAGAGAGGCGTCGGCGGCTTGAATAACGGTTTGGGTCAGATCTTCTTTGCCGATCATGACATCGGGGCGAAGATGGTGGCCGAGTCCTCGAAGGAATCGTGCCTGTTTACCTGTGAGTTTTTGCATTTTGATCATCCTTTTTTTTCGTAAAAATCGTGCTGGAGTATAGAAGGGTTCCTGGAATCGTGAAAGTAAAATCGTTGTGCAGGGGGAATTCATTGTGAATGAAGGAGCACAGATGCCCCTTTTTATCGAGGCCCTGAGCTTTGCGGCTTCGAAACATCGGTTGCAGAGGAGAAAGGACAATCAGTCCCCTTATATAAATCATCTGATTGACGTAGCGCGACTGCTCTGGTTTGAGGGGGGGGTGCGTGATACTGAACTGCTCATCGCGGGACTGCTGCATGATTGCCTTGAAGACACAGAGACGACCGCCAAAGAACTTGAGGACTCTTTTGGGGACCGGGTTCGAAGTCTGGTCGAGGAAGTTTCCGATGATAAGACTCTCGACAAGGCCCAGCGAAAGGCCCTGGTTGTACAGCTGGCTTGCACGAGATCTCCGGGAGCAAAGCAACTGCTGCTTGCGGATAAATGCAGTAACCTTAAAGATCTGTTGCTCTGTCTGCCTGAGGGCTGGACAATTCAAAGGGCAAGGGATTACTTCTTCTGGGTCCAGGCGATTCTTGGGGAACTTCAGGGGAGCAATTCGGGGCTGGAGTCTGCCTGCGAAGAGGTTCTCCAGCAGGGGCTCTCAGGCCCCTTCGCAGCGGTCGTCTGATGCAAATTTATTTTTCAGTGCCTTGGCCACCACCGCAGGGACGAAAGTCTCGATATTCCCCCCTAAGGACGCGACTTCCTTGACGATGCTGGAGCTCAGATAACTGAAAGGGGCAGAAGTCATCATGAAGAGGGTTTCGATTTGCTCCTCCACGGCGTGGTTCATCTGGGCGATCTGAAATTCATACTCGAAATCAGAGATAGCCCTGAGTCCACGAAGAATCACACCGGCATTTTGCCTGCGGACATAGTCAACCAAAAGTCCCTCGAAGGTATCAACCTGTAGGCGGTCGTTGTCCCCACAGGCGCAGCGGATCAGCTCCATGCGTTCATCAATATCGAAAAGTCCTTTTTTACTTGAATTCCTTGCCACAGCGACGACCAGGCGGTCAAAAACTTTGAGGCCCCGATTGATAATGTCCAGGTGTCCCAGGGTAATGGGATCGAAGGAGCCGGGATAGACGGCAATCTTGGGAGGGTTAATCATCTCTCGGGGCTCCTGCGGATGAAATGGATGAGGGTTCTTCCATATTTGCGACTGCTTTCCAGCACCCAGTTTGTATCGAGGGCCTCCAGCAGTTCCTTCGCCTCTGTTTCGGCTATGATCAGGGTCTGATCCCCCACCAGCTTCGAGTCTGCCAGTGTTTTAAGGGTGCGAGGAACCAGATCCTGCGAGTAGGGAGGATCCAGGAAGATAATATCGAAGGATCCCGAGAGGCGATAGGATTCAATGGCTGAGCAGGCGTCTGCATTTATGACTTTCGCTCGTTCTTTAAAGCGGCAGGATTCAATATTATCTCTCAGAATCCGGCAAGATTCGGGACGAAGGTCCACGAAGCATGCTTCGTTTGCTCCGCGGCTTAGCGCCTCAAGTCCAAGGGAGCCCGTACCGGCATAGAGATCCAGAACCCTGAGATCTGAGAGCAGGCCGAATCGACACTGAAGGCTGCTGAACAGGGCTTCGCGAACACGGTCCGATGTAGGACGGATATCGTTTCCCTTGAATTCCTTAAGTTTTTTTCCTCGGGCGGAGCCCGAAATAATGCGCATGGGATATTTGATCCTGATTGTTAAAAATAAGAGCGCAGACCTAACACAGGGCCTCGGGACGGTCAAGTCCTTTCAATCTGCTTTAGCTTGTCGAAGTATACGCAATTATGCTAGTTAAATAAGTGTTTAAACAGGAGTGTTTTTCCCATGACCGAGACAATCAAGACCGCCATGTTTGAGGCCCTTCTGGACCTTGCGATTGAGCAGCCGGAAGGGGGATTTATTTTTACCCTCGATGGGCAACAGTATGTTCTGCAGGACCAGCTTGAAATCTCCAGAATTGCTGAGAAACATGGATATATTGTTATCTACTGATGAGAACAGGAGACTGAACCATGAGCGATAAGCAAGGCGCCTGCTACACTTTTGAGGCTGCGGTCGAAATGGCCATTAAGGCCGAAAATGACAACTATCAGCATTATCTTGAAGCGATTCGTACTGTAACCCAGCGGGGAGCACGAGAGATTCTCAGAGATGCTGCACTAGATGGTCTCAGGCATAAGTTTCAGCTTGAAAAGGCTTTGATCGAAGGTTTCTTTGAGGGTTCGGTTCCTTTGAGTCATTCCATTCCCATCATGAATCTCGACTATCTGCTTAAGACGGACAATCTCAGCGCAAAGTCCGACTCACGTGAGGCTCTGGCCTACGCTATTCATCTCGAAAAAGCTCTGATCGATTTTTATCGGGGCATGGTTCAGGGCTGCGAAGGGGCTCCCATGGCCGGCCTGTTCAGCACCAACTGTAAAGAGAAGGAAGATCAGCTTGAACATCTCGAAAAAATGTATGAAGAGCATTTCCTGACAGAAAACTGAATCTCATACCTTAAGCTCAAATTTTTCAAACCGCCCCCTTTGTGGGGCGGTTTTTTTTGTTTTCATTCTTCAGGAAATTGATATCATAGAACGGTGTTGTGTTTGTAGGTTGCTGAATGTTGAGCTCTTTTATCTGGCAGTAGTGAGGTGCTCTATGAATGCAAACATTGTTCTTGGTGGCTTTGCCTTTTATGTGGTCATTGTTTCACTCTCAAGACTGATTGCTCAGGAAGAGCCTCCAAGGCTCAGAGCGATGAAGCGTGTCTGGGGGCGAACTCAGGGGTTGGTTCTTCATTTCATTGTGAATGTTCTGGTACCGATTCTCTTTGGTGTCTTCTATCTTGCGCGGGGGGCAGCCTCTGTGGGGTGATCCCCTTGACATTGGGTCTCGTCCTTCCTATCTTCACCTCCAAAACTAATTTGGAGGTCAATGCCGTATGTCTCAGAATGTCGCCCCTGAAAAGGGACAGATCAGTATCCATACCGAAAACATTTTTCCCATCATCAAGAAGTGGCTCTACAGCGAGAAGGAAATCTTCCTTCGAGAGCTTATTTCAAACGCCGTGGACGCCATCCACAAGCTCCAGAACATCAATCTGATGGAGGGGCTTCAGATCTCTGACCATTTTCAGGTTCGCATCAATATCGATAAAGAGGCCGGAACTCTGACGGTTTCTGACAATGGTATCGGTATGACTGCCGACGAGGTGCGTAAATATATTAATCAGGTGGCTTTTTCATCCGCCGAGGATTTTGTTGAGCGCTTCAAGGGGATGGAGAACAAGAACGAAATTATCGGCCACTTCGGTCTGGGTTTCTACTCTTCCTTCATGGTGGCGGATCAGGTTCAGATCCGTACCCGTTCCTACCAGGAAGGCACGCCTGCTGCCCAATGGACTTGTGACGGAAGCACCTCCTACGAGTTGGTTGAGTCCGAAAGGCAAGGGCGGGGCACTGACATTATTTTGCATCTGGGCGACGAGGCTGCCGAATTTCTCGAAGAGGCCAAGGTTCGGGAGATCGTCACGCGCTACTGCCGCTTCATGCCCGTAGAGATTGCTCTGAAAGATGAGGTCATCAACGATACGGCTCCCCTTTGGACCCGGTCCGCCTCCGAGCTCAGCGATGAGGACTACAAGGCGTTTCATGCCAAGCTCTACCCCATGGCTGAGGAGCCCCTTTTCTGGATTCACCTCAATATCGATTTCCCCTTTCATCTCAAGGGGGTTCTCTACTTCCCCAAACTGACCACAGAATTCGACGCTACCAAGTGCAATATCAAGCTTTTCTGTAATCAGGTCTTCGTCTCTGATAATTGCCCCGAGTTGCTTCCTGAGTTTTTGCTTCCCCTGCAGGGATGCCTTGATGCGCCCGATCTCCCTCTGAACGTCTCCCGAAGCTACCTGCAGAACGAGCCCCAGGTCCGCAAGATCCGTGAGGTCATCAGTTCCCGCATAGCCGGCAAAATTGTGGAGCTCTCAAAAAAGGATCGCGAGGGCTATACGAAAATCTGGGAGGATATCCATACCTTCATCAAGTTCGGGGCCATGCAGGAAGATAAATTCTACGACAAGGTCAAAGATCATCTGATCTTCCGCTCTTCAAACAACGAAGAGTTCACCACCCTGCCCGAATATCTGGAGAGGGCGAAGGCCTCCCATGAGAACAAGGTGTACTACGCCAATGACGAAGCCACGCAGGCCCCCTATCTTCGTCTCTTTGCTACCCAGGGGATCGAGGTACTTGTTCTCGATGCCCTGATCGATACTCACTTCACTCAGTTTCTTGAGATGAAAAATTCGGATATGAAATTCCTGCGAGTCGATTCTGATCTGGCCGAAGGGATGATCAATGATGATGCGGCAAAAAAAATCGTCGAGGGTTCAGATGAGAAGACCCGGGAGGATGAAATTCGCGAAGCCCTCGAAGCCCAGCTAGACACCAAGGGATTGAGCGTACGGGTTGAAAATCTCAAGGATGAGACAGTCTCGGGGATTATTCTGCTCTCGGAGCAGACTCGCCGTATGAAGGATATGACTCGCATGATGGGGCGCGGCGCCACAGACCTCTTTGATGATCATACTCTTCTGGTGAACTCAAATAGTCCCGTGGTCAAGTCGCTGCTCAGGATGCAGGAGGGCGGGCGTCAGGAGGAGGCAGCTCTGCTGGCACACCAGATCTATGACCTGGCCATGCTTTCACAAAAGAGTTTTGATAAGGATCGGATGGAAGCCTTTCTTGCTCGCTCCAACAAGATCATGGCCCTGGTAAATTCCTGAGGCGAAGATTGCTGTTCAAATAGAAAAGGGGAGGAGGCTCGAAAGCCTTCTCCCCTTTTCTATTGATCCGGTATTTAGTGCAAAGGTGTTTAGAATTCAGATTCCGACCACATGCTCTTATCAAAGCGAATCGCCTTGTTTCTTCCCGAATCCTTGGCCTTATAGAGGGCCACGTCGGCGAATTTGATGGTTTGCCAGAATCCTTCGCCGTCCATAGGAAATTCGGCAACCCCGATACTGATCGTCTTCTGGACCAGGATGCCTTCGAGCTTGATCTTGTTGGCCTCGACGTTTGCTCTGATTTTCTCTGCGACCTGCATCGCTTCGCCATCGGCGATGTCGATGAGCAGTACCAGGAATTCCTCACCGCCAAAGCGGATGACGAAGTCCGAGGAGCGTACCGCATTCTGAATTACCTTGCAGGTCTCTTTGAGTACCGTGTCACCAGCATCATGTCCCAATTCGTCATTGACCTGCTTGAAATAGTCGAGGTCACACATGAGCAGGCCTACGTTCTTGCCCCGGCGCGCAACTCCTGCCAGCAGGTGCTCGGTGTGCTCCTGGAGGAATCGACGGTTGTAAAGCCCGGTCATCGGGTCTTTTAACGCAGATTCTTTCAGGGTCGCCATGAGTCTTTTGGCTTCGATGACGGAAAGAGACTGGGTGATGTAGGTATCAGCCTTAAACAGTTTTGTCATAACTGCGTCCGTGTTGATATCCCCCTCGGCAGGACGGTCAAAGAGGAACTGAACAACACCCCCTGCGCTGCCACCGATAATCAGGGGGATGCAGATGTGCTCCTTGCCAGTGTCGGGCAGAAACTGCTTGCACATGCGCGGGTAGGAGATGGAGGAGATCTGATGGCCCGTCTTGAACGCCTTACACAGTGCGCAGTTGGTGAGAATGTCAGGGTTGCAGAAGAGGTCCTTGTTGGACAGTACGATGGGGTAGACCGCCTTCATCTCCTTTTTGTTGTGGGAGATTTCGTAGATCATGTAATTCTCGATACCGAGTTTGGTGAAAACCTCGCCCAGCCGAGAATAGATGTCTTCAAGAGAGTCGTCTTCTTCGATGACTTTTTTGAAGGTGGTCATGCCATGGACCGTCTCCATAACCTGGTTAAATTCGTCGGAGAGCTCTCCAATTTCGTCGCAAGTGGTAATGGGAATGCGTTTTGATAAGTCCACATCCCCCGACGCCAGGGAATGAATCTGCTTGATGATGGCCTGAACCGGGCGGCTTATAGCCAGGGCGATCCAGCGGCTGAACACCAACAGGAGGAGGGTTGAGATAAAGAAGACCACCGCAACGGCAATAGCCGTCACCTTAATGATCTCATTGATGTCGCTGGTATAGCTCTGATAAAGACCGGCAGTGCGGGCTGCAAAGTCATGGGTCAGCAGGATAGACACCGACAGACTCTGGTTGAATTCATCCAGCGCAGACTGAATCATTTCGGAACGGTTGGTGTCCGTTTTGAAGCTGGAGATCTGTAGCCCTACATAATTATTGAAGAGCTTGCTCAGGTCGTCAATCTCAGTGCCGAGACCTCTGAGGGACTTGATGTTTTCCGGATTGTCACCTACGGGTGTTGTTCTGAATGTTTCGAGAAGCTTGCCCGTATCGCGAGAGTAGTCATTGATCTCACCGCCCAGCGCCAGAGCTGAAAGATAACCCTTGATATCCTTGATGCGTAGCCTTGCAATTTCTGCCCGCGTCTCCACCATCTTGAGGGACTCAGCCATCTGGATATTAGTCGCATCGGCACTTAAAACCTGAAGGTCGCGGGTAACCTTCTGCATCAAACGGTCGTGGGGGATGGTGTCCTCTACGATTTGTCCGTATTTGCTGTGAATGTTGAACAGGGCCACATAGACGACTAGGCATATTGCGGTAAACCAGAAAAGAGTTCCGAGGGCGAAGAGAAGGAACTTCTTGCGGATGGGGAGGTCGACAAAGGTCAGGAAGCGGAGCAGACGGATGAAAATATTTCTCGAGGGCTTAAATGGCATTAAATGATCTCCTTGCAGGTAATCCGCCCAAAATACAATAATTCCGTCCTATGTTTCAAGGTTCGCGAAAGAGAAGTAGTCATATTTCCATATGTTAACTAAGTAGGTCTTATGCAGTGGTGCGGCAGTTTACTCCAGTTGTCCCGATTGACGCAGTCCCTCGTAGAGCACAATCCCTGCCGCCGTCGCAAGATTGAGGCTCCGCACGGCCTCGCTGAAGATGGGGATGCGAAGACAGCTCTGCGGATGGGCGTCCAGCAGGGACTTGGGTAGCCCCTGGCTCTCCTTACCGAAGAGGATGAAGTCACCGGGGCGCAGAGTTGCCTGGGTGTAGGAGAGCTGGGCAGTCTTTGAGGTCATCCACCAGTGCGCATCGGGATAGGCCGCGCGCAGCTCCTCAAGGCTCTGCCACCTCTTGAGCTTCACTGCGGGCCAGTAATCCAGCCCCGCACGCTTGAGATGCTTGTCGTCCAGAGAAAAACCCAAGGGGCCGACCAGGTGGAGCATGGTGCCTGTGGCAGCACAGAGCCGGGCGATGCTGCCGGTATTGGGGGGAATTTCGGGCTCGACGAGGACGATGTGGAAAGTCGAATCATTTTCGATCATCTGTTGGGGGTATCCTTCAATGTAAAAATGCTCCGGAACCCGATGAAGGCTCCGGAGCATCGTTGCTGGTGACTAAAGAGTGGCTCAGCTCTGGCTCTTGGCCAGGGCCTGGTTCAGGTCCGCGATGATGTCATCGGCATCCTCGATCCCGACAGAGACGCGAACGTAATCGGGGGTGACGCCGGCTGCGATCTGCTGCTGCTCGCTGAGCTGCTGGTGGGTGGTGGTCGCAGGGTGGATCACCAGGGTCTTGGCGTCGCCGATATTGGCCAGATGGCTTGCGAGCTGAACGCTGTCAATGAATTTCGCCCCGGCCGCGGCCCCCCCCTTGATGCCGAAGCCCAGAATCGCGCCCTGCCCATCGGGGAGGTAGCTCTTCGCGCGCTCATAATCCTTGTGGGACTCCAGGCCGGGGTAGTTCACCCAGGCCACGCTGGGGTGCTGCTCCAGGAAGCGAGCGACCTTGAGAGCGTTTTCGCAGTGGCGTGGCATGCGTACATGCAGGGTTTCGAGCCCCTGAATGAACTGAAAGGCGTTGAAGGGGGAAAGGGCAGGTCCCAGGTCCCGCAGCAGGGTGAGGCGCATCTTCAGGATGTAGGCGAGCTTGCCAAGGGCCTCGTGGTAGATCAGACCGTGATAGCTGGGGTCGGGGGTGGTGAACTCGGCGAAGCGACCGCTGGACCAGTCGAAGTTGCCGCTGTCCACCACGGCGCCGCCGATGCTGGTTCCGTGACCGCCGATGAACTTGGTCAGGGAGTAGCACACGATGTCTGCACCATGCTCGAAGGGGCGGAACACCGCCGCAGTGGCAACGGTGTTGTCGACGATCAGGGGGAGTTTGTGGTCGTGGGCCACCTTGGCGATGGCTTCGAAGTCATCGACGTTGTTTTTTGGGTTACCGATAGTTTCAATGAAGACGGCGCGGGTCTCATCGTCGATGGCGGCGGCAATGTTGGCCGGATCAGAGCTGTCGACGAACTTGACGCTGATGCCCATGCGCTTGAAGGTGGAGTTGAAAAGATTGTAGGTCCCGCCATAGAGGCAGTTGGAGGCGACGATGTTGTCACCGCACTTGGCGATATTCAGTATGGCCAGGCTGACGGCCGCCGAGCCCGAGGCTACCGCCAGGGCCCCGACTCCGCCGTCGAGCTCCGCAAGGCGTTTTTCGAGCACATCGGTGGTGGGATTCATGATACGGGTATATATATTGCCCATTTCGGCCAGAGAGAAAAGGTTGGCCGCATGCTCCGAAGAGTTGAATACATAAGACGAAGTCTGATAGATGGGCACTGCGCGTGAATTCGTGGCACTGTCCGGCGTATGGCCTGCGTGAAGGGCTTTGGTGCCGAGTTTGTAGTTCGGGCTCTCAGACATGGGCAACTCCTTTGGCGGTGTTCAATAGGGGAAATATGTTCGCGAATAAATTCCAATAGTTAAATGATCGGGAAACTGCCGTAAAGAGGTAGCAAAAGGCGGCAGGGTTGTCAATTTGATTTCCCCGTAAAGGGCCGTGCAGGCAGAGGATTTTATGGATTGGTTTGTAATGAAAGCTCTGGTTCGGCAGCTCAGGCAGGAGCTGCTGCACTCCGTCGTCAATAAGGTGTTTCAGCCCGAGCAGGATCTGGTCATCCTCAAGCTCTGGAACGGTCATCGCACCCTGAACCTGCTCCTCTGCGTCAAGCCCGGTGAGGCCCGGTTTCATCTCACGACTCGAAGCTATCCGAATCCGGTACGTCCCCCTCGTTTCTGCCAGCTTCTTCGCTCCCGGCTTGAACGACTTGCGGCCATAGAGCTCGACGAGTGCGAACGAGTGTTGAGCCTCGAATTTACGAGCGCAGACAGCCGGAGCATTCGCCTCGTGGCTGACTTCCGAGGGGCCCAGGCAAACCTTTGTTGTCTGGACTCCGAGGGCAAAATGATCGATGCCCTCAGGCGCAGTGGCCCCCGAGCTCTCGGAGGAGGGGCGATCGCAGAGCCCTATGAGCGGGCCCTGAAATCAGAGCGAATTCCCCTGCGCCGCCTCGGCGAGAGCTGGCCCGAAGAGATTGCCGCCGATGAACTTCCTTCCTGGCTCCTGAGCAATGTGGCCCCCATGAATGCTTCTCTGGCCCATGCCATCTGCGAGGCCGTATCCCGAGGAGGAAATATTCAGGAGCTACTTGAGGAAGTTGTCTCCAAGCAGCTGAAAAACCTGGAAATACTTGTTGATGATGATCGATCCGAACCGCGACTCCGTACTGCTCCCATCACCGGAACATCCGCCGAAAACAACTCCAGTCAGCTCGTCGATGATTTTTATCATGACCAGAGACGAATCGCCGTTGGTGACCTGACTTCCCTGGTTCGTTGCGCACGCAAGTACCGCGCTCGTCTCCTGAAGCGCCTTGAGCATATAGAAAAAGATCGGCAGCGCATCGCCCTGGCCGAAATAGAGCGTGAGGCCGGGGATCTCATCCTGGCCCAGCTCTACCGGATCAAGAAGGGGATGGTCGAGGTCGAACTTGACGATTATTTCCATGATGGAGAAACGCGCCGATTAGAGTTGAAGCCCCACCTTGACCCTGCCGCCAATGCGCAGCACTATTTCAAGCTCTACCGCAAGGCTCATGGGGCCGTGGAGCATATCGACCGAAGAGACAGCCAGACCCGTGACGAGCTTGTGTGGATCGAAGACGTGCTGCACGCTCTGGATGAGAACCCCGCAAGCGAACAGATTCTATCGATCCGCTCTGAGCTGATCGAAGCCGGGCTCTTCAAGCAGCGCATCGCCCTGGCTCCCAGGCAGAGAGATCGCACGCAGACGGGGGTAGAGCAGGGGGAGGCGCCCTCGGGGCTGATTTTCTTGATGGGTAAAAACAATCACGCCAACGACCAGGTCAGCCGTACTCTCGCTCAAAAGGGGGATCTCTGGTTTCATGCCAAGGGGCTACCCGGCTCTCATCTGGTGCTCAAGACCCAGGGGCACCCCCCCGCCGAAGAGGATGTGCTATTCGTCGCGGCTCTTGCCGCCGGTCACAGTCGGGGGCGACAGGAGGATAAGGTCGAGGTGATGATCGCCGCCGCCGAACAGGTAAGAAAACCCAAAGGCAGCCGGCCCGGTGCGGTGACGGTGGCCAGTTACCGGACGGTGGTTGTTTCACCGGCACGCTTTGAGGATTTGAAAAAAAATAGGTCATGAGCACGAGGGGAGGGCGAAATCAGATTATGTTCAGGCGATGGTGGATGATGGTCGAAGAAAAGGGCATCAGCCAAGTGTCGAAGATGCCGCCCCTGTGGTCGGAAGGGTAGTGCCCTTGTGTGCGGGATTTGGTGACGGAGGCGCCCCGTGTGATAATCCGCAGGGGGAAAGGGAGGGGTAGATTCAACTTCAAAGTGCACCACCTGAATACGGTCACCAGGGAGCACAAATGGCAGGAATGGATCCTCTACATGCTCAGCGCCGTGGAACGGACCGCACGCATGACGACGCAGAAGATCCATGCGGTGCGTGAGCTTGTGGAAGACACCCAGAACTATCGGCGCCACTGCCTTCCCAAAATCTACAGCCGCGAACTGGTCGAAATCATCTTTGCGCAGCCCTATTGCCGTATCCAGAATTTGGTAGACGCGCAGATCGCCAAACGACAAACAGCATCCAACTACCTCAAAGGCCTCTGCCAGGCAGGGGTTCTTGAAGAGGTGCAGGCAGGCAAAGAGAAGCTTTTCATACCCCCCAAGCTAATTGCCCTAATGACCCAGGATGGTGAGTCATTCTCACCTTATCTCACCACACGAAATTCAAGAAATATGGCCCCATAGCTCACCAGTGGGGACACTGATGGGCCGCCACCCAAGCCCACCACAAATTGCTCCCAGTTTAAACACTTAGCAGCCGTGTTCGATTCCTCATATATCCAACAATCGATGATCCGGGACAGTCCGGACAAGAAAAGCCCCCGAATTTCGGGAGCTTTTCTTGTTTCCAGGTAAGACTTGTCCATCGTCGGATGAAGGCGT
>JAAXQG010000314.1 GCA_012974445.1 Desulfuromonadales bacterium
GACAAAGACCGTTCGGGAAACAAATCCAGCAGGAGCAGTAAAACACAGGGCACGGACAAAACAAAAACAACTTCGGCAGGGAAAAGCAGGCGGAGGAATGATAGCGAAGCCGTCTCTCCGAAGCAACGAACCAACAGCAAAGCGAAGCACGGCATGGCACAGAAAAGCACAACAAGAAAGCCGCGTGGAAAGAAATAGAGAGAAACTCAATGTTTACTAAAGCGATTGTCCGTACGCCCGGGCGCAGCCTGACCTCAGGGTTGACTGCTGCGAACCTGGGAACCCCCGACTACCAGAAAGCTCTTACGCAGCATCGTCAATATATCGAAGCCCTCGAACGCTGCGGTCTGGATGTCCTGATTCTTGAGGCCGACGAAGCCTTCTCTGATTCGACTTTTGTTGAAGATGTCGCCATAGTCACACCAAAATGCGCCATCATCGCCCGCCCCGCAGCAGCTTCGCGCAGAGGGGAGACCGTTAGTATACTTCCGATCCTCGAAGACTTTTATTCCTATATTGAGAAGATCCAACCACCGGGGACTCTTGACGGCGGTGATGTGATGCAAGTTGACCAACACTTTTATGTCGGCCTCTCCGAGCGCACCAACCGTGCAGGTGCTGATCAGTTGATCGAAATTTTGCAGCGTTACGGTATGACTGGATCGGTCGTGCCGGTTACAGAGTTTCTCCACTTGAAAACGGGCGTTACTCAAGTGGCAGAAAATACGTTGCTGGCCGCCGGCGAATTCATTGCTAATCCGGTGTTTTCAGACTTCAGGATCCTTCCAGTCCCGGAAGCAGAAAATGACGGTGCCAATTGCATTCGTATCAATGACAAGCTTCTGCTCTCCGCCGGTTTTCCTGAGGTGCGCAGGCAGCTAATCGATCAAGGGGCAGAACTTATCGAAGTTGATATCTCTGAATATGGCAAACTTGATGGTGGCTTGACCTGCCTGTCCTTGCGGTTTTAACTAACCCGGCAAGGCGGCAACGAATTGCCAACGGTATCATCCTTGCCTATAATCAACTCATCCACACCCTGATAAAAAGAAAAGGATTTTGCTATGAGTGATAAGCCGATGGTTCAGATTGAAACCTCCCACGGTGAAATTATCCTGGAGCTTGACCGTGTTAAGGCTCCGGTCAGTGTCGAAAACTTTATCAACTACGCTAATGCCGGCCACTATGATGGCACCATCTTCCATCGTGTCATCAAGGGGTTCATGATCCAGGGGGGCGGCCTCACCCCGGATATGCAGGAGAAGCCTACCGGTGAAGCAATTATCAATGAAGCAACCAATAAGCTGAAGAACAAAACCGGAACCGTCGCCATGGGGCGCACCGCGGAGATTAACAGCGCGACAACCCAGTTCTTCATTAATACCGAGGACAACAAAGACCTTGATCATGGCGGACTCAAACCGGAGATGTATGGCTACGCAGTTTTCGGACAGGTCGTTGACGGAATGGATGTGGTTTACACCATTGAACAACAGGCAACCTCTACCACCGAGGGCTTTGATGATGTGCCGGTGGAGCCGATCGTCATTGAATCGGTGATGGTTCTCGATTAACGATACCTGCAAACAGGGACACGTTCTCAAGTGTCCCTGTTCCTTCTTCGCCTCTTCCTTGGTTCGTCCTCTCCTCCCTACCTGTTGACAAGATTCAATTCCCTGTTTGACTTGAATTAGTCCTTGTAGCACTCATACTGAAGGGAGGAGTCGATGAAAAAGTCTTTGTTTGTCGCACTGTTGGTAACTTTTGCCCTCTCCGGAAATCTTTTCGCCGCCGATTTGCCAGCCGCAACCGGTCAGGATGTGGTTAGCTATCTTACCGAAGTGAACTATCAGAGCTGGCAGCTCTGGCCCGGAACCACCGAAAAGATGCTAAGCCAGTTTCCCCACGGCAATTTCCAGACCACACGCCTCAACGAGCGGGCGCTCTCGGCGATCCAGTCAGAGAAAAGAGAGCTCCCTGCAGGAGCATTGATCGTCAAGGAAGAATTCGAGGGTGAGAATCCCCTTGTGACTCTCAGCGTCATGCTCAAGACCGATGATGGCCAGTGGTTCTATGCTAGGTACGAAGGGGATCAGCTCATTGAATACCCAGGGTTGGACGGGATGTGCAACAACTGCCATGTTTCGATGAAAAAAAGCGACAACCTTTACCTGAAAGCGGGTTCGCGCTGAGGCGTCCTGTCTATCGATCAAGCTGGATGGATCGCAGTAGCGCGGAGTAAACTCGGCAATTTTTGTCTTAAAACACCGCCGCTTCCCCCGATCCACCGGGAATATTGCTACCTGACTAACACGAATCTTCCGCTGGACTTTGCAGCCGTTAGTGCTAATCAGGCATGGTTTTGGATAGAGAACTCTGGCTCTTTCCTACGGACAGGGCGCAGCAAGCGGCGCCCCTACGATTTCCGACGATGTAGGGGCGCCGCTTGCTGCGCCCTGTCTTTGTCTTTTCTTGGATAGACACAAGTAAATTACCCTCCCCTCAATCCTCTCCCGCCGAAGAAGGGGCATAGCGAATCACCTACTTCACTGAAGGCCCGGCGTCACTGACCGGCTCCGTCAGCCAGGGGCGGTAAACCACTCGGTCCAGAGCGTAGCTTTTGCCCTCATAACCTTCGTATTCCACCTCCGGCATATCCTGCCGGTCGAAAAACAGATCAAGATTCGTCTTCGGTCCGGCCGCCTCAAGTCTTGAAGTATCCCCTCCCCACCAGTTACCACTCAAATCGACAAAATCCTCGAAACTCTCCTGGGCCTGAGCCTGAAGCAACGTCTGCTTTCCCAGACTACGCGACTCCTTGGCGACGATCCCCTTTGAACTTTCCCGCCCCTCAAAATCGGCGCTCATGTGAACGTCCAGAAAGGCCGCTTGCTCGTTGTTCAGGAACAGGTTGTTTTTGACCAAAGGATACGAAGAGTAGTTGCTATAGAGCGCCAGGGCGTTTCTGCGGAAAATATTTTTCCCGATCTGCGCCTGGGATTTGCGGTTGTTGTAGATGGCCGTGCGATTGGTCTCAAAGAGATTATGCTCGATCAGCGCCGAACTGTACCGGTCATTGTGAATGGCGGTTTCGTTATCCGTAAAGCGATTCTGCCGTACAGGAGGATAGGCGAAAAAGTTGTTTTTAAGAGCCACCCCGTTGCCCTCAAAATCGTTCCCCTCGATAACGGGGCTGTCCTGGGTACGACTGCAGAAGATGGCGGTCTGATTGTTCAGAAAAGAATTGCCGACAACCGCATCAGGATATCGGGTATTGATTACCAGGGCATTTCGATTGTTCTCGAAACGGTTTTTTTCGATGCGCCCCCGGCCGTTGCTGGCGCAGAGGATGGCGGCTTCCTTCTGGCCGACAAAACGGTTCCCTGTGATGCGGGGAGATGATTTCATCTCGTTTCTGATACCTGTCCCGTTGTTTTCAAAAAGAGAATAGAGAATCTGGGAATCCGAGACCCTCAGGAGCGCCACCGCCGTGCCCGCATTGCGAAAAACGCTCTTCTGGATGAGGACGGAGGCGTAGCTGCAGCTGATGAGCGTCTTGCCCCCCTCGAAAACAACATGGGTCAGCTCACTCAGATCCGCACTGTCGGAAAACTCCAGCCCCTCCCAGCCTTCCGGGGCCTCGAAGCGAATCGGGGCATCCTTCGCCCCTATGGCCTCCAGCTTCCCCTTGACGATGAGCCGCGCATCGGGGCTGCGGGGTATGACCCTGGTACCTGGCGCGAGAGTCAGAACGACTCCGGACTCGACCCTCAGCGCCCCATCCAGATATACGAGGCCGCTCCAGCGCTCATCCTCAGCAAGGGAACCCGAAAGCCCGGCGGCAAAACCCGGGGCGCTTGTGAACAGGAAAACCAACAGAATGAGGGCGGACCTAAGGTGCCTGAAACCTGTGCACATGAATTTCCACCTCTCTGCTGCCATCCCCCGAGTTCAGAACCAGAGCACGGGGAGACTCTCCCCCCAGACGGCCGTAATATTCCCCTTGGGCCGCCGGTCCTCCGAACCCT
>JAAXQG010000006.1 GCA_012974445.1 Desulfuromonadales bacterium
GGGTTGGGATACCGCATCACCATGGACGGTGATCGACTTCTGGCCCGGCGGGGGCGTCTGGGCCGCTGGGGCTCGACTCTGGTCCATCTCTCGGTGCTGGTGGTGATGCTTGGTGCAACCCTGGGGGCCTTTGGGCAGGTGGGCACCCTGAATATCTATCCGGGGGAAAAGACTTCGGTGATTCACGACTGGGACCTGGGTGGCAGCAGGGAGCTGGGTTTCGAGTTCCGTCTTGATCGCTTCGAGACTCTCCTCTACCCCATTGAACTGCGTTTCGACGCCATAGCTCCGGCGACGGGGGAGGTTCTGGCGAGTTATACGACTCGAGAGGGGGCGGTCGTCGACCTGCCCCTGCCTGGTGTTCAGGCACGGGTGAAGCGGCTGGATCTGGAAAAAATGCAGCTGGAGTTCGACATCCTGCAGGGGGGCAGGGTTGTGGGGGATTACGTTTCGGGCAAGGCTGATCGGGTTTCCGGCAGTGCTGCAGGGCTGCCCCTTCTTCTTCGGGGAACGGATTATCGGGATCCGAAAATTCGGCAGCTGCGAAGCGAGATTTCCATCCTTGAGGCGGGGCGCGTCGCCACGACGGGGGTGATCGAGATCAACAGTCCTCTGACCTACCGGGGAGTAACCATCTACCAGACGGCGAAGGATACGGACCCGCAGGGACGAGAGTATGCGGGCTTTCAGTTTTCTGAAGATCCTCTGGAGCCGGTGGTCTGGGCCGGTTGCCTGCTGATGGTGCTCGGGCTTTTTGTTGCCTTCGTCCTGCCCTGTCGTGCTCTGGCTGTTCTCTTGAGCGGGCAGGGGCTCGTGCTCCACCCTCTGGAGGGGTATCGGGGCCAGGGAGGCGCGACGGTCTTTGAGACGCTGGTTGAGTGCCTTGAGACACTGTCCCGTAAGGAGTCGGATTGTTAATCATGCAGCTGTTTGCACTATAGCTGAACCGTTTTTGTGTTTTTTTACGGTACTGTATCATCAGTGTCCGTATAGAAAGTTGCGAAGCCATGATCCTTAAGAAATATTGTCATCCCCGCGCAGGCTGGGACCCAGTGACTTTAAATTCTTCTGGGTTCCCGCCTGCGCGGGAACGACGGGTATGTATCCAGCTTAGTTTAAGAGCAAAAACCGGTCACTACTGAAATGGTATGAAATTGCTGACCCAAAAATCTTTGTTTTTTACTGTTGTAGCGTTGCTGATGGCGGCTGCCCCGGTATTCGGTTCAGGGATACAGGGCAAGGCGTCCCTGCGGGGCGAGTTGATGGCAGGGATCCGGGTGAGGGCCTTTGGCTCCATGCAGGAGATGGAAGCTGGCAGGGCTTTGGCTGTATCCGGACCCACCGACGCGAAGGGCCAATATCATCTCGACCTGCCTCCGGGGCGTTATTTTCTCACGGCCTCTGATTTCGAAGGCAATCCGGTGCCGGGGAAATATTTCGCCTACGACAGTGATGGGCCGCTCTATGTGCAGGAAGGCCCTGCCACCCAGGCTAATTTCAACCTCATCCGCGTCCCGGAAGAAGTGGCAACCGAGCAATCGGAGTCATCGCTGATCCGGGGGGAGATCTATTTCCAGGATCAGCTTCTTCCGCAGGCTTTTCTTTATCTGTTTGAGGACCCTTCCGAGGGGTTCAAGGGCCCCGGAAATTTCTCCATGCCGGTAAGAGGGGGGCTCTTCGAACTTCATGCGCCGCCGGGACGCTACTACCTGATCGTCCGCAACAGAGCCTGGGGGGGAGATCTGGGCCCCCTCGGTCTCGGTGATCAGTTCGGGTTTTATCATGGGAATCCGGTGCAGCTTGAATCGGGTGAAACTCGCCATATCAGGATTGAGACCATCGACAGGCGTGCTGCATCCCGGGATGCGATCTCCCAGGCTTTTGGCGGGGCTCGGGGTGTGCTGGTGGATGCTGCGGACAATCCCGTTTCGGGCCTCTACGTTTTTGCCTACCGTGAGGCCAACCTCCGGGGGGTTCCGCCCTTTGTCTCCTCTCCATCGGGACCCGATGGCTCCTTTGAAGTTGAGCTTCCCGCGCCGGGAACCTACTTCCTGCTGGCCCGGGGCACTTTCGGAGGTCCCATCGAGGACGGAGCCCTGATGGGCATATTGGGAGGTTCGACCCCGAAGCCCCTGGAGCTGACCGCCGAAAAGAGAATCGGGCAGGTACGGATCTTGGTCGCTCCTGCGGGGGCGCCCGAGGCTCAGTGATCTACCCGACTAGCACTAATCTTCTGCTTTGGCTCTATTGTCCGCACCCGTCATGCCCGCGAAGGCGGGTATCCAGAGGTTTTACAAAGGCGGCTGGACTCCCGCTTTCGCGGGAGAGACGACCCCTAGGGCTGTATTCGGGTGCAGCGGAAGATAGATACGAATCAGAAAGAAAGATAGGCTTGGGAAATGCGATCAAACCGGCTCAACATTGCACCAGGAGGAAGCTTATGCGCTTGAATTCTTTGATAAGAGCCCTGTCTGCTCTAGTTGGTCTGGGGCTGGTTTGGGGTTGCGCAGTCACAGGACCCGTTACGCAGAGCCTCCCGGAGCCTGAACCCGAGATTGTTTCAGGGAAAAACCTCATCTATGAGTACCGCATGGCCCTGAAGGAGGGCGCGCCTCTGGCCGGCAATCAGCATACGCCCCTGTATCAGCTGGTGCTGGAGCTTGGGGACCGGGTGAGCTGGGCCAGGCTGGCCAGTCTTCATGAATATGGAAAGGGGATCCCCCAGAGCGACGTCGATGCCTTTCGCTATTACGGTCTGGCGGCAGAGGCGGGCTCGGTGGAGGCCATGGCGGCTCGGGCACGGTTTTACGCGCAGGGCAAAGCCGTGGAGAAGAGTCCCAAACAGGCCCTCGGGTACTTGGAGATGGCCGCCGGAAAGGGACATGTTTCCAGCCAGTTGAAACTGGCCAAGCTGTACGAGAAGGGCGGGGCGGGAGGCGAAGAGAACCCGGCGCTATCTCTGAAATATTATGACCAGGCCGCACGGGCGGGGCATCAGGAAACCCAGCTGCGGCTGGGTAAATCCTTTGAAACCGGGCATCGGGTCCCCAGGGATTTCGGCAGGGCCCTGGAGTATTACGCCATGGCCGCGAGCCAGGGGGACAGGGCGCTGCAGCTTCGACTGGCAAAACTGTATGAAGAGGGAACGCTGATCCCTGCCGATATGGGGGAAGCCCTTCGCTATTACAGCCTGGCCGCGGAGCAGGGGAGCCTGGAAGCACGGGTGCGCCTCGCAGGCATTCTGGAGCAAGGGCAGGGCGTTGCCAAGGATCCGGCTCTTGCGCTGGTCTGGTATCGCAAGGCGGCGGAGATGGGGGATGTCCCGTCCCAGCTGCGTCTGGGGATGATCTACGATCTCGGCAAGGGGGTTGAGCCCAGCCGGGCTCTGGCCATCAAGTGGTATACGCAGGCAGCGCTCAAGGGTAACGCGCAGGCCCAGTTTTATCTGGGCAGGCTCTACGATCAGGCAGTGGGTGCTGGCTCTGATCCCGAAAAGGCCCTGCACTGGTACCTCCAGGCGGCCGAACAGAGAGTCGGTGAAGTTTATCTGCGGCTGGCCCAGATGTATGAGACCGGTGTCGCCGGGGCGGCCCCGAACTTCGATACAGCAGTGGGCTGGTATATCCGGGCTGCCCGGGAGGGGGACGACAGGGCCCAGCTGCGCCTGGCCGAGCTCTATGACCGGGGACAGGAAGTGGCCCTCAACCACTCCGAAGCCATACGCTGGTATCGCAAGCTGGCCGAAAAGGGCAATGTCCGAGCCCAGGCCAGGCTCGGACATTTTTACGACCGGGGTATTGGCGGCCCCAGGGATTTTTCCAAGGCCATGAAATGGTACAGCCTGGCGGCCGAGCAGGGGGACATGGTTTCCCAGTCCAGGCTGGGGCAGCTGTATGACCAGGGGGGCGTCGCGAAAGTCGATCTGGAGAAGGCTCGCCAGCTCTATGTCTGTCTCTTATACACATCT
>JAAXQG010000139.1 GCA_012974445.1 Desulfuromonadales bacterium
GCAGCCCCCTCCCCAACCCTCCCCCGCTGGGGGAGGGAGTGAGAATATGCAGCGCGGAAAATTCGTGATAGTCAGATATCTGTTACAAATTTCTGGGTTTACAGACCGCGGTTTCTTTTTTCGGTACCTATGAGGTTTAGAATCAGCGTATGGCTGTGGTGACGGGCGAGGGTTCCGAGTACCGAGTTGCTGAGCCGGGTGAGCTGGCGTACGAAAAAATGGACAGGAGTTTTACGGTTATGCAGCAGCGCCCTGATCACTGCAGGGCGGCAGTTCCACCGCGGGTGAGCCACCACCTGTGCCAGGCAGGACTCGCCGGCTCGGGGAGTCCGCAGAAACTGCACCAGGGCCATCTCCTGCAGCCGGGGGTTACCCAGACAGGCCTCGGTGAGGGCAGGATGGGGCTCCTTGAGCAGCTCGGCAAGCAGCGCTCCGCTACCCTGGCGAGCCAGGCTGATTCGTTGCCCCAGCGCTGAGGCTGGAAGGCGACGGATGAGTTGCTGCTGGGCCGCCGCGCGCTGGTCGGGGCCGGAGGTCGCAAGGCGCGACAGATTCAGCAGGTCGAAGAGGTGGAGGCGCGGCAGGGTGGCGCTAAGAATCGCGGCGCTGGCCGCAGAGTTTTGCCCCAGAGCTCTCTGGAGTCTGTAGCTCGATGTGACGATCTCCAGTTTCGAGATCTTGCTCACCAGAGCCTCGGAAAGATCCCGTCTCTGAAGCAGCACCAGAAGGTGCGCCTCAGCGAGAGCGGGGTTGCGCAAGGTGGCGCGAAGTATCTCCCCGTCGGGCTCCCGGACCAGAGCGAAGAGCCTCTCGTTTGAGGCCGAGAGGGCCAGCTTCAGTTTTTCGATGAGCTCCTGATCCAAAGGGGCCGCCTCCCTCCTTGGTGCAATTAAAGGAAGGGCGCAGCAAGCAGCGCCCCTACATCGAGAACGAATGATCGGAGATAAACGTAGGGGCGCTGCTTGCCGCGCCCTGGTCCAGGAAGAACGGGGGCTCAATGGTTACGAATCAGCCTTCGAATCCGTAGGCACCCAGGAAGTCGTTTTTATAATCGCGATAACATCCCTGTTCGATGGCCTTGCGGGCTCCTGCCACCATGTCGAGATAAAAATGGACGTTGTGGATGGCCGAGAGGGTCGCCGAGAGAATCTCGTTGGCGTTGAACAGGTGGTGAAGATAGGCCCGGCTGAAGTTCTGGCAGCAGTAGCAGCTGCAGGCCCGGTCCACGGGGTAGAAGTCGCGGCGAAAGTTGCGGTTGGTCAGGCGGATCTTCCCCCGACTGGTGAACAGGGTGGCGCTGCGGGCGTATCGGGTCGGAATAACGCAGTCGAACATGTCCATCCCCCGGTCGATACTCTCAAGGATGTCTTCCGGAAGGCCGACCCCCATCAGATAGCGCGGCTTGTTCTCCGGCAGTTTGGGGGCGGTATATTCCACGACCTTCTTCAGCAGGTCCAGCCCCTCACCGACGCTGACCCCCCCAATGGCATAGCCGGGGAAATCCATGTCGACGAGTTGACGGGCGCACTCCTGTCGCAGATCCTCGTAGACGCCGCCCTGGACGATAGCAAAAAGCGCCTGATCTTCGGAGCGGTTATGGCTTTTGAGGCACTGCTCAGCCCAGCGCAGGGTCTTTTTGATGGACTGGGCCGCATAGTCGTGGGTCGCGGGGTGGGGGATACACTCGTCGAAGGCCATGATAATGTCGGCGCCGAGTTGGTTCTGGATGCTGGTGGCTTCCTTCGGGCCGAGGAAGATTTCCTCGCCGTTTACCTCATGACGGAAATAGACCCCGTGATCATCGATGCGTTTCTTCGGGAGTGAAAAAACCTGAAAACCGCCGCTGTCCGTGAGGATCGGTTTCTTCCAGTTCATGAAGTTGTGTAAGCCCCCGGCTTTTTCGACCAGAGCTTCTCCGGGCTTAAGATGGAGGTGGTAGGTGTTGGAGAGAATGATCTGAGCGCCGGTATCTTCCACCTGCGCCGGGGTCATGGCCTTGAGAGCGCCGTGGGTTCCCACGGGCATGAAAATGGGGGTTTCGATGGTGCCGTGCGGGGTCTCAAGGCGCCCTCTGCGGGCGTCGCTGGTTTTGTCTTTCGCCAGAAGCGTAAATTCAAACATGGGTATCCGAACCTCATTGGTGGTACAGGGAAGAAATGCTCTTCAGGCGCCTGTCCGGTTATCCCGTCTGGCTCCTGATTCATAAGCGAGCAAATCTATCAGATACCCCCTTCAAAATCAACGGATGCTGCATCTGGCCGAGTGTTCTGTAGGGATTGACCCGGAAGGGGGAAGAGGGCAAGATGTTCCCGGTTGAATAGCAGCCATGTATTTCAAGGATATTTCATGCCCACTCTGCTACCAAAAGAAACGCTCAAGAGAGTCGAATTCTCAATACTTCGTTTTCACCTCTGCTTTGAAGGGGAATTCGAGCTAGGGTGGGAGCAGTTTTGCGGTCTGCGCCGAAGGTTCGAGGCGCTGCAGTCGGAAGACCCGGGACTTTTTAGGGAACTGGCGTCGATGATGTTTCCGGAATCCTTCACCGATCCCCAAATGCTTCGTCGACACCAGCGCCCCGCCAGCGCCCTGGTCCTTCGCCCCTTCCAGGAGCAGTTCAGACTCTACGGGGCTGGGGAGATCTTCGTGTTTGAGGTTCTGTTTCTCGGACGCAGCATTGTGCAGGCTCCGGTATTCTTACAGCTTTTACACCGACTGGGTTCCCAGGGCCTTTGTCCCGGTCGGGGGCGTTTTCGTTTGACCCTTTTGGAGGGGCTGGATGCTTCAGGTGCTCCACAGGAGCTGGAGCTTCCTCCTGCCGGGGCGACCGAGATGGAATTGCCACTGAGCGATGCGCACTGGTATCTGGATCAACAAAGCGCCCAGCTCCGGGAGGTGGAACTTGAATTTCTGACCCCCGCACGGCTGATGGTCCAGGGAAAACCCCTTTTTCGCCCTTGCTTCGGGGATATCTTTCCCTTCATGCTTCGGCGGATGACTTCCATGATTCAGGCCCACTGCGGTCTCGATCTCATCGGT
This sequence comes from Desulfuromonadales bacterium, assembly GCA_012974445.1. Lineage (GTDB taxonomy): Bacteria > Desulfobacterota > Desulfuromonadia > Desulfuromonadales > JAAXQG01 > JAAXQG01. The sequence continues at coordinate 3,037 of JAAXQG010000139.1, forward strand.
CCGCCGGGGCCAGTTCTGGATCAGGCGAACCGGTTGGTACAGGAGACTCAATTGAGTTGGCAGGATTTGCGTTCTATTGAGTTTGGCAGTAAACGACAGGATCTAGGGGGGCTTTGCGGGAAAATTGTTCTGCGGGGGGATGAACTGGAAACGCTTCTGCCCCTTCTCCAGCTTGGATCTCTTTTGAATCTGGGCAAGGGTGCCTCCTTCGGTGCGGGGCGCTACTGTCTTCTGGGCTAAAGGATATGGATACATTGAATAACGAGATATTTTCGCATGCCGGTTTCTCGACTTGTTGTGTGATATTCTAGATTTGCCCTTGTTTCGTGAAAGGCAGGCTCCGGTGTTTCGACTCACCATCACCATAAAAATCCTTGCAGGCTATTTTGTGATTGCCATGTTCATGGCGGCGGCTTCTCTTTATGGTTTGCACTCTTTACAGCTTCTCACGTCGGAAACTTCCACACTTGTGGGTACAGGGCTTCAGCGGGCCCGTACGCTCCAGAGTCTCCAGTCGTCCATGTCCGGCATGGAGCTTTGCGCTCGGGTTTATCGTGAAAACTCCACCTCGGGTATGCTTGATTTGTTTCAGCACTACAAGAGAAACTTCGATGCCTCTCTTTACCGCCTCAACAGGATTGAAGGTCAGCCAGAGGCCAGTCAGCAGTTGCAGGTTCTTTACAACGAGTACGTCAGCCGTATTGACGCTTTGGTGCAGCAACTCAACGTCTCGGGCAAGCCTGCTGCAACGATCACTCTTTTGGAGCACGCACTGGAGCAGGGGAGCAACGTCTTCGCGCACCTGGACGGGATGATTCTCACTTCTCAGGAGAGGATGAATGGACGACTTCTGGGAGCCGTGGATCTGGGCCGTGACAGTGCGGGAATCGTTTCCTATCTCTTTTTATTCGGAGGGCTGGTGGGGTTGGCGATTGCAGTCTTTGCAGCTCTTAGTATTTCCAGTGCGCTGGCCAGGCTCAAAAGGGCGACTCATCTGATTGCCGAAGGGGCATTCGATGTTGATCTGAATATCCGCTCAAGAGACGAGATCGGAGATCTTGCCAAAGATTTCAACATCATGGCCCGTCGTCTCAAAGACTCGGAACAGATGTGCCTCGATGCCAGCCCCCTGACCCGGCTTCCTGGAAATATCGCCATCGAACGTGCGCTGACCGAGCGACTGGGTCAGGGAAGAAAGTTTGCACTCTGTTATCTCGATTTGGATAATTTCAAGGCCTTCAACGATCGCTACGGTTACGCACGGGGCAGCGAGGTCATTAAGGCCGCCGGAGAGCTTATCTATAACGCCAGGCAGCTCAAGGGAAAGTCGGATGATTTCGTGGGCCATATTGGTGGAGACGATTTTGTGCTGATTACTGATCCCCATGAGGCCGAAGAGCTCTGCGCACATGTGACTCGTGAATTTGACCGAATGATTCCCCGCTTTTATTCAGAAAAGGACCTGGAAGCCGGAGGGATCAAGGGGGTGGATCGCTATGGAGATGAGCGGGAGTTTCCCCTGATGACCATCTCTATCGCCATCGTCAGCAATGCTAAACGTCAGATCAAGTCACCGTATGAAATAGCCCAGGTGGCTGCCCAGATTAAGGATTTTGTCAAAATGCTGCCCGGAAGCAATTATCTCTTCGACCGAAGGGAAGATCTGCGCTAGTTGGATAGATTATCAGTAGTGTCCGGTTAGGGTTTTGCGATTAATGAGCTGGCTACCCACCCCGTCGTTCCCGCGCAGGCGGGGACCCAGAAGGTTTTAAAGTCACTGGGTCCCCGCCTGCGCGGGGATGACGAAATTGGGCGCGGGGATGTTGCAATTTCCTGAGGATTACGGCGTTGCAATTTCCTAACTGGACACTGCTGATAGATTATGTACAAAAGGCCCGCAGTAACTGCGGGCCTTTTGTACATTAAGCGCTCAGCTCTCTAAGAGAGCCTACTTGATGGAGTAGAAAACCTCTTTGCCGCGGAAGATGGCGACTTCGTCCAGTTCATCCTCGATACGCAGAAGCTGGTTGTATTTGGCGACCCGATCGGTACGGCAGAGGGAGCCGGTCTTGATCTGTCCGGCATTGGTAGCTACGGCCAGATCGGCGATGGTAGTGTCTTCGGTCTCGCCACTGCGGTGAGAAATTACAGCGGTATAGCCAGCGCGTTTAGCCATCTCGATGGCGTCCAGAGTTTCGGTGAGAGTACCGATCTGGTTGACCTTGATCAGGATGGAGTTGGCGATACCTTTCTGAATGCCCTCCTTGAGAATGCGGGTGTTGGTGACGAAGAGATCGTCGCCCACCAGCTGAATCTTCGAGCCCAGACGCTCGCTCAGCAGCTTCCATCCATCCCAGTCGTTCTCGGCCATGCCGTCTTCAATGGAGATGATAGGGTAGCGCTCAACCAGGTCGGCGTAGAATTCGACGAGCTCTGCGGCGGTCTTCTCGGGCTGCTTTTCATTGGCAAGAATATATTTGCCGTCCTTGTAAAATTCAGAAGAAGCCACGTCGAGGGCGAGCAGGATCTGGTCGCCTGGGGTGTAACCCGCTTCCTTGATGGCTTCCATGATGACTTCCAGAGCCTCTTCGTTGCTGCCCAGATCGGGAGCGAAGCCCCCTTCGTCACCGACAGCTGTATTGCAGCCCCGCGCCTTGAGTACATTTTTCAAGGCATGGAAGATTTCGGCCCCCATGCGCAGCGCTTCCTTGAAGGAGCTGGCGCCGGCGGGCATGATCATGAATTCCTGAATGTCGACGTTGTTGTCGGCATGGGCGCCGCCGTTGATGATGTTCATCATGGGCAGGGGCAGCTCCTTGGCGTTGGCTCCGCCAATGTACTGATAGAGGGGCATGCCCGAGTCTTCGGCTGCGGCCTTGGCACAGGCTATGGAAACACCCAGCAGGGCGTTGGCGCCGAGATTGTTTTTGATGTCGGTCCCGTCCAGGTCTAGAAGCTTGCGGTCGATGCCGACCTGATCTGTTGCTTCCCAGCCTATCAAGGCCTCAGCGATGATCTCGTTGACGTTCTTGACGGCTTTTTCCACCCCTTTGCCGAGGTAGCGGCTCTTGTCTCCATCACGCAGCTCGATGGCCTCGCGCTCTCCGGTAGACGCACCGCTGGGAACCGATGCTCGTCCCATGGCTCCACTCTCGAGGAAGACCTCGACTTCAACGGTCGGGTTGCCTCGGGAATCCAGGATTTCTCTGGCATAAATATCGATGATTTCGCTCATCATTTCCCCCTTAGGAATGTCGTTATGGCTTGACGCCGCTGGTTCATAAGTTGCTGGTAATAAGACCGGATACTTATAGCACAACAAAGTTGTTTATAAACCCCTTTTTGCTGAACAAAAGTGCGCCGCTTAAGGCCGGATAAGGGCTTCAGTTACATGTTGTCAAGAATTCTCAGCGGTGATAATGTCTGAATCTGATTTTCGGTACTCCACGCCTCCTTAGCGAGGCGGAAAATAATGATCATCCTACCCGGTGTAGAGTCTTTTTATGCTGCTTTTTCTGCTTTTCACCGGTCTAACAGGAAGAGTTAACCCTTTTTGAGCGAATCCAGCTTTCAAGAGACCTTCTCCTGCGGCGACAGCCGCCTTGCCACTCTCGTATTCGGTCAGCAGAATCGAAATCTCAGACGTATCGAACAGTCCGTTGGAGTGCGGCTGGCATCCCGAGGGACCGAACTGAATCTGTCCGGGGATCGTCCCAAGGTTGAACTGGCATTGCGCCTGCTCCAGGAGCTTGAGGCGCTTGCCCGTGGCGGCTATATCCCTGATCCGCAGGCCGTTGACTATGCGCTCAATATACTCGCCTGCGACAGCCCCCGCAGCGTGCGAGAAGTCTTTCTCGACACTATCTTCACAGCCTCGCGAAACCGCAAAATCTCCCCTAAAACCTTGGCACAGAAATGTTACGTCGATGCGATACGTCATCATGACTTAACCTTCGGGGTTGGACCGGCAGGCACCGGAAAGACCTATCTGGCCATGGCCATGGCGGTCTCTTCACTGATGCGTAAGGAGGTCAGCCGCATCGTTCTGGTTCGTCCTGCGGTAGAGGCCGGAGAAAAGCTGGGCTTTCTTCCCGGAGATCTGGCTGAGAAAATCAATCCCTACCTGCGCCCCATGTACGATGCTCTCTACGACATGCTGGGAGCCGAACAGGGACAACAACTGGTGGAAAAGGGGGTTATTGAAGTTGCCCCTCTGGCTTTCATGCGGGGGCGAACTCTCAACGATTCTTTCATCATTCTCGATGAGGCACAGAACACGACGGTGGAGCAGATGAAAATGTTTCTGACCCGCATGGGCTTCGGCAGCAAGGCCGTTGTTACCGGAGATATCACCCAGATCGACCTGCCCACGGGTAAGGCTTCAGGGCTCATCCAGGCCGTAGATGTCCTCAAGGGAGTCAAAGGCGTGAGTTTTTTGAACTTTTCCGAACGCGACGTGGTTCGACACCCTCTGGTTCAGTCCATCGTAAGGGCCTATGAAAATCGTACAGGATCGCAATAGGAGCCTGCCGGAGCCAACATGAACCTACTTCGAAATCGCCTGACCGGCTCAGATGCTCGACAATTTTCGTCAAATAGCCCTGCTATTCGCTCTCAAATTCTCGAAAATATGATCTCAAACATTCAACTTTTCGTTATGGCCCGTCAAGTTCGACAGGCTCCTAGGCACCAATCCATATGAGCAAGAAGTCAGATAAAAAAGAGAAACGCACCGTCCGGGTTCCGCCCCCTTCGGCGCTGCTGCATCCCAAGACCTCTAGGGAACAGAGTTATCAGCGTATGGCCATCCTGGTTCTTATGGCCATTTTGCTGACCCTGATCATCGTTCCCAAGGGCGGCTTCGTGCCCGACTATTACCGTCCCGGAGATGTGGCTTCGCGTGACATCAAGGCTCCTCGTGAGGTCCTGGTCGAAGACCGGGAGCTCACCGCCACCAAGAAGGTGGAGGCATCCGAGGCGGTTCGTCCCTTCTACGATCTGGCTTCAGGCAGCGCCCAGGCGGTGATGAGCCGCATTCTGAGAGCCATCGAACTCGCCGGAACTCAGGGGGAAGACGGCGTCTTGCCTGCGGACTTCTGGCCTCAGTTGGAAAAGGAGCTGGGATTTGTCCTGTCGGAGGAGGAGCTGGCCGGTCTGCTGAGGCTGCCTGAGAGCGGTGATCTTATGCCTGATCTGCGCCGCTCCCTGACGCCGCTGCTGCAACAGCGCATCGTCGGTAATCTCGACGTGCTGCTTAACGATCTCAAGGGCGGGATCCTGGTTCGGGATCTAGGAACCCAGAAGGAGTTTGAGCTGCGCAGTCCCCAGAAGATCAGGGATCCGGCGACCACTCTGGAAGAGGCCGGTCGCCTTCTGGAGCAGGCCGAAGGCTTAGATCCCCAGTCGCGCTTGTCGCTCTTCGCCATGCTGCGGCAGCTCATCCGTCCTAACCTGACCTTCAACAAGCAGGAAACCGAGGTCCGCAAGGTTCAGGCGTCCGAGGCCGTAGCTCCCGTGCTGTTTCAGCTCAAGAAGGGGGAGATGATCGTCCGAGAGGGGGAGCGAGTCTCCGAGGCGCAGATCAAGAAATTGAGAGCCCTGCGCGATATCGGCAGCGACTCCAGCACGCTGAGTATCGGCCTGGGACTTCTTCTGGCTATTGGGCTGCTGTTTCAATGTGGACACCGCTTCGCCAAGCGCAATCTCAGTACCTATAATCCGGTCAATCGGGATCTGTTCTTTCTCTCGCTCTGCCTGCTGGGTCTAATTATTCTGATAAAGCTGTCCATCTTTATCTTCTCGGCCCTGGGCAGTACCTTTCCCTATATCGACGCCTCCAGTTATTACTACCTGTTCCCCTTTGCCTTCGGTGCCATGCTCGTGCGCATGGTACTTAGCGCCGAGGTGGCGCTGCTTTTCGCTATCCTCTCCAGCGTGCTGCTGGGAATTCTTTTCGGTAACAGCCTCGAAATCACCCTCTTCGTGCTGGCCGCGAGCCTGACGGGGATTCACGGGCTGCGGCAGTGTAAGGAGCGTACCGTCCTCTACAAGGCAGGTATGCGGGTTTCGCTGGTCAGCCTGCTGATGGTAGTGGCGATTCATTTTCAGGTGGGCCGCGCCGCGGACCTTCAGCTGCTCTACAAGAGCGGTTTTGCGCTGCTGGGGGGCTTTTTCTCCTCTGTCCTGGTGACGGGCATGATTCCTCTGCTGGAATCGCTGTTCAAATACACCACCGATATCAAGCTACTGGAGCTGGCGAACCTCAACACACGGGCGTTGCGTGAGCTGATGATTCAGGCTCCCGGAACCTATCATCACTCCATCGTCGTAGGTAATCTTGTGGAAGCCGCCGCAGAGAAGGTAAACGCCAACCCGCTGCTGGCCAGGGTGGCCGCCTATTATCATGATGTGGGCAAGGTCAAAAAGCCCCTCTATTTCATCGAAAACGTGCGGGAGCAGGAAAACAAACACGATAAGCTGGCACCGTCCATGAGTGCCCTCATTCTGACCTCGCATGTCAAGGACGGGGTGGAGATTGCGCGGGAGAACAAACTGGGTGAGACGATCCTGGATATTATCCGTCAACATCACGGCACGGGCCTGATAAAATTTTTCTATGACAAAGCGAAAAATAAGGCGGACCCCGACGTACAACAGATCTCCGAGAGGGATTACCGATATCCCGGGCCCAAACCGCAGTCCAAAGAGGCCGCGCTGATCATGCTGGCCGATGCTGTTGAGGCCGCCAGCCGTACGCTCACCGATCCGACCCCGGCCCGCATCCAGGGTGTGGTGCAAAAGATTATTAACAATATTTTCATCGACGGGCAGCTCGACGAGTGCAATCTCACCCTGAAGGATCTGCACAGTATCGCCAAGAGTTTCAACAGGATTCTCTCCGGTATATTTCATCAGAGGATTGATTACCCCGATCCCGCTTACAAGGAGCGGGACAAGGATGCAGTGAAAAGGAAAAATCTTGAGGATACAAATAGACAACAGGCAAAAGACTCAGGCGGTTCCGATCGAGGAACTGGAGCAGGTAGCACAGAAGATCTTAAACGTCTTGGGATGTCCTGAGGCCGAGCTTTCCATTTCCATCGTCAGCGATGAGGAAATTCGGGAAGTGAATCGGGACTATCTCCAGCGTGACAAGAGCACCAACGTGATCTCTTTCTCTCAGCTCGAAGGCGAAGGGGTTCCGGGTTCGGATGAACTCCTCGGCGACGTGATCATCTCCGCCGATACGGCCGCTCGTGATGCCCAGGAGGCAGGGGGAGCTTTTTTGAGTGAACTCTACTTTTTGCTCGTCCACGGCGTGCTTCATCTGTGCGGCTATGATCATGAGCGGGGCACCGAGGAAGAGGCTGCGCTCATGGAGGATAAGGAGGCGGAGATCTTCACTCTGATCCGCAAGGAATTTTTATGCAACTGAATCTGGTCGTCATGATACAGCGGGGTTCCCGCATCGGGGAACGTGGAAAGGGAGGACGGATTCTTGGACAGTGACCATTCGGGTCCCAGATCGAATATTTTTGAAGGGCTGAAAAAACTACTGCCTTATCGCCGCAAGTCCTTGAGCGGCAAGCAGGTGCTGCAGGAATTCATCGATGAGTCTGAAGGGGAGGGGCTGATCAATGAAGAAGAAGGAGATATGCTCCAGTCGATCATCGAGTTCAAGGAGACGATTGTTCGTGAAATAATCGTCCCCCGAACCGATATGGTCTGCTGTAGCCTCGAAGATCCCCTTGACTTGGTGGTGGAAACCATTCTTTCGAGCGGGCACTCCAGGGTCCCGATCTATGAAGGGACTGTCGATCGTATTGTCGGGCTGGTTTATGCGAAGGATCTGCTTAAATTCTGGAGTCGCGGCGACTCCACCCCCAGCATCGAGTCGGTGATGCGCCCCCCCTATTACGTTCCAGAAACCAAAAAGGTTGAAGAGTTGCTTCGGGAATTTCGTTCCCGTCGTGTTCATATCGCCATTGTTATCGACGAGTATGGAGGGACTTCGGGGCTGATCACCTTCGAGGATCTCATCGAGGAGATCATCGGCGATATACAGGACGAGTATGATCTGGAGGAGGACTGGCTGGAAGTCCAGGAGGACGGAAAGGTTGTCGTCGATGCCCGCTTGAGTATCGATGAGCTTCAGGAACATTTCGATATCCAGGTGGATCGCGATAAGTTTGACACCGTCGGCGGTTATTTATTTAATCTGCTCGGCCATGTGCCCCGGCAGGGAGAGGTAATCGAGGACGGCCCCTTGCAGATGGTGGTTCTGAAATGCGACGAACGCAAGATCCATAAGGTATGCATCGAGAAGCGCGATCCCGCTTCGGGCTCAGCCGGCTGAGAATTCCCATGTCCCTGCTTCCCCGATCGTACGACCTGTGGGCAATTTTTTCGGGTCTTTTATTGGCTCTGGCCTTTCCCTCTGCTGATTTCGGGTTTCTCGCCTGGTTCGCCCTGGTCCCTCTGCTTTGCGTTGCGCACCGTCACCCTTTTCGCAGCGGTTTTATCTGCGGTCTGAGCTTTTTTGCTTTCGTTCTTTACTGGCTCAACATCGTGATGACCACCTACGGACGCCTTCACCCGGCTCTGTCGGTGGTGGCCTATCTGCTGCTCTGTGCCTATCTTGCGCTCTATTTCGGGCTGTCCACCTGGGCGGCCTGTCGACTCAGGGAGGTCCGGGGGGTTGCCCTTTACCTGAGTCTTCCGCTGTTCTGGGTTGCGGCGGAATTCCTGCGTTCCTTCTTGCTCAGCGGTTTTCCCTGGGCACTGCTGGGGTATTCGCAGCAGGGGGTATTGCCCCTTATCCAGTCGGCTGATCTCTTCGGTGTCTACGGGCTGAGCTTTCTGCTGCTGCTCTCAAACGGAGTCCTGGCAGGAGCCTTGAGTCCTGCAGAGCGAGGGACTCGTTCCTGGCGCCTGGCTCTGGCGGCCCTGCTGATTTTGTTTGCAGCCAACCTGGGCTATGGGCTCTACCGTTTGGGGCAGCCGGTTGCTGCATCGCAGAAGTCGCTGCGGGTGGCGCTGATTCAGGGCAATATCCCTCAAGATCTCAAGTGGGATCCCGCTTTTCAGAGCGGTACCCTCGATATCTATGAGCGCCTGTCCCTGGAGGCTGCCGATGCTTCACCCGTCGATCTTATTGTCTGGCCCGAGAGTGCGACCCCTTTTTATTATCAGCAAGCCGGTGAGCTTTCCCGCAGGGTCGACGAGGTTGCACGGCAGACGGGAGCCCATCTGCTCTTCGGAAGTCCCGCTTACGAAAGAGGCTATCAGCAGGTCAAGTATCTCAATAGCGCCTTTCTACTTTCCCCCGAGGCGCAGCGCCTTGGCCGCAGCGACAAAATTCATCTGGTTCCTTTCGGTGAATATGTGCCCCTGGCCAGCTTTTTTCCTTTTATCGAAAAACTGGTCGTGGGTATCGGCGACTTCTCCCCCGGGACCGTAACCCCCTTGCCCATGGACGGACTGCGCCTGGGTACCCTGGTTTGTTTCGAATCCATCTTTCCAGAGCTGGCACGGGACTATGTCCGTTCAGGGGCCAATGTACTGGTTAATATCACCAACGATGCATGGTTTGGACGATCTTCGGCTCCCTATCAGCATCTGGTCATGAGTCAGTTCCGGGCCGTGGAGACCCGCACTCCAGTGGTGCGAGCCGCCAATACAGGCTTTTCGGCCTTCATCTCTCCCACCGGTGAGGTGCTGGAGCGTACGAGTCTCTTCGAACCTGCGGCTCTTACGGGGAGCCTGAATCCGGCCCGGGGGCAGACCTTCTATGTCCGCTACGGGGATCTGCTGCCCATGTTCTGCTTACTGACGAGTCTGGTCTGGCTGGTCCAGACCCGCCGCCGGTATCGCTGATGGCTTCAGGTGGGGATGGACAAAGCACTATAGCTCTGCCCCCTCTTTTTGGCTGGCCCGCCTGAATTCCTGGTTTTGCTCGATGAGTGGTTGCCCACAGCGGTGGGACCCATGTATAATCGCTGCTTTCAAATTTCAGTCGAAAGGTTTTTACAGTTATGTTTCGTGACGAAAAAGAGACTCTCCGGGAACTGATGATCAAGGTAAACGAGCTCAGGGGGTATCTTTGACGTTCCTGGCAAGAAGGAGCGTATATCAGAGTTAGATGCTGAAATTTCAGGCCCTGGTTTCTGGGACCGTGGAGATGAGGCTCAGGATCTATTGCGGGAGCGAACCTCTCTGGAGAAGGTCGTGGAGACACTCGATGGTGCAGGCCAGGAGATCGAAGACCTTCAACTGCTGATTGAGCTGGGAGAAGAGGAGCAGGACGAAGAGGTGCTTCTTGAGATCCGGGAGCAGATCCCTTTGATCGAAAAAGTCCTCGCCCAGATGGAGTTTGCACGCATGCTCTCCGGACCTCATGACAGCCACAATGCCATCGTCAGTATTAATGCCGGGGCCGGTGGAACCGAGGCCCAGGACTGGGCGGAGATGCTTCTACGCATGTACCTGCGCTATTTCGAGCGTAAGGGCTATCGCGCCGAGCTGACCGAATGTCAGGCTGGAGACGAGGCCGGGATCAAGAGCGCCACCGTTGAGGTTCAGGGGGAATACGCCTATGGATATCTCAAGGCGGAGAAGGGGATCCATCGCCTGGTGCGTATTTCTCCCTACGATTCCAACGCCCGACGCCATACCTCCTTCTGTTCGGTCTTCGTCTTTCCGGAGCTCAACGATGAAGTCGAGATAGAAATTCTCGATAAGGATCTCAAGGTCGATACCTACAGGGCCAGTGGCGCCGGAGGCCAGCACGTCAACAAGACCGATTCGGCGATCCGCATTACTCATATTCCCTCGGGTGTCGTGGTGTCCTGCCAGAATGAGCGCTCCCAGCACAAGAATCGTTCAACGGCCATGAAGCAGCTCAAGGGGCGACTCTACGAGTTGGAACGGCAGAAAAAAGAAGAGGAAGCCGGGGTTCTTGGCGGAGAGAAGAAGGAGATCGGCTGGGGCAGCCAGATAAGGTCCTACGTGCTTCACCCCTACCGTATGGTGAAAGATCATCGTACCAGTTTCGAGGTGGGTAACACCGACGCGGTTCTGGACGGTGCAATCGACGGATTTATCGAGGCGTATCTGCTCAGCCGTGCCGAAAGCTGAACTTTGTAGATTACAGGGTTGAGCCTTCGTAAGGGGGCTTAATCCTTGACTTCATCTACCCCGGGCGTTAGTTTGGCTGACTTCTCGACGAGGGTGAAAGGTTGATATTCAATGGAAGAAAAAAACGAGATTCTCAGGCAACGCCGGGATAAGTTGAAGACGTTTCGCAGCGAAGGGATCAATCCCTTTGCCAACGATTTTCGCGTCAGCCATGGCTCGGGAGAGATCCTTTCCCAGTACGCCGAGGCGACCACCGAAGAACTTGAGCAGGTTGAAACCGTCTTTGCTGTGGCCGGTCGCATCATGGCGCGTCGTGATTTCGGCAAGGCCGCCTTCATTCAGCTTCAGGATCAGGCAGGGCGCCTTCAGGTTTACATTAATAAAGCATCTGTAGGTGATGAATCTTTCGAGCTTTTCCGGCGTGTCGATATAGGGGATTTGGTCGGGGTGACCGGTCGTGCTTTCAGAACCAAAACCGGCGAGTTCTCTCTGCGGGCTGAGGGTTTTCGCCTGCTGACCAAGTCGGTTCTGCCTTTGCCGGAGAAGTGGCACGGTCTGACCGATGTAGAGACCCGTTATCGCCAGCGCTATCTGGATCTCATCGTTAATCAGGATGTGCGTGACGTCTTCGTCAAGCGCAGCCAGATCGTGAGCTGCCTTCGTGACTTCATGTCCCGTCAGGGTTTTCTCGAAGTCGAAACCCCTATGATGCAGCCCATTGCCGGCGGCGCTACGGCCCGCCCCTTCGTGACGCATCACAACAGCCTGAAGATGGATCTTTTTCTTCGCATCGCTCCCGAACTCTACCTCAAGCGTTTGGTGGTAGGGGGCTTTGACCGGGTATTTGAGATCAACCGGAACTTCCGCAACGAGGGAATTTCCATTCGTCACAATCCCGAGTTCACCATGATGGAGTTCTATCAGGCCTATGCCACCTATGAGGACCTGATGGAGATGACCGAAGAGATGATCTGTGAGGTCGCCGAGAAGGTCTGTGGCTCCACTCAGATCAGCTACGGTGGTGAGCCCGTGGACCTTTCCCGCCCCTGGGATCGCCTCACGGTCAAGGAAGCCATCGTCAAGCACGGCGGCGTTGATGCGAAGGCCCTGGAGACCCGCGAGAGCCTGCTGGGGGTTGCCAAATCCCTGGGCGTCGCTGTGGATCCCAAGATGGGGCCCGGGAAGATGTTGATGGAGATTTTCGATTGCGTGGCCGAGCCCAAGCTCTGGAACCCGACCTTCATTACCGAGTACCCGACCGAGGTCTCCCCTCTGTCGCGCAAGAACGACGCTAATCCCGATGTAGTGGATCGCTTTGAGCTCTTTGTGGTCGGACGGGAGTTGGCCAATGCCTTCTCCGAGCTCAATGATCCCGAAGATCAGAGGGAGCGCTTTCTGGGTCAGTTGGCCGAAAAGGAAGCGGGGGACGACGAGGCCCACGCCATGGACGAGGATTATATCCGCGCTCTGGAGTACGGCTTGCCCCCCACGGCAGGAGAGGGGATCGGCATCGATCGTCTTGTCATGCTGCTTACCGACTCCGCCTCTATCCGGGATGTCATTCTCTTTCCTCAGCTCAAGAAAGAGAGCCACTGAACCGGTGTCACTTCTTCTAGTTGAGCGTTTGAATGGACGGACTGCGCCTCATGGGCTATGAGCTTTTCGTCAGTCTGAGATACCTGCGGGCCAAGCGCAAGCAGACCTTCATCTCGGTGATCTCCTTCATCTCCATTGCGGGGGTGACGCTGGGGGTCGCTGCGCTCATCGTCGTGCTGGCGGTGATGACCGGTTTTCATGACGGGGTGCGCAAGCAGATTCTTGGGAACATTCCCCATGTGTTGATTCAGCACTATGGGGGGGGGATGGCCGAGCCTCAGTCTGTGATCGATGTTGCCTCCGCCACGCCTAACGTGCTGAGCGCTCAGCCTTTTGTCTCGCGTGAAGCGATGCTGCTGGCCCAGGGCAATGTGTCCGCAGTCAGTGTCAAGGGAGTCGCTGAGGGCAACAAGGTCTTCAACCAGGAGTTTCTCACCCTGGGTGGCCGACCGGTTCAGGAGTACTTCTTCGAGCCCAAAGAGGGGCTGCCCGGTATCGCCATCGCCATGGATACGGCCACAACTCTCGGAGTGGCCGTGGGGGACCGCATCAATGTCATCCCGCCGGAGTTCAACGTGACCCCCTTCGGGGTGATTCCCAAGATGAAGCCCTTCGAGGTCGTGGGTATCACCACGGCCGGCAGCGGTATCGTCGATGCGTTCTATGCCTATATCTCCCTTGAGCAGGCCCAGCTATTTCTCGGCACCGAAGGGATGGTGACCGGGGTCGAGGTCGAGGTTGACCACTTCGACCATGTGGCTGAGGTCACGGAGTTGTTGCGGGAAAAGCTTCCCTTCCCCCTGTCGGTACGCTCCTGGGAGGATCTCTTCGGTTCCTTTCTTTCGGCGCTGAAGCTGGAGAAACTGGGACTCTTTATCGTTCTGACCATTATTATTCTGGTGGCGGCTTTCAATATCGCCACCACTCTGATCATGGTGGTGATGGAGAAAAGCAAGGATATCGCGGTGCTTCGATCCATGGGGGCAACTTCCCGCAGTATCACCCGTATTTTCATGCTTGAGGGACTTATTATCGGATCCATGGGCACGCTGCTCGGCACTGCCCTCGGTGTTGGCATCGCCACCCATGCCGATGCGATTATCAAGGCTCTGGAGGGGATCTTTAAAATCAAGATTTTCGAAAAGAGCGTCTACGGCATGGATAGTTTTCCTTCGGTGGTGCATGGTTCCGATGTGCTCGCCGTGGCTCTGGTGGCCATGGGGATTTCGCTCTTTGCCACCCTGTATCCGGCCTGGCGCGCTTCGCGCATGGATCCCGCCGAAGCGCTGCGTTATGGATAAGGGGCTGTCATGATCAAGGCCAGAGGGCTGAGCAAAACCTATATGGGCCCTGTCGGTGCCGTCGAAGTGCTGCGGGGAGTCGATTTCGATCTTGCCCGCGGGGAGCGTCTGGCGGTTGTCGGGGCTTCCGGTGCAGGCAAGAGTACTCTGCTGCAAATTCTCGGAGCGCTGGATCACCCCAGCAGCGGGCAGGTTCTGTTCGAGGGGCAGGATGTTTTTCGTCTCAAGGGCTCTGCTTTAGATGACTTTCGTAACCAGAGTGTCGGCTTTATCTTTCAATTCCATCAGCTTCTTCCCGAGTTCTCGGCTCTGGAAAATGTCATGATGCCCGCCCTGATCGGTCGTGTCGATCGGGGCAGGGCCATGGCGCAGGCAACGGAGCTGCTCAAGGAGGTCGGGCTGTCACATCGCCTCGGGCATAAGCCCGGTGAACTCTCCGGAGGCGAGCAGCAGCGTGTTGCCATCGCCCGGGCGCTGGTCCGGAGCCCCAAGGTCCTGCTGGCCGATGAGCCCACGGGCAATCTGGATTCCGGAACCTCTGCCGATATTCTGGCGCTGCTTGATCAGATGCATGCTCATCGTGACCTCTCCATGGTCGTTGTCACTCATAGTGAGGCCCTGGCCTCACGTCTGGACCGAGTGGTGCAGATGGAGGATGGTTGCCTCAAAGAGGGGTAGCGACAGAAGGTAGGTCCGAAGCCGGTTTGCCGGCGATTAACGCTTTGATGATTTGTTGCAGTAATTATTTGTTCTCTGTATTGGAGTGATAGATGCCCTTACCCAATCGCCGATCCATGACGTCGCTGTTCGGTGTTCTGTTTTTGCTGCCTGGCCTTGTTTACGCTCAGCCCTTAACCGAAGTGGTTATCGAGGGTATTCAGCGGGTAGATAACAGCTCCGTCGATTCGGTTGTTCAGGTTAAAGCGGGAACCGAACCCAGTATCGCTCAGATCGATGCCGATCTTCACTCCATCTTCGCCCTCGGCTACTTCAGCGACGTTACGGCCGACATCAGCGAGGCTGACGGGGCCCGGGTGCTGACCTATCGTCTCTCCGAGCGCCCCCTGATTAGATCCTTTTCTTTTTCCGGCAATGATGAGCTCTCCGAAGAAAAGCTGCGGGGGCTGGTTCCTCTCAAACTCCCGGCCTTCTACGCCCCCAGAACCCTGGAGCCCAGCCTCGAGTCGATTCGTAAGCTCTATAAGGAAGAGGGACTCTATAGCGCCCGCGTCCGCTCCCGGGTCGATGTGAATGATCGAGGCGAGGCCTCTGTGGTGTTCGAGATCGAGGAGGGGGAAAAGGTTCTTATCGACGAGATTCTCTTCGAGGGCAACAGCGTGCTGTCGCACAAGGAGCTTAAGAAGGCGATTCAGACCAAGGAGCGCTGGTTTCTCTCCTGGCTTACCGGCCGCGGTACCTATCAGGAAGACGTGCTTCAGGTGGATCTGGAGATCATCGCTGATCTCTACTACAACCTTGGCTACGCTCAGGTGG
The DNA here is from genome assembly GCA_012974445.1 of Desulfuromonadales bacterium. GTDB lineage: Bacteria > Desulfobacterota > Desulfuromonadia > Desulfuromonadales > JAAXQG01 > JAAXQG01. The sequence goes on from JAAXQG010000139.1 coordinate 18,564, forward strand.
CGGTCAAACAGCCCCGCGTAGTTTCCATCGAAGACGGCAAGTACCTTCAGCTCCATATCGAGATTGAGGAGGGGGATCAGTACCGTATCGGCTCCGTGGATGTTCAGGGAGATCTGATCGAGTCCCGCAACGATCTGCTTGACCTGGTGACTCTGCGCAACGGAAATATCTTCAGTCGCAATCAGTTGCGCAAGGATATCGGGGTGCTCAACGACTTCTATGCCGACCGTGGGCATGCCTACGTCAATGTGGCGCCGCTGACCGACCTGAAACGCGAAAGCAAAACCGTCGATCTGGTGTTCGATGTCGAAAAAGGGATTCTGGTCCATATCGGCCGGGTGGAGATCAGCGGCAATAACAAGACTCGTGATAAGGTCATTCGCCGGGAGATGCAACTGGCTGATGGTGATCTCTACAATGCGACCGCCATCAGAAATAGCAAGCGTAAGCTCAATAATCTCGGGTTTTTCGAAGAGCTTGATCTCGATACCCGCAGGACCCATGTCCCCGAGATTCTCGACCTGGAGGTCGAGGTCAAGGAGAAGGCTACCGGCACTTTCAGCTTCGGCGTGGGTTATTCTTCCATCGACGGGGTTATCGGCCAGGGCTCGGTGAGTCAGACCAATTTTCTGGGTCGGGCTCTCAAACTCGATCTCTCGGCGAGTCTCGGCGGCAGCAGCACCACCTATCAGTTCGGTCTGACCGACCCGTACTTTCTGGACCGTAATCTCACCCTGGGATTCGATATCTACAATACGGAGCGTGAGTGGTCTGATTTTACCAAAAAAACCACCGGTGGCGACCTGAAACTGGGGCTGCCGGTGACCGAGAACACTCGGGCCTTCTTCATCTATCGCTACGAAGACAAGTTGATCTTTGACGTTGATCCCGATGCACCGCAGGCAACCCTGGACCAGGAAGGGGCCTCGACGCTTTCTTCGCTGACCTCCTCACTGAGCCGCAATACCACCGACTATCGTCTCGATCCCTCCGAGGGGACGGCTTCCGAGCTTTCCTTCGAGTTCGCCGGACTGGGTGGGACGGAGAAGTTTGCCAAGTACATACTGGATCATCGCATCTATTTCCCCGGCCGCTGGGGCACCGTTTTCTCCCTCCACGGCCAGTTGGGTTTCCTTCAGGAGATCGGCGGAGAAGAGCTCCCCATCGATGAGCGCTTCTATCTGGGTGGCATCAACACCCTGCGGGGCTTCAAGTCCCGGGAGGTAGGCCCCCGGGATGCGTCGGGTGATTTCACCGGCGGCAGCAAGCAGGCCTATATGAATGCCGAGTGGATTTTTCCTATCGCAAGGGATATGGGTCTTAAGGGCCTGCTGTTCTTCGACGCCGGAAACGCCTGGGGAGATGATGAAAGCTATTTCGAGTCGATCCGCTACAGTGTGGGGGCGGGAATCCGCTGGTTCAGTCCTCTTGGCCCCCTGCGCCTGGAGTGGGGCTACAACCTGGATCCCGAAGAGTTTGAAGACCGATCTCAATTCGAATTTACAATCGGTGCACCTTTTTAACCAACTGAGGAGTATTTTATGAGAACTATTATTGTCGCCCTGATCCTGAGTCTTTTCTGCAGCGCTCCTGTTCTGGGGGCCGAGATGAAGATTGCCTATATCGATTTGCAAAAAGCTCTCAATCTCTCCGAAGCGGGCAAGGATGCCAAGGATAAGATCAACGAGCGGGTCAAGCAATTTGAGGCTCTGCTCGAGACCAGTCGAAACGATCTGGAAAAAATGCAGCAAGAACTGGAGAAACAGGCCCTGTTGCTGTCCGAGTCGGCCCGTGCCGAGAAGGAGCGTAATTACCAGCAAAAGGTCAAGGAGTTCCAGCGCTTTACCAAGGACGCCCAGGAAGAACTTCAGCAGCAGGATGCCGACTTTACCCGCAGCATTTTGCGCGACATGATGTCCATTGTTCAGACTCTGGGCAAAAAGCAGGGCTATAGCCTGATCCTTGAGAAGACCGAGAGTTCAGTGCTCTATGCTTCTGATTCCATCGATATCACCGAGGCGATGATCAAGGAGTTTGACGCCCAGTTTTTAAAGGGTAAGCAATAATGTCCGGTATGACTCTAAGGCTTGATGATCTGGCTCGTCTGGTCGGTGGGGTTCTCGTGGGGGACTCCGAAACGCTCATCGGTGCCGTGGCTCCTATAGAAATAGCGGCCGCCGGGGACATTACCTTTGTGGCGAATCCCAAATATCTCGGCAAGCTCTCTGAGTGCCGCGCTTCGGCGGTCATTGTAACGCCGGGGGTCGACACTGCAGAGCTGCCCAGAATCGAAACGGAGAACCCCTATCTCGCTTTTGCCAAGATTCTGACCCGACTTAAAGTTCAGAGCGCCGAGCCCCTGGGCATTATGGCCGGTGCCTTTGTCGATCCTGATGCTCGCATCGGCGAAGGGGTAACCCTTTATCCTGGTTGTTTTGTGGGTGCCGGGGCCCAGATCGGTGACGGATCTATTCTTCACCCCGGTGTGACAATTTACCCGGGGGCAAAGATCGGTCGCGACGTCATCCTTCACGCGGGCAGCGTGGTTCGCGAGCACTGCGTGTTGGGCGACCGGGTTATCCTTCAGCCTTCGGCGGTCATTGGGTCGGACGGTTTCGGCTATGCTCCCGACGGGCAGGGTTATTACAAGATCCCCCAGGTTGGCATTGTGGTGCTTGAAGATGATGTCGAGGTGGGCTCCTGTTCCTGCGTGGATCGGGGGACTATGAGCGAAACCCGCATCAGCCAGGGAACCAAGATCGACAATCTGGTTCAGGTCGGTCACAATGTGCAACTGGGAGAGCACTCTATTCTGGTTTCCCAGTCGGGTATCGCAGGCAGCACTCGCATAGGCAGACGCTGCACCCTGGGAGGACAGTCGGCGGTTTCCGGACACCTTAAACTCGGGGATAACGTCACCATCGCTGGTCGCGGTGGGGTCACCAAGGACGTCGCCTCCAATCAGGTCATGTCCGGAATCCCGGCAATTCCCCACAAAGATTGGCTCAAGGCGTCTATGAGCTTTTCAAAACTTCCCGAGTTCCGCAAGGAGCTCAAGGAAATGAAAAATAAAATGGCCCGGCTCGAGGCTCTTTTGAAGGAGAGGAACGAAGATGGTTCTCAATAGTCAACAGATCATGGAAAAGTTGCCCCACCGCTACCCCTTCTTGCTGGTCGATCGTATCGACGAGGTGGACAGCTCTTCGGAGGTCAAAAGGATTGTCGGGACCAAAAACGTAACCATCAATGAACCTTTTTTCCAGGGGCACTTTCCCGGGCATCCGATCATGCCGGGGGTCCTTATTATCGAGGCAATGGCTCAGGTGGGTGGGCTCTACGCCCTGCTGGCTGATGATATCGGGGATGACAAGGTGACCTATTTCGTCGGTATCGACAAGGCCCGGTTTCGCAAGCCTGTAGTGCCCGGCGATGTGCTGCGCATGGAGCTGGAACTTCACTCCAGTCGTCGGGGAATCTACATGTTCGCAGGTAAAGCCTATGTCGGCACGGCCCTGGTGGCCCAAGCCGAGCTTAAAGCTACTTTTGCCGATCGTTGATCCTGAAACGAAAAGAGGAAGTCATGATTCATCAGACCGCCATCATCGAGCAAGGGGCTCAGCTTGACGAAGGGGTTGAAGTTGGACCCTACGCCGTTATCCGGAAAAATGTTCAGATCGGCGCCGGAACCACCATCGGCCCCCATGCGGTAATCGAGGGCTGGACGCAGATCGGCAAGAACAATCGTATTTTTCAGTTCGCCTCGGTGGGTGCCGTTTCCCAGGATCTGAAATACAAGGGGGAAGAGGCCTGGCTGCGTATCGGGGATAACAACACTATCCGTGAGTTCACCACCCTGCACATCGGCACCGGAGACGGGGGTGGCGAGACGCTCATCGGCAACGGTAACCTCTTTATGGCCTATTCCCACGTGGCTCACGATTGCCGGGTGGGAAACAACAACATCCTGGCTAACGGTGCTACTCTGGCCGGGCATGTGGAGGTTGCAGACCAGGCTATTCTGGGCGGGCTCAGCGCCATTCACCAGTTCTGCCGTATCGGCTCCCACGTTATGGTCAGTGGAGGAGCCATGGTGGCTCAGGACGTCCCCCCCTATGTCATCGTGCAGGGGGATCGGGCCAAGCCCGCGGGACTCAATCTGGTTGGGCTGAAGCGCCGAGGCTTTTCTCTGGATACAATCCGGGCCGTCAAGGAATCATATCGGTTGATCTTCCGCTCGGGCATGCGTCAGGAAGAGGCTCTGGTCGAGATCGAGTCGCGCTTTTCGGCTCTACCTGAAGTGATTGAATTCGCCCATTTTATTCGTAACAGTGAACGCGGCATTGCCCGCTGACAGTGGAGTTTCCTAAGTCATGAAATCACTTCGTGCTGCAGTCATAGGTGTCGGTTATCTCGGTCATTTTCATGCCCAGAAGTTCGCCAAGATCGACGGTGTTGAGCTTGTCGCCGTTATTGATACCGATCTTGACCGGGCCAAAGAAGTTGCCGACGAAGTCGGGGCTCGGGCCCTGACTGATTACCTTGAGATCATCGATGAGCTGGATCTGGTCTCCATCGTGGTTCCCACGCGCTTGCACCATCGCGTTGCCTGTGATTTTCTCAAGGCGGGTGTTCATGTGCTGCTTGAAAAGCCCATCACTGAGACGGTGCAGGAGGCCGATGAGCTTATCGCCCTGGCCAGGGAACGTAATTTGGTCTTTCAGGTCGGTCATCTGGAGCGTTTCAACCCTGCGGTGCTGGCGCTGGAGGGGGTCATCGGAACTCCCCATTTTATCGAGTCTGAGCGTCTGGCCCCTTTCAAGGCCCGGGGGACCGATGTTAATGTGGTTCTCGATCTGATGATCCACGATATCGATATCATCCTGAATATGGTTAAATCTCCGCTCAAGACGGTCAATTCGGTGGGAACCCCTGTGTTGTCGAATCAGGTGGATATCGCCAATGCCCGATTGCAATTTGAGAATGGTTGCGTAGCCAATGTCACGGCCAGCCGGGTGAGCCGTGAAGGCTCTCGGAAGATTCGTATCTTTCAGGACGATGCCTATATCAGCATCGACTATCAGAGCCGCAAGATCAGTGTCTTTCGCAAAGGGGGAGACGGATTTCCGGTTCCCGGCATTCCCGATGTGACCATGATGGAGAAGAGCTTTGACCAGAGCGATGCACTGCATGAGGAGATCGTCTCTTTCGTTGTTTCCGTACGCGACGGCAAACCTCCCATGGTCAGCGGTGAGGATGGACGCAGAGCACTGGCGCTGGCGCATCGCATCAATGACCGCTTGATTCACCAGGTAACACCAGTTAACTGAAATCATTTTTTAAAAAGAGCATTTGAATATCAGGCGGCTCACGCCGCCTTTTCCCTTTTTAGAGGATTGAACCCCATGCAGATTCCGATGGTTAATCTCAAGCAGCAGTATCTCGATCTTCGCGATGAATTGGATCCGGCGTTCATGTCGGCGCTGGAGTCTACCTGCTACATTCTCGGCCCCAATGTTCAGGCCTTAGAGCAGGAGGTTGCCGCCTACTGCGGCGTTCGTCATGCGATAAGTTGCGCCTCGGGTACCGATGCTCTGCATCTGGCTCTGGTCGGTGCCGGTATCGGCGCCGGAGATGAGGTGATTACGACCCCCTTCACCTTTATTGCCACGGCTGAGGCCATCGCCTATGTGGGAGCGACGCCGGTATTTGTGGACATCGATCCTGCGACCTTCAACCTGAGTATTGATCTGGTTGAGCAGGCCATCACCGAGCGCACCAAGGCCGTTATGCCCGTGCATCTCTTCGGCCAGCCAGCGGACATGATGGCACTCAAGGCCCTGTGCGACAACCGGGGGCTGGCTCTGATCGAGGATTGCGCCCAGTCCTTCGGCGCCGAGGTGGGGGGGAAGAAATCCGGAGCCTTGGGGCTGGCTGGTGCCTTCTCCTTTTTCCCCAGTAAAAACCTCGGCTGCTTCGGCGACGGGGGCATGGTGGTGACCAACGATGACGAAATCGCCCGAAAAATGAGGGTATTTCGCAATCACGGCAGTGAGAAGCAGTATCATCATTCGATGATCGGGGTGAACAGCCGCCTGGATGAGCTTCAGGCGGTGGTGCTGAGGGTCAAGCTACCCCGCATCGATGAGTATAATCGTCTCCGTCGTCGCAACGCCCATCGATATACGGAACTCTTTACCGGTACGGCAATTACTCCCCCCTTCGAAGACGGTCTGGGGCTGCACGTCTACCATCAGTACTGTATTTTGCTGGATGATCGGGCGGCGGTGCAGAAGGCTTTGGCCGATGCCCAGATCGCCTCGGCCATCTACTACCCGATTCCCCTGCACAAACAGGAAGTTTTCGCCGCCCAGTGCCGCGATCTGAAATGCCCTGTTTCCGAAGAGGTGGCCAGCCGCGTTCTGGCGCTGCCCATGTTCCCTGAGCTCTCTCTGGAGCAGGTCGAGCGCATCGCCCACACTGTCCTTGAGGCCCTTTGATTCAGTGACTTGCGAGATGGAAAAGAAAACAGCACTGATTGTCACCGGTGAAGCTTCCGGCGATATTCACGGAGCCCACCTGATCGAGGAATCTCTGCGCCTGGATCCCGACCTTCGTTTTATAGGGGTTGGAGGAAAAAAAATGGCCGAGGCGGGATGTGAAATAATCATCTCTTCCGATGAGCTTGCGGTGGTGGGGCTTGTGGAGGTCATCTCCCATTTCCCCCAGATCAAGCGGGCGTTTAATTGCCTCAGGGATCTGCTGCATGGACCAAGTCGTCCCGATCTTCTGGTACTCATCGATTTCCCCGATTTCAATCTGCGTCTGGCCAAAGAAGCCAAGAAGGCCGGAATTCCCGTTCTTTACTACGTCAGCCCCCAGGTCTGGGCCTGGCGTCGTGGACGGGTGAAGAAGATAGCCGCTGTCGTGGACAAGTTGGCTGCCATTTTCCCCTTCGAGCCCGAATTCTACAAGGGGCTGCCCATCGATGTACGTTATGTGGGGCACCCGCTGCTGGATGAGTTCAAGCAGCCAATGAGTCGAGATAGCTATCTTGCCGGACTTGGAATCGCTCCTGATACATCGGTGGTGGGGCTTTTTCCCGGAAGCCGGCGCAGTGAGCTGAAATTCAACCTGGAGACGATCATTCAGGCGGCGCAAAAGCTCCAGGAGTCACTTCCGCAAGTGCAATTTCTGGTACCCATGGCCTCAAACCTGGATCCCCGACTTCTGAGGGACCCCTTTGAGGCTTCGGCTCTGCCGGTTCATCTGGTGGATAATCGTATTTACGATGTGGCGGGCGCCTGTGATGCGGTGCTGAGCGTTTCCGGAACCGTGACCCTTCAGACGGCCCTGGCCGGGACTCCCATGGCGATTATCTACAAGATGTCTCCTGTGACCTATGCCATCGGCAAGAGGCTGGTGAAGGTCGACCATATAGGGCTGGCCAATATAGTGGCTGGAAAATCCGTGGTACGGGAGTTTATCCAGCAGGACGCTTCGCCCGAGGCCCTGAGTCAGGAACTGCACCGTTTGATTACGGATCAGGATTATTCCGATGCAATTCGCCGAGAGCTTTCGCTGATTCAGGAAAAAATGGGGGATTCCGGCTGTTCAGAGCGGGTGGCCCGCATGGCACTGGAAATGGTACGGGGGGGCAATGGCTGAGGCGATTCAACAGTCCAAGGAGGCAGGGGAGTCAATTTATCGCCGGCTCTTCCGGCTTGCTCTTCCCTTCAAGGGGCGTATTCTCATCGCCATGCTGGCTTCGCTGGGGGTTGCTGCCACCGATGCGGCCATTGCCCGTATGGTCAAGCCCTTTATCGACGGTCTGGTGGGGGTGGAGAAGAACGAGGAATTCTTCTATCTCGTCCCCATGGTGGTGGTGGTCGTTGCTCTGTGCAAGGGAGCGTTTCGCTTCGTGCAGGAGTACTTCATCAAGACCGCGGGGCAGCTGGTTGTCCAGCGTATCCGCAACCTGCTTTACGGCCACTCCATCTCTCTGTCCATGGGGTTTTACAGTCGTAATTCCGCAGGAAACATGATGTCCCGCATCCTCAATGACGTCGGCGTCCTGGAGCATTCCCTTGCCCAGACCCTGGTGGGGATCATGCGGGATCTGGCGAGCCTGGTCGGCCTCACGGCGGTGGCCTTTTATACGGACTGGAAGCTTGCGGCCATCGCCTTTGTCGTGATTCCGGTTTCCATCGGACCCGCCCTGGCCATCGGCAAGAAGATCAAGGGCTATTCCCGCCGGGGGCAGGACGCCATGGGGATTCTCACCGGTGTGCTGGAACAGACATTTTCCGGGATCAAGATCATCAAGGCCTTCGGGACAGAGGAGCGGGAGCGCAGTAAGTTCAAAGGGAAAAACGACGGCTTCTACGCTTTTATCCGCAAGACGATCAAGTATGATGCGCTGCTCTCTCCCGTCAATGAGGTTCTGGCCTCTCTGGGGATGGCCACCGTGCTCTGGTACGGCCTCTCCCGGGTGGCTGCCGGGGAAATGACCCCCGGAGACCTCTCTTCGGTGCTGGCTGCCATATTGCTCATGTACACTCCTCTGAAAAAACTGACCAAACTCAACAACACGGTGCAGAGAGCTGCCGGTGCAGCCAGCCGGGTCTTCGAGGTTCTGGACGAGGCTGCCGATATCGTCGATGAACCTGACAGTCTCAGCCTGGATCGGGGCAAGGGTGAACTGCGTTTTGAGGACGTTTCCTTCAGCTACGGCGAAGAGCCCGTGTTGCAGCATATCAGCCTTGAAGCCGCCCGGGGGGAGGTCGTCGCTCTGGTCGGGCCCTCAGGGGCCGGTAAATCCACCCTGGTGGGACTGGTCAATCGTTTCTATGATCCCACCCAGGGGCGAATTCTGGTGGATGGCGTGGATCTTCGTCAGATCAAGCTGGAGAGTCTGTGCCAGAATATTGCACTGGTCGACCAGGAGGCTTTCCTGTTTAACGACAGCATCCGGGCCAATATCGCCTACGGCCGCCCCGAGGCCTCGGAGACTGAGGTGATGGAGGCGGCTCGCATGGCTTTCGCCGACGAGTTTATCTCTGAGCTCTCCGATGGCTACGAGACGATGATCGGCGATCGAGGCTTTCGTCTCTCCGGTGGACAGCGTCAACGGCTCTGCATCGCTCGCGCCATACTCAGGGATGCGCCGATCCTCATTCTCGATGAGGCAACCAGCGCCCTTGACACCGAAAGCGAGACCCTGGTTCAGCGGGCTCTCTCCAATCTGATGGAGAATCGAACCACCCTGGTCATCGCTCACCGGCTCTCCACGATCATGCACGCGGACAAGATTGTGGTCATGGAGGACGGCCGTATCAGAGAGGTGGGACGTCACGACGAACTACTCAAGAGCGGCGGCCTGTACAGGAAGCTCTACGATATGCAGTTTGCCAGCTGATGAGAGTCCGTATCCCACAGGCCCTGATCAATACCGTCATCCCGTTACTGGGAGAGGGCCTTATTCGCTCCCTCTACGGTTCTTTGCGTGTTGAAACCCTGGGGCAGGAGCATCTCGCATCTTTCTGGAACAGGGGGGAACGTACGATCATCGCCTGCTGGCACGACCAGCTGCTGCTGACGGTCTGCGGATATAGCGGCCCCGGAGCGCGCATGCTCATCAGCGCCTCCAAAGACGGTGACATGCTGGCACGCACCTTTGCCCGTTTCGGACAGCAGGCGGTACGCGGTTCTTCCAGTCGGGGGGGCAAGGCGGCTCTCAAGGCCATGATCGAACTGTCGAGGTCCGAATTCGACCTCGCCATTACCCCCGATGGTCCCAAGGGGCCTCGCCATCAGGTCAAAGACGGGGTGCTTCAGCTTGCGCGAGTATCAAAGCGCCCCATTATACCCATGAGTTTTGCCTGCGCCCGGGGGCACCGTTTTGCTTCCTGGGACCGGTTTTTATGTCCCTATCCTTTCTCCCGGGCTGTTTTCAGTTTCGGCGCTCCCCTGTTCTACGATCCGAAGGAGGAGCTTTCCGACTTCAGAGAGCGTGTCCGCCTGGCACTGAACGAGAATACGAGTAGCGCCGCAAAGCGTTTGAATGACTATGGTTTATCTGCTGTATGACATGCTGCTGTTCTGTGTGGCGCTGGTGCTGGTCCCAAGTTATTTCCTGCTGGGTTTTCGCGGCTCAAAGACCCGCCAAGGCTTCAGGGAGCGTCTGGGGTTTTATCCTGCAGGACAACTGAGTTGTCTTAAGGGGCGCCGCGTCATCTGGGTTCATGCCGTATCTGTGGGAGAGGTTAAGGCTGCGGTTCCTCTGCTCAGGGCCCTCAAGCAGTCATATCCTGAGCATGCCTTGGTGATGACCTGCATGACCCTTACCGGTCAATCCGTTGCGCGCAAGTTACCGGAGCCGGATCTTTGTCTTCTCTTTCCCTTCGATCTCTCCTTCGTCGTGCGCTCGGTACTGCGGAGACTCAGTCCCGACCTGTTGGTGATTATCGAGACGGAGATCTGGCCGAATCTGCTTCGCCAAGCTCGCCGGATGGATATTCCCGTCATTCTGGCCAACGGACGCATTTCGGAGCGCTCTTTTCCCCGTTATCTAAAAGGGAGGCTGCTTCTTGCTCCGGTGCTGCAGAACTTTTCCGCTTTTTCAATGCAGAGCGAGGAAGATGTGCGGCGCATTCAGAGTCTCGGCGCACCCGTCTCTAAAATTTCAGTTTCCGGTAATCTCAAATTTGAAATCCAGGCAGATCCGCCCGCCCCGGAGGCGCTGACTCTTATTCGCCAGGGGCTTCGTCTGCCTAAGGATGTCCAACTTTTTGTCGCCGGCAGCACCCACGCCGGGGAAGAAAGCGATGTTCTGGACGCCTATTCTAAGGTGCTGGAGACGGAGCCGAATCTGGTGCTTATTCTGGTGCCCAGGCACCCAGAGCGCTGTCCCCAGGTGGCCGAGCTGCTCTTAGCCCGGGGCGTTTCCTTTGTGCTTCGTTCCGAACTTGACGACTATCCCCGGGATCTGGCTTCGGGCATGGTGCTGCTGGTCGACAGCATGGGGGAGATGGTCCGGTTTTATTCCGCCTCGGATGTCGTCTTTGTCGGGGGAAGTCTCGTGCCCGTGGGAGGCCACAACATTCTGGAGGCCGCCCGGGTGGGAAAGCCTGTTCTCTTTGGTCCGCACATGGAAAATTCTCGCGATATCGTCAAGCTAATCCTTGCGGCCGGGGCCGGTGAACAGGTTGCTGGCGTTGATGAGCTGGCCCAGAGGGTTCAGTTTCTACTGAGCAATTCCGCTTTCAGAACCCAGATGGGGCAGAGGGGAGCACGGGTGCTGGAGCAGCATTCCGGGGCTACCCGCAGGACCCTTGAAATCATAGGACGGTTTCTCCAGTGACGAAATTTTCCCTGGGCGAGATCCATCGGAAGCTCTTCGAGCAGCAGAGTGCCGCGGGTCAGTTTGTTTCCCTGGCGCTGCTGCCTCTGGGGTGGCTTTACGGTCTTGCCGGAGCTGCCAAGGCCCTTCTGTACCGCAGCGGGCTTAAGAAAGCGTACCGCGCCGCGGTTCCCGTTATTTCTGTGGGGAATCTCTCCGTCGGCGGTACGGGTAAGACTCCGGTTTGCGACCACCTGCTCAAGAAGCTGCTTGCGCGCGGCAAGAGGGTGGCACTGGTCAGTCGTGGCTATGGCGGCCAGGGAGCAGGCAGGGTAGGAGTGGTATCCGCTGGCGAGGGGTTGCTGCTGGAGGCCCGAACCTGTGGGGATGAGCCCTTTTTGCTGGCAAGAAACAACCCAGGAGCGCTTGTTTTTGTGGCGCCCCGTCGTGCCGATGGGGTGCGTATGGCCGTCGAGCAGTACGGGGCCGAGGTGATCGTGCTCGATGACGGCTTTCAGCATCAGGCGGTTCATCGGGATCTCAACATCGTCCTTCTTGATGCATCCCGTCCTCTTTCTAACGGAAGAGTTCTGCCTGCTGGCAGACTCAGGGAGTTTCCAAGGGCCCTGGGGCGGTCTGATCTGGTGCTTCTGACCCGAAGTCGCGGAGACGAGAGATTGAATCTTCCCCTCGCTGTCCCTATAATGCGCTGTCGGCACGTTCTTGGAGCTCTGGCGTTTTCCCTGGAAGGACAATCCGTCGGATTTGACCAGCTTCAGGACAAAGCTGGACTGGCCTTTGCGGGAATCGCCCAGCCTGATCTTTTCTTCTCTTCCCTGACGGCCCGGGGTCTCAGGCTGGACCGCAGGCTGTCACTACCCGACCATGTCTGCTACGATGAGGAGCTTCTGCATCGCCTCAGCTCTTCGGCTGACCGATCCGACTACCTGGTGACTACGGAGAAGGACGCGGTCAAGCTTCAGGCGTCCGATTTTAAACTGCCCTGCTATCAGGTGCCCATGAGCATCGAATTCTTCGGCGAGGACTCGCTCGATGCGGTTCTTGACGAACTCTTGAAAGGAAGCACTCAATGATCAGCTCTGACCTTCTGGAAATTCTGGCCTGCCCCAAATGCAAGGGCCCGATTCGCTTCGATGAGTCTCAAGGCGAGGGGCATATCCTCTGCGAGGCCTGCCGTCTCTCCTATCCTGTGCGCGACGGTATCCCCGTCATGCTGGTCGACGAAGCAACAGAGTTCGCCTCCAAGTGAGTCCCGCCCCTTTCTTCTCTCCGGCTCGAGACCGTAAAATCATGGTTCGCCTCACCAACTGGATCGGTGATGCGGTGATGAATACACCGGCGCTGGGGGCCGTACGCCACAGCTACCCCGAGGCCGAAATCGTCCTGGTGGCCAACCCCCTTGTCGCCAAGCTTTTTGCGTCTCACCCCTACTGCGACCGGGTGCTGGTTTTCGACAAAAGGGGTGCCCACAGCGGCATCGGCGGTTTCCTGCGCTTCTGTCGTCTGCTTCGAGCCGAGCGCTTCGATGCGGCCATCCTGCTGCAGAAGGCCTTTGAGGCTGCGCTCATGTCCGCTCTTGCCCTTATCCCCCGGCGTCTCGGCTATGCCACCGACGCGCGGGCTGCGCTGCTAAGTCACTCAATGCCTCTCACCGATGAGGTGCGCTGCCAGCATCATACAGAACACTATCTGCATCTGCTGCGCAGCTTCGGCATCGAGGGGGGCGACGGGCAGCAGCGCCTGGAGGTGACGCAGGAGGAGTACGCCTGGGCGAAGGCTCAGTTGGGAGAGGGTATTTGGTTCGCCATCAATCCCGGCGCCGCTTACGGCTCGGCCAAACGCTGGATCCCCGAGCGCTTCGCCGCCGTCGCTGATGAGCTTGCAGAGCGTTTCGGCGCTCGCATTCTGCTCACCGGAGGGCCGGCCGAGACGGAGATCGGATCTGATATTGCCGGAGCGATGAAGGTAGAGCCGCTTAATTTTATCGGCAAAACAAGCGTACGTGAGATGATGGCCTTGCTGTCGCGCTGCTCCCTGGTGGTCAGCAACGATTCCGGCCCCATGCATGTGGCCGCAGCCCTGGGGATTCCCATCGTGGCTATCTTCGGCCCCACCGATCACACCACCACCCACCCCTTGAGCCAGATGCACCGCATCGTGCGCAAGCCGCTGCACTGCGCCCCCTGCCTCAAGCGGGTCTGTCCCACGGATCACCGCTGTATGGAAGCGGTAACCGCAGCAGAGGTTGTCGAAGCCGCGCGCGAACTGCTTGGCGAGGCACAAATCCCTTGAAGCCTAAATCGGTCTGTTTTTTCAACAGCTCCCGGTCCTGGGGGGGAGGAGAGAAATGGCACTGCGACATGTCGCAACGCCTTGCTCGGTCGGGATGCCGCGTTTCCCTCGTTACCAAAGTGAACAGCGAACTATACCTTCGCGCTCAAAAAGCGGGCACCGATGTTCAGGGCGTTCAGGTCTCCAATCTCAGTTTTCTGAACCCCTGGAAGCTCCTGCTGCTTTTTGTCTGGTTCCGGCGCAGTCGTTTTGATGCAGTTATTCTGAATCTGCCCGCGGATCTGAAGGTCGGAGGATTGGCGGCTAAGCTGGCCGGAGTTCCTAAAATTATCTACCGACGGGGAAGCGCTACCCCCGTAAAAGACAGTTTGTTCAACCGGTTTCTCCTTCGTAGAGTGGTAACGGAACTCATTGCCAATTCCGCTGAGACCGGCAGAACCATCCTGGCCTCCAATCCGGAACTGGTCGATCCGGGTAAAATTACTGTGATTTACAACGGAATTGACCTGGATGAATACGACCGACGCCCCTTTTCTCTTCTCTACGAAAAACAGGAGGGAGAAATAGTGCTGGGCTGCGCCGGTCGCCTTTCCTGGGAGAAAAACCAGAAGTTTATTGTCGAGGTCGCCGCTCTGCTTCGGAACCGGGGCTTGAAATTCAAGCTGCTTATCGCTGGGACGGGAAAGCTGGAGTCCGAGTTGAGGGCCCAGGTTAAATCTCTGGACCTGGAACAGCATGTACTTTTTTTGGGATTTGTGGAAAATATCAAGGCCTTCATGGAGTCGGTGGATATTTTCCTTCTGTCTTCAGTCTATGAAGGATTCGGATACGTCCTAGTCGAGGCGATGGCTTCATCTCGGCCGGTGGTTGCCTTCAGTTCGAGCAGCACCCCTGAAATAGTCGTCGACGGGAAAACCGGCTATCTTGCGGGCAAGGACAACAAGGAGGCCTTCGCCGAAAGAATACTTGAGCTCTCAAGAGAACCGTCATTGGCGCAATGTTTTGGTACATCGGGAAGGGAACGCGTCTGTGAGATGTTTGAAATGGAGGTTTCCGTAAGGAAGCTGGTATCGCTTATCTAGCGGATCGTCATGGGGAAATTGTGTCTGCACTTACTAATGTCAAGAGTCAGTTGAGTCGAACGCTTGCCTCCTTGCTGTTTCTTATGTTTTTACTCTTTCCTTTTAAAGTCCGGTAATATCGACCATTGATACTGGACCAGTCGGCTATTTATTTCTCTCACGACCCTCACGCGATGTTGGCACAAACCTGTTGATATCGTAATGTTTTCTGCTTACCTGATATTGGATGTGCTTCCATGAAGAAACTGGTCATTGACCTGGACGGAACTCTCACCATTGAGACTCCAGGACCCTACCCGGAGAAGCTCCCGAACCTGCCGCTGATTCAAAAACTCCATGAATACAAACAGCTAGGTTACCAGATCACGATTTTCACGGCGCGTAACATGCGAACCTACGAGGGGAATGTGGGGATGATTAACGTCCACACCCTGCCCATCGTGCTGGAGTGGCTCGAACGGCACGAGGTGCCATTCGACGAGGTGCTGGTGGGGAAACCCTGGTGCGGAACTGAGGGGTTCTACGTTGACGACCGGGCCGTGCGCCCCAGCGAGTTCGCCAAAGCCACCCCCGAAGAGATCGCGGCGTTAATCGCCGCAGAGTCGTCCTGCCTTAAGTCGGGGATCTGACGTGTTTCTGATCACGTCCGGCGCCTACATCGATCAGGAGTTCGTGAGCGAAATCGGTCTGCTGCCGCCCAGCTTCCTCCCCGTGGGCAACCGCTGCCTCTTTGAGCACCAGATCGCCTTGGCTTCTCAAGCCTCTGAGAAGGTCTGTCTCTCGGTGCCGGAGTCGTACCAGCTCAACGCCTATGCCCGGAACTATCTCGAAGAGTGCGGCGTCGAGCTGATCCCTGTGCCCGAGGGGTTGCGGTTGGGCGAATCGATTCTCTACTGCCTCAACATGACGGAAAGCGCCGAGGGCACCCTTCGTATTCTTCATGGCGACACTCTCTTTGCCAACCTCAGCGAGGCGCTTGATGAAATCAGTCTCTCCCCTAACACGGGTTACTATAGTCGGGCGGCACTGAACGAGGCCGAGGGTGACGATGATCTCCTGATCGAGAAGATGGCCGTTGACGACGACGTGGTGGTCAGCGGCTACTTCAGCTTTTCCTGTGTGCGCACCCTCATCCGCAACCTTACCCGCTGCCAGGGGCGGTTTATTCAGGCACTCAACGGCTACCACCGCGAGAAACCGCTTGCCCCCCTGCTCAAGAGCGACTGGTACGACTTCGGGCATTTGAATTCCTACTTCGCCTCCCGCGCCGATTTCACCACCGAACGCAGTTTCAACGCACTGGAGATCTCTCGTCATCTCGTGCGCAAGGAGAGCTCGAAGATCGAGAAAATGCGCGGGGAGGCCCGCTGGTTCAGTGAACTGCCCGCCCCGGTGCAGCTCTACACCCCGAAACTGCTTGAGGTCTTCGAGGAGGAGGGGCGCGCCGGGTACAGCCTCGAGTACGTTTATAATCTCCCCTTGAGTGACCTCTTTGTCTTCGGCCGTCTCGCCAAGGAGACCTGGCGGAGCATCTTCCGCTCCTGTGATGACTTCATGCGGCTTTGCCGCGCGAGCCTTCCCCGAGAGAGCCCGCCCGACCCTGCGTCCCTCAACGCCCTCTATCTTCCCAAGACGCTTGCGCGTCTCGATGAGTTTGCCGTCACCAGCGGTTTTTCCGTGGACGAGCCAATCCGGTTTAACGGGATAGCTTGTCCCTCGCCCCGGGAGCTTGCCCGATTCAGCAGTAAACGCATCGCCTCCGTGACGCAGGAGGAGATCGCCATTGTTCATGGGGATTTCTGCTTCAGCAACATTCTCTACGACTTCCGTACCCGGCGCATCAAGGTGGTGGATCCTCGGGGGGTCGACCTTCAGGGCGCCCCCACGCTCTTCGGGGACCGGCGCTATGACTACGCCAAGCTCTATCACTCGGTCTACGGTCTCTACGACCTCATCGTCGCCGGGCGCCTCAAGGCCCAGCGAAACGGGGAGGGGAGGGAGTTGGCCATGGAGGATCTGCGTTTCGACTACCACCAGGGAATCCGTAGTGCCTTCGAGGAGCTGTTCTTCCGGGATCAGCCGCAGCTGCTGAGAGCGGTGCGGGCCATCAACGTCCAGCTCTTTCTCTCCATGCTGCCGCTGCACGCCGACCGACCGGACCGGCAGTTCACTATGCTGGCCAACGCTTATCGACTCTATCTGGAAATGGAAGGGGTTGCTTCATGATCGTCATACCCATGGCGGGGCTCTCGTCCCGCTTTTTTAAGGCGGGCTACAGCCAGCCGAAATACATGCTCGAAGCCAAGGGGAAGACACTCTTCGCCCACTCGGTGGGAAGCTTCTCCCGCTACTTCGACAGCGATCCCTTTTTGTTCATCGTACGACCCGAGTACGACACCCCCGAATTCGTTCGGCGCGAGGCCAGGCTCCTCGGTATCCGGCGGTTCGAGATCGTCGAGCTCCAGGAGTCCACCCGTGGCCAGGCCGAGACCGTTGACCTGGCTCTCGACGGCTGCGCCAGCAACGAGCCGCTCTACATCTTCAACATCGACACCTTCCGTCCCGGCTACCGCAAACCCGATTTCTGCGACATGGCCGACGGCTATCTCGAGACCTTCATCGGGACTGGGAAGAACTGGAGCAACATCGAACCCGCCGCTCCCGGGTCGGACAGGGTGATCCGCACCGCCGAGAAACAGGAGATTTCCTCCTACTGCTGCACGGGGCTCTACCACTGGAGGAGCGCCGAGCGCTACCGCTACTACTACGAGCAGTACAAATGCCTCGACGCTACGGAGCTCCATGCAGGGGAGCTCTACGTCGCCCCCATGTACAACCTGGCCATCGCCAAGGGCGACGACATCCGCTTCTCGGTGATCGAGCCCGAGGAGGTCATTTTCTGCGGTACGCCCGACGAGTACCGGGACTATTTGGAGCGTTGAACCGATGATCAACAACCAAGATATCACGGTGGTGGTGCAGGGGCCGGTGCAGGCCCTGGCTGACCGCCCCATGGACGAGGGAATCACCTTCCGCAGTCTTCAGAGCATTCGGCGTTTTCTCCCCGGCGCCCGCATCATCCTCTCCACCTGGCCGGACCAGAAACTTGAGGGACTCGAGTACGATGAGCTGGTTCTTTGCGAGGACCCCGGACCGAACATCTACCGGTACGATCCCGACGGCACCCCCTACAAGCTCAACAACAACCGCCAGATTGTCACCTCCCGCGAAGGTCTCAGGCACGTTACGACCCGCTACGCCATGAAGCTGCGCTCCGACAACTTCCTGGTGGGCGACCAGTTCAAGGCGCTGCAGCAGCGTTTTCCCAGGCGCCACCCGGAGTACGCCTTTTTCAAGGAGCGGGTGGTGGTCAACAACACCTTCACCCGGGAGTACGCCAAGGGGATGCCCGTGGTCTTCCACGCCTGCGACTTCTTCTACTTCGGGCTCACGCAGGACGTGCTGGCCCTCTGGGACCTGCCGCTGTTCGAGGACGTCCCCTACGATCCGGCCCGGGCGGGGAAGCCCCAGGGACTAGGCAACCCCTATTTCCCGCCGGACTGCACCCAGAAATTCTGGCTCGCCGCCCTGCAACGATTTGATCCGGAGATCCACATCGATCATTTGCACCACTACTCGCCAGCCCTCAAGCGCCTGAGTGACCTCTGCTACGTCAACAATTTGGTGATTGGCGACTCCGACACTATCGGACTCGGGCTCAACAGCAAGTTCACCGGTAAGGAGCGGGCAAACCGCCTGAGCGGCCACATCACCTACATGAGTTATCACGGCTGGCAGCGCCTGTACCGTCGATATTGCGATGCCTCGCTGGTCATTGAGAAAAATCGATCTGACTTGCTCAAGCAGATCCTCCTGCGGGCCTGCATGCTTCCGGGAAAGTATGTTGAGGGGAAAATGCGCCTGCGCAAGTGGGTGAAGCGGCACGGCTGACTCTCGCTCTGTATCTTCCGCACCGCCGAGCGGATGCAATCGAATTTCCCGGGACAGGGAACGGAGCAATCCCTTCCGATAGCATGTTTTTCACTCAGATAGAAACAAGCTGTAAGCAACAGTGGGAGAAATTTTGTCAGTACTTACCGGTGTTAAAACTCAGCTGTTGAGCCGTCCGCTCGTCACCCTCTTGCTGCTCATGGCTTTTATCTTTCCTTTGGGCATGCCGAGTCTTAAGAGCTGGTCCAGCTCTCTGGTGCACTTGTTCATTTTCATTGGTCTGCTGAGTTGCCGGAAGCAGTGGCAGTTCTTAACCAGAGCCGAAAAACGCCTGTTTCTATGCCTCGGCCTTTTTTTCCTACTTTGTTCCATGAGCCTCCTGAACGCCGATGACCTCTCTTACGGCATCAAGCGATTGGGCAAATTGGTTCTTTTCCTCGGTTTTATTCCAGCCTACCTTGGACTCTGCCGTGCTCGCATCTCTCTTGTACGCCCCTTGATGTATGGTCTGCTCGCTGCAGGCCCCATAAATCTGGGCCTTGCTCTTTATTCCATGAGGGTCTGGGGGCGCTCTCAGGCAAGTTGGAATTATAACTCCATTGTCTTCGGTGACCTGTGTATGTTTTTGGCGATCGCCGCCGGCTGTCTTTTTTTTACTAGAGCTCTTCCGCGGCGTTTTAATCCACTGATTCTGGGTTCGCTGCTCTGTTCCCTCTGTGCCTGCGCCCTGTCCGGATCTCGTGGGGCCTGGATCCTGTTGCCGATAATCCTGCTTTTTTTTCTCTGGCTGTTCAGAAAACAGATCTCCATCAGGCATGTTGCCCTGTTTATGGTTTTGATTGTGGTGTTTGGCGCAGCGGTTTTTGCTCTAGGGGGCAAGACGATTACGTCGAGAGTTTCCACCGCCTATCATGAAGTCCTGAACTTTCAGGCTGGCCAGAGCACGGGTGGATCAGCCGGGCAGCGTCTTGAGATGTGGAGGATCAGCCTGGATATTTGGAGTCGTAACCCTGTTTTAGGCTCCGGCATCGGAGATTTCCGTCACGATGTTATCGATCTTAGGGGAGATGGAGAGGCCCTGTTGGTGGGAGATTTCAGCCATGCCCACAGCATCTATTTCGAATATCTCTCTATGACAGGAATTTTGGGCTTTTTCTCCATGCTGCTGGCCGTGCTGGTTCTGCCTTTTAGATACTTCTATGGTCACTGGCTAAGTTGCACGGACTCCGAGCAACGCTTCGCTGCCCTGGCAGGAATGACGCTTGTCGTTTCATTTGCCGTCTTTGGCTTGACCGAGAGTTGGCTCTCAAGATCACCCTTTGTCTCCCCCTATGTCCTGAGTCTGCTCATCCTGATGTCCGGTTGTTCCGGTAGGAGTATTTCATGTCCCGACCCCGACTGAGCGTTGCGCTGATCACCAAAAACGAGAACGACAACATCAAGGCCTGCCTGGAATCGGTGGCCTGGGCCGACGAGATCGTCATTTCCGATTCCGGAAGCACCGACGACACCCTGGAGATCGCGGCGCGTTTCACCGACCGGATATTCATCGACAGGGACTGGCAGGGGTTTGGCATCCAGCGCCAGAGAGCTCAGAGCAGGGCCACGGGGGACTGGGTTCTGTTCATCGATGCCGACGAGCGGGTCACTCCGGAGCTCAAGGAAGAGATTCTGGGGGTGCTGGAGCAGGATGACCGCGGGAGCATCTACGCCCTGTCCAGGCTCTCCTGGTGCTTCGGCGACTTTATCAGGCATAGCGGCTGGTATCCCGACTATGTCGACCGGCTCTTTCCCCGGGACAAGGCGGCCTACAACGATGCTCTGGTGCACGAAAAGCTTGTCTATCCCTCCAGCATGACCCGCGCAAGGCTCAATGGGGAATTGCTGCACTTCACCTTCCGGGATTTGGAACACTGGGTCGGCAAGACGGGAACCTATGCCGCCGCCTGGGCGAAACAGAGGGAGCTCAAGGGCAAGACGTCCTCCCTGACCAAGGCGATCCTTCACGCGCTGGCCGGTTTTTTCAGGGCCTATGTGCTTCGCAGGGGGTTTCTCGATGGGAGGCAGGGTCTGTTGCTGGCCATTCTTGGGGCCTATTCCAAGTTTCTGAAATATTCTGATCTCTGGCTGCGCTCGCAGCCCAAGGCTCCGAGGTAGGGGAGGGGCTTCAGGCGGTGCCCATAACCAGATCAAGTTTCTCTCGCACATCCTTGACGCTTATCAGCGACATCACCTCGGGATCGCGAACCCGCTGTCCCCAGCGGACATCCTTGACCCTCTTTCCGCACTCTTTCATCAGCGCTTCCGGATAACGGTTCACTGTGCTGTTCTGGCAGAGATATGGACCGGTGCGCAAGGGGTTGGAGCTGGCGTAGAGGCCGATGACCGGCGTCCCGGCTGCGTTGGCCATGTGGGCGGGGCCGGTGTCCGGGGCAATGAGGGCACTGGAGAGGTGTAGTAGGGCCATGAGCTCTTTAAGCGAGGTTTTTCCCACCAGGTCGATGGGCGCGGCGGAGGCGGCAGCGCAGATTTGGGCGGCGTATTCGCGCTCCATGGCGTTGGGGCCGCCGGTCAGGACGCACTGCATCCCGTAAGTCTGTGCCGCATAGTCGATGATGGCGCCGTAGGACTCCACGCTCCAGTTACGCCAGTTGCGCGCCCGGTTGCTGGAGCAGGCGTTTATGGCCAGAACGGGTTTGTCCATCGGGATCAGGGCCTTCATGTTCGCCATCGCCTCTTCGGGGAGGGGGATGTCCCAGCTGATGACCGGTTGCGTCATTCCTAGTGCTCGGGGAAACTCCAGGAAGCTGTCCAGAACATGCTGTCTTTCGATGGCGGCGATTCTATTGTTGGTAAAGAGCCATTGCAAACCCCTTGCCCGGGCTTTATCATAGCCGAGTTTTATGGGGGCTTTGACGGCCAGGCATGCCAGGCTACCGCGCAGTGAGGCCTGAAGGTTCAGCAGCAGATCGAAGCGGCGCCCCCTGAGTTGTTCTCTCAGGTCCCGGTGCGCCCGGGCTCCTCTGGACTTGTCGAAGACGATGAACTCGACGCCCTGAATATCTCCCACCAGTGTGGCTTCGGTCTTGCCGATGATCCAGCTGATGCGGGTTTGGGGCCAGTATTTCTGCAGCGTCCTCAGCATGGGGAGCACATGGGTTACGTCACCGATGGCCGAGAGGCGCAGGATGCAAATATTTTCTGGATGGGTGGAGAAATTCAATGACATCAGGTATCTATCCCAAGACTGTTAAGGTTGGATATGATCATGTGCTGTTCGATTCGAGCCTGCTCGAAACTGGGCTGACGGAAATTTTCGACCCCGAGCTGTTAGAGGCCCGGGGGCAAATTGTCGGTCGGGCCGGTGGACGTGGGGAAGCCTATTTTCTTAAGTGCAATGGTCACCATTGGGTGCTGAGGCATTATCTTCGGGGCGGTTTCATCGCCCGGTTCCTTCACGACCAGTATCTTGGCTTCGATGTCACCAGGACCCGTGCCTGGAAAGAGTGGTACCTGCTTGCGGATCTCTACGCCCGGGGCTTTGCGGTTCCGCGCCCCGTTGCCGCGCGGGTCCGAAAGCAAGGGATGCTTTACCGCGCGGATCTGATCACCCGGTGTATCGAAGGTTCCCGTCCCCTGGCGAGCCTGCTGGAGGAGGTGCCTGTTTCTGGCCGGCTCTGGAGCGACGTGGGCGCTTGCATCCGGGTCTTTCACGAGGCGGGCGTCTATCACGCCGATCTGAACGCTAACAATATCCTGATCGATGAGAAGCACCATGTCTATCTCATCGATTTCGACCGGGGTGAGATCCGGAAACCCGGCACCTGGGCCGCAGCAAATCTGGGCCGCCTGGAGCGTTCTTTCAGGAAGCTTAAGGGGCTCAAAAGCCCCTTTCACTTCGACGAGGCCTGCTGGGCGCTGCTGCTCGGAGGTTACGAGGGGGCAGCGCAGGAACCCGGGACCAGCTCCCGGTAGAGGGCCAGCGTTTTCTCCATGGTGCTTTCCACCCGGAAGGCCGTACCGATGCGCTTTTTAGCCTCCATCCCCATCATTGCCAGCATCTCAGGATCCATCTGCAGTGCCATGATCGCCTCGGCGATGGGGCGCGCCTCACCCGAGGGTACGATCAGCCCGTTTTTGCCCTGCTCGATGAGCTCGGGGCTTCCCCCGGAGTCGGTCACTATGGCCGGCGTGCCGTAGGCCATGGATTCGATGACCACCTTAGGCAGTCCTTCGCGCTTGATGGCGGGGAGCACCGAGACGTCGCAGGCGGCCATGAGGGCCGGGGCGTCGGTGCGGTAACCGGTCAGGTGGATGCGATCGCGCCAGGGGCTCTGGGCGATCTGCTGCTGAAGCTTCTCGTTGTCCATGTTCCCCACAAGCAGGAAATGGACCGGGGCATCGATGGGCAGATGGCGGGCCGCCTCGATGAGCACATCGATCCCCTTGCGTGGGCGGATGTTGGCGATGCAGCCCACCGTGAACGCATCTTCGGGAATGCCGAACTGGGTCAGGTCGCCGGGCTGATCCTGGTACCAGGAGAGGTCGTGCCCCTTGTGAATCGTACGGACCTTGTTCGGATCCATTCGCATCCAGAGGCAGCGCATGTCCAGGAAGTATTTTCGAATGGCCTCGGCTACGCAGACGATGCGATCCACCCGGGGGTGCAGGTAGGTGCCCCAGGATGCCGGATCCAGATAACTGACGTTTCCTACGATGCCCCGATAGCAGATGATCTTCAGGTCAATGCCGCGGGCCGCGCGGATTCCGTTGGCCGCCGCCTTGTTGTTGTAGAGGTGCAGGATATCGTAGTTGTTTTCCTGCAGTCGTTCGCGGATCGCCGCGGTTCCCTTCTTGTCATGACGCCCCTTCAGGGCCATGGCTGTCACCGGCACCCCGGCATCGCGCAGGCGCTGAATATGGGGGGCCTCGGGGTGGCAGATGACCTCGAGATCGACTCCGGCGGCTCTCAGACTGATGAAGGTCTCGGCTTCGGGGCGGTCGCTGTGGGATGTGATGCAGAGTACTCGCATTTTCACCATGGCAAGGGTCCGATTCAGGGGGAAAGGCATGTCAGGAAATAGGCTAAAAAACCCGAAAGACTATAGAGTTTGGTCGGAATCTTGTCAAGAAAGCAGGGGGGGGGCTGCATCTATTTCATTGACAGGGAGGCCTCAGCTTTTCTAGGCTGGACCCTTCGCTTTTTACACCCCTTCTTTTGGGGCAGGGCCGATAATTTCTTCCGAGGAGACTTGAAGACAGTGATCGAAAAAATCCGCACTCATTTCGCCGGACATATCCGCACCCTGGAGACCGTCGCAGCAGAGCTTTCCCCCGGGATCGAGCGATGCGCTACTCTGATCATTCAGGCCCTGCGTGACGGGAAGAAGATTCTGGTGATGGGCAACGGGGGCTCAGCTGCCGACGCCCAGCATATGGCTGCCGAATTCGTGGGGCGCTTCCTGAAGAACCGCAAGGCCGCACCCGCCATCGCCCTGACCACCGACAGCTCCATACTCACCGCCGTGGGCAACGACTTCGGCTTCGACGAGATCTTCCGCCGTCAGGTGGAGGCCCTGGCCGCTCCCGGGGATGTCGTTATCGGCATCTCCACCAGCGGCAACTCGGAGAACGTCTGCCGTGCCTTGGAGCTGGCAGCGGCCATGGGCTGCACCTGCCTGGCCCTGTCGGGACGCGAAGGAGGCCGGGTGGCCCAGCTCAGCGATCACTGCCTCACCATCCCCTCCGACTACACTCCCTTCATTCAGGAAGCCCATCTGACGATTATCCATATTCTCTGTGACCTGGTGGAGGATTCAGTCTTCCCTGGCTGAGTCCCCGTCGCCGGCCGGTCCCTCTTTCCCCGCTTCGGTCGCCCAGCCCTCGGGCAGGCTTCGAAGGTGCAGATCCCGCTGGGGAAAGGGAATCTCGATCCCCTCCTCGCGAAAGCGTCGAATGATTTCCGTGCCCACATCACTCAGGGTCAGCAGGCGCTTTTTCACATCCCGTATCCAGGCGCGGAACTGGAAGTCCAGCGAGCTGTCTCCGAAGCCTGTGAAGATAGGGCTCGGCTCTGGGTCCTCCAGAATCTCTGCATGATCGTGTGCCACCTCTCGAAGAATTCGCAGCACCTGCTCCACATCGCTGCCGTAGGAGACGCCCACCGGCAGCACCACCCGGCACTGGCGCGAGCTCAGGCTCCAGTTTGTCACCGTCTCCGAGATAAGCTTCGAGTTTGGCACGATGATCTCTGCCTGGTCCAGCGTCTCAAGCACCGTGGAGCGCAGCCCTATCTTGCGCACCGTACCCCAGGTATCCTCCAGCACCAGCGTGTCTCCGAGTTTCACCGGCCGCTCGAAGAGCAGGATCAGGCCGCTGACGAAATTGTTTACAACGTTCTGCAGGCCGAACCCGATTCCGATACCCAGTGCCCCTCCCACCAGCGCCAGGGCCCGCATGTCGAAGCCTGCCATGGTCACTGCGGTGATCAATCCGATGAGCAGGATGCAGTAGTGAAGCAGCCGCTTGATGGAGTCGCGCACTCCCCTCTGGATCTTCTTGCGGGGGAAAACTTCGGTCTCCAGCACCGCATCAACCCCCCAGGAGAAGATCACTGCGCCATAGAACACCAGGGACGCCAGCAGCAGGGTCTGGATGTTGAAACTGAATTCGCCCAGG
>JAAXQG010000161.1 GCA_012974445.1 Desulfuromonadales bacterium
GCGGTGATACCGAAGACGAAGGAGAACGCCTGCAGGGCGTAGATGACCATGGTGATGGTCTTCTCCGGTTTGTTGATTTCGATGGTGGTGGTCATGGGCGAGCGTCTCCTGTGCGTTTCAGAATCTCTTACAGGAATTCCCGGTGAATGTCATCTGTCTTTGTGAAACGCTCCAGGTCGTCGGCCTGGTCGCTCAGGAAGGGTAAGTCGGCAAAGTCGAATCCGGATGTCATGGTGCAGCCGAGCAGCCTGTCCGATCAACCGGGTCCAGCTCTGGAGTTGGAGGAAAAAAGGCCGCCCGAAGGCGGCCTTGATAGCAATGGATAACAGAGTTTGTGTGCCTACTGCTGGGTGGTGAACCAGGCATCGGTCCAGGTGCCAGCTTGGGTACCGTTCAAGTAGTCCACAACGGAGAGAGTCAGGGTATCATTTGCCCCGACGGATTGGATTGTGAAGATAGACGACTCACCATCGAGGAAATCCATTTCCAGGGTTCCGTCAGTTTTCAGGGTGGCAGGGATGGTTGCCGGGGGTTGAGAAACTCCGTCGATTGTATCGGTAAAGAGCACGCTGTAGGTATTGGCGATGGACGCGGTGAAAACCATCTTCTCCTTGATCAGCGCCCCGGCCTGGTTGGTCCAGGGTTCGGCGTAATAGGTTTTGCCGTTAAGCAGGGCGTCGGTGAAAGCGAGTGGTGCATTTTGACTATCACGGAAATCAAGAGCCGCCTGCTCATCCTGGAAGAAGTATTCAAGCCCCAGTCCTGTGCAGTTAAAGGTGGAGTTCTGGGCGACGTCCCAGCAGGTCAGAGTTGCCCCCAGAGTCTGGTCGATGGAGAGTTGTTTGATGAAATCAACCTCGCCCGTCAAGCCTTGAAGATTCAAGATCCCATTTGTGACTTGGTAGGTTCCGGTTTCGCTGGTCAGGTCCTGATTGGTAAGGGTGAAGTTTTGGCCGTTGAAGGCGATTGTTTCAATCACCCATGCAGGGGGGAGCATCCCGTCATCGTGGTAGATGTTGTAGAATGACTGCCCGGTAAGATCTGTCGCGAACGGCAGAGCAGCGGGTACGGGGGCGCCCCCTCCTCCGGGCTCGAAGAACCAGTGGGCAAAGGTACCTCTGCCGAATATGTCCTCATTCCAGCCCCCGATATAGGCCTCCTGTAGGGTGGAGTTTAAGGGAGGGGCCGGAACAGCCAGGGCTGTGCTTGTGGCGGTACTCATAACCTCCTGATTCACCTCCGAATGGATCCATGGGCTATTGGGCGTGTTGTTGTCTGTGGTCCAGAACACGAAGTCGATATCCGCGCTCCTCTTGGTCAGAGCGGACGGCAGCACGAAGTTTTGGGTGGTTGTCTGCCCGATAAGGTTGGTTTCGGCCCACTGGAGGTCGTGGGAGCTGATGTCGGGAAGGCTTGTGAAGTGGTTGTCGGTCAACTCGCCGGTCATCCAGGGACGCTTCCCGGTGGTTACCTCTCTCGTCTCAACAGGGGCGCCAGCGGCGTCGAAGAGCTCGAAGGTGTACACGGCGTTGTCGGGGATGGTTGCGATGGTCGTATCGTCCATGCCGAAAGTATTCCAAGCCCTCCAATCGCAGTTAGAGGCGATGACGCGGGCGCAGGCCTGTGAGTTGGTGTTCAGGTTGAGGTGGGCAATGAAGGCATCGGACTTGGTGTAGGAAAGGCCTTCGGCAGGCAGGCCCGGGCCCTTGACGGTGCCGGTGGCGAAAGCGAGGGTTGGATCATCGATATCGATGCGGAGGCCGTTGACCGTGGTGGCAGCTTCAGGCCAGATATAGCGTTGGGCCATGGGCGAGACCCAGACATCGGAGAGTTTGCCGTTTCCGGTGAAGCGCCAGTCGGGGAGCTCGGCCGTTCCCCGGTTGGTGACGACCAGAGGCTCGTCGGGAAACTCCACGCTGCCGTCGGTCCGGTCGAAGACCATGCTGATGTAGTAGGCTGCGCCTTTTGTCTCGACGATGGAGAAGTTACGCACGCCGGTCACCGTGGCGGTGAAGTCGGAATCCTCGACCCACTCCTGAATGTCAAGGGTTCTGTCGCGGCCATTCATGTGTCCGAAGGCCTCTGCCGGAACGAAAAACTGGTCAAGTTGTGCCGCCGCTTCGGTGGCGTTGATCGTGTCGGAAAAATACCCCGCCCCAACATTCTTCCAGCTGGTCATGAAGGTTCCGAACATCCCGGCGATCTGATCCAGGTTGGACTTCGCGGTGACAACGGCCGTCGTTTCGGTTGTATCGACTACATCGGTGACGGTCATTCCTCCGCCCGGGACGATGTCTGCCGCGGCGATGGTGGTCCCGCTGGCCCGGTCGACGACACTGGCAGCGCCGGTCGTGTTGTTTACCTCGATGGTGACCACGTCGAATATGGCGTCCAGCCCGGTGCTGTCCGCGACATAGGCATCGGTAAAGGGATTGACGAAGTTGGCTTCGAAGGAGTCGAGAAGGGGCTGGAGCATCTGCTTGATGTCGGCGATGGCCTGATCCATGGCGGCCTCAAGTGCCAGAGGCTCCAGGGCGGCGGCATGGGCTGCGGGATCGTTAAAAACGACCGCTGGATCTGCGCCCAGGGCCGCGCTGGCTGCCATCTCCGTGAGGGGGTTGACGTTGGCCGTGCCCGGTGCCGTGGCGACCGAATGCAATCTGTAGTTGGAGGTGCCGGCCTTTCCTTCGGCTTCGATCAGGAAGGGAGGGGTCAGGCCGGTCACGTCGAAAGAGAAGTCGCCGGTCGCGCTCATGGCCACCGGGCCAAGCTCTGCGCCTGTGCTGTCGCGCAGGTAGACGACTCCGGTCAGGGGAGCGCCCGCGGCCGCTACGCCCGAAACCGTGGTGACAGCCTGCTGGTCATTATTCGTTTGTGGTAGGGGCGGTGACGAGCCCCCTCCACCTCCGCAGCCCGAGAGGGCCAGGGTCAGAATCGAGAATAATGCCGTTGTCCACTTCAAAAACTTCATCAGTCAACCTCCTTTTGTTGAATGCTGAACCCGACAGGCCCTATGCCGCCTCGGTGCAGTAATGAATGGAGTCTGTGGTGTAGGGAGGTGTCCCCGGTTGTTCCAATAATTCCGTTTTGGGGCTGGCCCTCTTTTGTTTGCAATAGCCCCCGATCAGGAAAAGGGGCAGGCTCCAGCAGGGTAGTTGGTGGATACGAACCGTTTTCTGGCGTGTCTCAGGGACAGATTCTTCGTTCATCAAAAGATGAAAATGGTTCCTCAGGCAGTTCGCAAAGGTGAGTAGTTTGGTTATTGAATCACAATGTTCGGGGATGAAAAGCCGGGGAGACGATTTTTATATGTGTCCGTTGGTTATTTTCTTTTCATTGATGAGATGAATGCGTTCTGCAGACCTTTCTCAAGAGCCTGAGGCAGGGCGCAGAAGTATTGTGGAGGCTCTGTGACTCAGCTGTTTGGGTGGGTAAGGGATAGTATTTCAGGCTGAAAGCGGTATGGGGCCAGCACCGTTTTTAGCAGATGGCGGGCACATCTTGAAGGACTCCAGCCGTGATCACGCCGCCGATCTTTGTGAAGGAAAACATCGCGGTCTCCGAGTTGCGATTTTTGCACTCAAGGATTGAACGAAAAAGCCCCTGTCCGGTGCGCTGGGACAGGGGCTTTTTGATTTCCGGGGAGAAGGTCGGTGCGTCAGCTTACCTTCGCGCTGTCGCACGATCTACGTCATCTCGTGGACGATGCGGTATTCGCATTCGACATCGCAGCGGGAATGGTCGTTTCCATGGATGTGGTATCCCGGGCAGTCGCGGCCGATGCGGTTTTTCTCGGGCTTATTTATTTTGATGACCTTGGGCATGGTCGCTCCTGTTTAGGGTCGGAGTAGGGGGGGAGACAGTCACTGCGCCCGGTCCTGTCAACGACATCAATCAGGCATGCTTCGTGCTGCAGGTTGCGAGTTCGTCTTGCCCTGCGCGGGCGAAATGGTGTAGTGTTAAGATTTTGTTGAGAA
>JAAXQG010000179.1 GCA_012974445.1 Desulfuromonadales bacterium
GGGGACAAGTTCCGGGGGGTGCACCCGAAGATCGACTGGGAAGTGACCCTGGAACATGCGGAGAAAATCGGACTGGGCAGCCGCAGCTACGAGCTGGTCGCTCTTACGCCCAAGGGGAAGAGCTGGTGAGCAGACGAAAGGGAGTCGACAGGATGTACAGGAAAACGAAAACAGCGATTCTTATTGCCCTGGCGGCGATGGCCGTCGCGGGCTGCGCCCCCCTCCAGGACCTGATAGACGGCCCCTCGGCAAAGGCCGAAGGGCTTGCGCTGCACCAGCACCTTCTGGAGAAGCAGTACCAGAGCTGGGAGCTCTGGCCGGGAACAAGGGAACTCGCTCCCAGCGAATTTCCTCACGGCAACTTCCAGAGCACCCGCATCAATCCCCGCGCAGCCCGGGCACTGAAGTACGGGAAAGAGCTGCCTGCGGGCGCCCTGATCGTCAAGGTGGAATTCGACGGCCGGCAGCGCTTCGAGGCCCTCAGCGTCATGCTCAAGCAAAAAGACGGGCAGTGGCTCTTCGCCCGCTACGAGGGGGACAGGCTGGCGGAATATCCCGACAAGGAAGGGCCCTGCCTGAGCTGTCACAGGGGGCAGAAATCCAACGACTACCTCTACCTGAGCCGCGCCCGCTGACAGAGCGGGGCGACAACCGCATCACTTCAGCCCGTCTCTGGGACCGGCGTCGGGAACCTCTGCCTCCAGCCAAGGGGAGAAAACCACCCGGTCCAGGGCGTAGCGCTTCCCCTCGTACCCCTCGTATTCCACCTCGGACATGTCGCGTCGGTCGAAGAAGAGATCCAGGTTGCCGGCCTTGCCCACCCCCCTCAGAAGCTTCGTGTCCTCCCCCCACCAGTTGCCGCTCAGATCCACAAAGTCCTCGAAATCCTCCGGCGCCTGCTCCAGCATGGGATTCTTCGTCCCCAGAGCCCTTGCCTCCTCCCGGACGATGGTCTTGGAACCCTCCCTTTCCTCGAAATTGGCGCTCATGTGCACGTCCAGATAGGCAGCCACCTTATTTCTCAGAAAATTATTATTCCGCACGATGGGGTAGGAGGAGTAGTTGCTGTAGAGAACCAGGTCATTATCCTCGAAGATGTTCTTTTTGATAGTCGCCTGGGACTTGCGGTTGTTGTGGATGGCCGTCTGGTTGCTGCGAAAGAGGTTGTGCTCCACGAGGCTGGAACCGAAGCGATCGTTCTGAATGGCTGTTTCGTTCTTCAGGAAGCGGTTTTCTCGAACCGCCGGGTAAGCGAAAAAACTGTTCATCAAGGCAACCTCATTTCCCTGGAAGAGGTTATCTTCGATGGCCGGCGTATTCTGCGTCTTGCTACAGAGTATGCCTGTCCCGTTCTTGATGAAACGGTTCAGCGCAATACGATCTGGGTACTTGGTGGTGACAACCAACCCCGCAGTCGCACCGCCGAATCACAGTCTCTAAAAACCGAATTCTGAATCAAGGGGGCCGAAGAATTCGTACTTATGGCCGCCTTGGCCCCCGAAATCTGCACATAATGCAGTTCGCTCGGGTGCTTGGTCTGGAAGAAATGAATCCCTTGCCAGCCTTTGGGGGTTTCAAAGACGATCGGAGAGGCCTCGATCCCCTTTGCCAACAGCACACCCTCAACCACCAGCGTGAATCCGACATCAGATATCCGGATCCGCGTTCCGGGTTCGATGCTGAGAGTCACCCCCGGAGGCACAATCACCTGCGAGGACAAGGCGATGTCCCCGCCCCAGATCCTGTCCTCTTCGATCCGTCCGCCCACCTCCATGGCAAATACCGGATGGATGAACACAAAGAGACTAATGAAAGAAAGAATCGCCTTAATCATGAGGTCACTCCTTTCAACGCATCCTGAACTTTCAAGAGAGCCTTGCGTCCGCCCTCACCAGCAAACCCGACCAAGGGAACGCAGCGAATCCTGTCGCTTTCCATCATCACGCCCAAAACCCTGTAAGGAACAAAAAAAGCCAGCAGCACCCCCAGAATCAGCAGGACGCTTCCAACCCAGACCAGAGGCTCTCCCGGATCTCTGGTGAACTGAAAGCCTGCATACCAGTTCCCCTCTGGGTCCAGATTAAAAGCCGTCTGATAAATAGTGGTCCCATTGTGAGTCAATGGATGGTTGACGGTGATCGTTCCCTGTTTCACCACCTTACCCTCTTCAAGCAAAGAAACCTCGCTGTGCATCTGCTTCAGAACCGGGTCTCGAAAGGCCAGGGGTCTCAAGTGCAAGAGATAGTTTTTCAAGGGACCGGCACTGACACCATCCTTGCGGCTGATGCGGTACTCCCCCAAATAGTTCCCCCCCCGCAAGATGCCCATGATGAGAACCTCAGCTGCCGGATCAAACTTTTCAACCTTGGCCGTAAAATCAACCCCGGGCAACCGGAAGCTCTCCCCCTCCTTGACGGCATAGACCTCAAGACGTTCCTGAGACACCGGGTCCCAAACCTCGATCTGTAGTTCTATAGGGTAGTAAATCGGCTGAAAATGGTCGAGGCGGAATTCGAAACCCAAGGGCTTGTCCCTCTTGGTATCCCAGTCGTAATAGAATCGGGAACTGTCCCCGATACGGATATTCAAGGTCCCGACAAACCCTAAATTCCCCAGCACCGCCCCTATCATGACAACCAATACTGAAACATGCGTCAGCGTCGACCCCCAGCGTCCCAATCGTCCCCGGTGCGCCACCAACCGTTCACCGGTTTCCATAGTGCGAAACCCCATGGCGTGAAACCGCTCAGCGACAGGTGCCGTAACCCCTGAACCAGGCAGTTCAAAACGCCCTTCAAAGTCAGACTCCCACGAAATGGGAAGCGCTTCAAAATGCCTGCGCCTGTCCTGAAGATTTCGGAGAATCGTTTTTATCGTGCATGCCAGAGTATTGAGAGCCAGCAACAACAGAGGGGTTCGAAACCAGAAGCTCTGATAAAAAGTCGTATAGCGGCCATCTGAAGCGGGAGAAAACGTCCCGAAAACAGCCGCCAGAGCCAGGCCCAGCAGAAGTATCAAGGTTAGTTTCAACGAACTGACAAAATTCATCACCACAAGCAGAACTCTCTTTCAAGGAGGGAATGGTTAGGCTTGTCAAGATATAGGTTTGCCGCATCCACGACTAAATTATCCACTTAGAATACTCCGAAGAGATGAGTCGTTTGCAGAAAAGACAAGGAGATACCTCAAAGTTATCAATACTTCGGCTATGTCATATTAAACTGCCAATCGACTCGACATCAAAAAAATGAGTCCATTAGATACAACACAGAAAACAGGAACTATTTTTCTGAAACAATGAGTTGAAGAACGCTTGGGCTTGTGATCCTTCACCGCTTGAATTAATATAGGATTTTAAAGCAATTTGGCAACTTAGCAGAGCTCACCCCCTCAGCACAATGCAAACGGTTTCACGTTTCCCTCTAGCCCATGACTCTGGATTCTATTAAAATGGGCGGGAACAATTTCAAACCTCTCACAATTCTCGAGGTGTTTTGTGCCCCAATTATTATTGCTGCTCGTTTTTTTATTATCTCTTATCACTGCTTGCGAAAAAACTCCGGAAGCGCCAGAGCCAGAACCTTCTAAAACACAAAAACCTTCTGTGGGCCCCACCAGTCAGCCCCGACCCCTGAGTGAGACGCATGATGCTGTTGTCGTGGAACTGGCCAACGAAGCCATCCCATTCTGGCGGGAACTTCGGGACAAACGCCCCCCCCTTGTCCTGCTGTCTAACCAGTCTTTATTACACCCGGTGCCGGTTCCCCTGAGGGATGAGGCTAGAAAGCTCACCACTGAAGGCAAGACCGATGATTTTATCCTGACTGGCCGTTTCCATACAGCCAATCCCGTTGTGCTTCCGGAAAACGCCGTCCGGCTGGCACTCCAAAGGGGCTTTTTCTCTCGTCTGGTGTGGATTTTTCCGACCAAACTGGACCAGGAGCAACTCACGATCGACGCCCTGCGAGACCAACTTCTCCAATCCGGGGCCATTTCCGAAGAGGAAGCCCAAACCCTCTCCTTTGATAATGGAGCCTTCCGGGGACTGATCGAGGGGCTGCCTTTCGAGGTCTACCCCTCTGGCGCCCTGCCCTCAATAGAGGAGCCATGCGTCCTGCACATCGACCTGAGCTTTTTCGTGGGTCTCTACAGCGACGAGATCAAGACCCCCATCTACCCCATGCTCCACCAGACCCTCACGAACCTCAGAGAGGGAGGGATGCAGCCTTACCTCGCAAGCCTCTCCTACTCGACCGTCGAGGGTCACCTCCCTCTCGATACCCGCTTCGCCATCACCCGCCTGGCCGCCGCGCTCAAAGACCCCAGACTTCTCGAAGGGAATATGCCGCGAACCTGGGGGCCCCATGCAGATATCCTCTACAGGAACAGCTTTTTGCAAAATGGCTTTGCTCTGGACACTTACCTTGCTCTCGCAGAGGAAGACCCCCAGGATTCCATTTTCCAATACGGCCTGTACCTGACCTACAGCGCCCTGAATGAGGGGGAAAAAGCCTTTGAGGCCCTTGAAAGAGCCGTCGCCCTCGACCCGGGCTATGCGTATGAATTTCTCCAGCTCGCTCAACATGCCCTGGAGCAGAAATTACCCCGACAAAGCCTCGCCATGCTCGAGAAGGCCCATGGCTTCTTCCCCGAGCAGGCCTTCATAGCCCTTCGGATGGTTCAATTTTATGTGGATATGAAAAATAAGGACGCCGCACTCGAGCTGCTCAACAACCTTCGCTACGAAGATTGGTCCCTCTACTACCACGGCTGGGTCCCAGGATGGCTTGATAAGATGGAGATGCAGGCCCTGGCGCTCACTTCCGATCCGACCGAAGAAGAAGCGGGCCCGTCGGAGCAGACCATAGCCCCCCAAGGGGAGGCCCCCAAATGAGAGTCTGCTTCCGCCTGATTCTTTCCGGGCTGCTCCTTTTTCTCTGCGCATGTCAGGAAAAAGAACCTCAAGCCCCCTCCCCGGCGGCAAAAGCCCTCCCCTTCGAGGCCTCCGCCGATCCCTCGGCCCCGAAAACGCTACCTCCACCCTCTCCCCCACTTGAAGAGAATTTCGAAGAGGCCCCCCAGCTCTCCTTTTTCCCGCGCATCGCCGCCTACCGCCCCGAGGACAGTGACACAAAGAACCTCTCCCTGTGGAAGAACTATATCGAGCACCTGATCAAGATTTCAGGCGTTCTGCCCGGCTCCGGCATCGAGGAAAGCAGGGGGTTCAGCCTGCGCAGCATCCGCGGCCTCGATTCGGTTGCCTTTTTTTCCCCCATTCAGTACGCCAGGTCTTTTTCCAATGAATATTTTATTCGCGCCACAGATCCTCTTCGTCAAAGCACGAAAAAAGGATGGAAGCAATACAGCTTTGATATCAGCACCTCCCCCAAAACGCGTATGATTCATTTGGTGTTATATAGAGAAGGAGAGTCGAACCGCAGCCCCGTTCGATTCGACAATATCCGTATCAAGGAGGTTCTATGATGGGACAAGCACTGCTGGCCCTGTTTGTTGTCGCCACCGCCCTGCTATCGGGCTGTGCCAAGCCGCCCTTACCCACCCTTTTCAAAACCGTCGAATCGATCGATCTTGGCACTCTCGGAGGCAACAGCCGGGCCGTCTCCATCAACGACGCTGGACAGGTCGTCGGTACAAGCCGCCGAGCCGACGGCAAACGGCAGGCCTTTCTCTGGACCCGAGGCACCGGGATGACCCCCCTGCCCACATTGGGCGGCGATTCCAGCCGGGCCTTTGCCATCAACAGCCTCGGACAGGTTGCTGGCATGGCAGATGACAGCGAGGGTGTTTCCCGCGCCTGCCTTTGGGAATCGGAAACAAGCCCCCACC
>JAAXQG010000176.1 GCA_012974445.1 Desulfuromonadales bacterium
CCGGATCCCGCGCTCATGCGCTGGAGCTCGCCTGCGTGGATGATCTCGGAGTTGCCCATGTCGTCGCGGTGTTCCAGGGTGCCTTTTAGGACGAAGCTGAGGATCTCCATGTCGCTGTGGGGGTGGGTGGGGAAGCCCTTGCCGGGCTGGACGATGTCCTGATTGATCACCCGCAGGTTGCGAAAGCCCATGTGGGCGGGGTCCTGATAGCTCCCGAAGGAAAAGCTGTGACGGCTATCCAGCCAGTCGGTGGTGAAGTGTCCTCGTGCGTTGCCGTATCTGATGCGGATCATGCTGTCCTCCATGTCTCGCCTGTGGTTTGGGCTGGAGGTAAATCGCCCCCTGCCCGCGCAGGGGTAGAGGGCGATGGAAGTCAGGCGATTACTTCTGTTTGATGAGCTCGATTTCGAGGGCGATCCTGACCTCGTCGCTGATGACAATGCCGCCACCGTCGAGGGTCTTGTTCCAGGTCAGGCCGAAGTCCTGGCGGTTGACCATGGTCACGGCTTCGGCGGCGATGCGGGTATTACCCCAGGGGTCCACGATCTCCTGGCTGGGGCCTTCAACCTCCAGAATCACGCTTCGGGTGATATCGCGGATGGTCAGGTCGCCGGTCACTGCCAGTGAGCCGTTGCCCTTCTTCTTCACCGAGGTGGACTTGAAGGTCATGGCTGGGAACTTGGCGACCTCGAAGAAGTCGGGGCTTTTCAGATGCTGATCCCGCTTTTCCACGCCCGTATCCAGGGTCGCGGTGGCGATGCTGACGTTAACCACAGAACGGGTGAGGTCCTTGTCGTCTAGATGAACCATTCCGGTGACCTCGGGGAAATCACCCCGTACCGTGGCGATCATCATGTGCTTGACCTTGAACTGGGCATTGGAGTGATCCGGGTCGATGGCCCACTTAGTGGCCAGGGCGGGGGACGCTGCGGCAAGCAGTACGAGCAGGCTGAGTATGAGTCGTTTCATCTTATGTCTCCTGATGTCATTGATTGAGCTTTTGAGAGCCCCTGTTTGTTGTGGTTTAGCTGCAATCGCTTCAGTCTAGAGGGTATTTATCCTTTGTCCCAAAATAGCCCTCTCGTTTTATTCTTTGGAGCGTTTCTTTGAAAAAACGCTCTGCATCAGCATGCCATCCAGGCTGAAGCGTCCCCCACCGCTGAGCATCAGCGCCGCCGAGAGTCCCATGGCCAGCAGGTGATATTCGTAGCCTTCGCCTGCCTGATTGCCGTACCAGTTCATGAAGAAGCCGTTGTCCCAATGCATGGTCAGGGCGACCAGCATGACGCCACCGATGCCGAAGGCGCACAGCCGGGTGAGCAGTCCGGCCACCAGCGCAATGGCGCCTAGAGACTCGGCGAGAATGGCCAGCAGGGCAAGGATGAAGGGGATGCCCATGTTCTCGGTAAAATGGTGCAGGGTGCCTGAGAGACCATAGCCTCCGTACCAGCCCAAGAGCTTCTGGGCCCCGTGGGGGAACATGACCAGCCCCAGGGTCACTCGAAGCAGCAGGGCAGTGGAGCTGTTGTCGGTTTTGAAAAGGTGGTTGAGCATCGGTGTTTCTCCTTGTTTTCTAGTTGATGGTTTTGGCTTGAACTATTTTGGTGAAAAAGGGGACTCTTCCATAGCCCGTCCGAGTTTCTTGCAGGAAGCCGCGAGGATATCCTGTTCCAGTTCGCTGAGACAGGAGAGCCCCTCGGTAATAAGATTTTCAACCCCGGGAAAAACCTCCTGGATGAGGCTGGCGCCTGTGCTGCTGAGTTTGACGGTAACATAGCGGCGATCGACGGAGCTGCGTTCACGTCGAACCAGACCGCGTCGCTCCAGATTGTCGATGACCGTCGTGATGTTGCCGCTGCTTTTCAGGATTTTTTGACCCAGCTCCTTCTGGCAGAGAGGGCCGAGGTGATGCAGGGCCTCTAGGACACCGAATTGACTCAGGGTCAAATCCTGAGGGGACAGGTGTTTTTGTGTACAGCTGAGTGCTGTCTCGGCGGCCCGAATCAGTTTCGTATAGGTTTTCAGACTCTGACTGTTTTCGTCCATAATGGGATGGTTCCTTTCTTGATGATTCAATGTCGAACCATCCACATGTAAACTAACACCGGTCTGTATTACTGTCAACCGTTCGGATAAATTTTTGTCCGAATAGGGATCTTTGTACAGTCGATGGATGTGCCATTGCGCTTGACCTCGGTGGCCGTTCAATGATTGACTGTTGGATCTTAAGAGAAAGGTGTGGTTATGGGAACTCATTACCGAGGCACTCCCGAAGAGATCCGGGTCCTTGATACATTTATAAAGCTGGTCCGTGCCGCCAATTCCATGGGGGAACGTTCTCTGCGTCATCTCTCGGAGTTCGGTCTGAACGAATCCCAGTTTGCGGTACTCGAGGCGGTGGCGGCCCTCGGCCCTCTGTGCCAGAAGGATATCGCGAAGAAGATTCTCAAGAGTAAGGCGAATATCACTGTGATTGTGGATGCACTGGAAGCTCGCAAGCTACTCAAGCGTGAGCGCTCCCAGGAGGACAGGCGTTATATGGACGTCCATCTCACCGTCGAGGGTCGTCAACTCATCGATCAGGTCTTTCCACTGCACCTTCGCAACATGGTGGAAGAGATGTCGATTCTGACCCCTGAAGAGCAACAAGAGCTGGGGCGGCTTTGTCGGATTCTCGGACGCAAGGAGAGGCCGAGCTGAAGCTTGGTCTTTTTTATTTAATAAGTTAACTGTTAAACCGTTTGCAGTGTGACCATTTTTTTTGTATTAATAGTTCGTTTTTGAATTGTCTATGTTGGAATCGTTTAGTGGGGCTCTCATTCATCATTCGGTTTCCAGCAGAACCCAAGGAGGAATGATGAAGAACTGGCAGCGGATTCTCTGTATGACCGCCGCGGGAACACTGATGGGTCTTACGGCCACCAGCGCTCTTGCGGCCAAGGTCTCGGGGCGCTCCAGCACGGTGCTGGAATGGCTTGATGACCCCCAGGGCGATGAGGCCCTCCCTTTCTACCAGTACCTGCAATTGAACGTGCGAGACATGGGCGTAGAAGGGCTCAACTTCAAGGGCTACGGCCGCTTCGGGGATGATCTAGGCGATGAGATGGACGCCGAGAGCCGCCTCTACTACGGCTATCTGGAGAAGAAGGAACTGGTTCAGGATCTGGATGTACGTTTCGGTCGCCAGTTCATCTCCGTGGCCGCAGGGGCTTCGGTCATGGACGGTCTCTATCTGAGCTACGACGGCCTGCCCGTGGAGCTCTCGCTCTTCGGCGGCGGGGACGTTCAGTATTACGAGGGCTATGACGCCAAGGACGTGATCGCCGGCCTTGAAGCCACAGTCCGCCCCATGGAGGGTGCGGACCTCTCCCTGTCTTACCTGCAGCAGTGGGACGGCGGCCACCTCTCCCGGGAGCTCATCGGTCTGGAGGGGGGCTACAGCCACGGCACCGCGCTGGATCTCTACCTTGATCTTCAGTACGACTGGCTCAGCGACGGCGTCTCCTACTTTCTGGGCGGCGTGAATTACCACCCGACCCTCGACTGGTCAGTGCGGGCCGAGTACCTCTACTCCCTGCCCGTCTTTGAAGCCACCAGCATCTACAGCGTCTTCGCCGTCTCCGAGTACGAGGAGGTCATGGTGGAGGGCAGTTACCGGCTGGCTCCGGGGCTGCGTGCTTTCGGGCGTTACAGCCTGGAGATGTACCCCGATTTCGAGGACGACAACGTCTATGAGGCGGGTATCGAAAAAGTGCGCACCGAGCGCTTCTCCGGTTATTTCTCGGGGCTGATGCGTGACAGCGGCGACAACCAGGACCTGCGGGGCCTCAAGGCCCGGGCCGCCTATCTCTTCCATGAGAAGGTTCAGGCCGGAATCGGCGCCGAAGTGGACGTACTCGAGCGCAGCCTCGATGCTTTCGGCGGCGGCAAAGACAATTTCGACGACACCACCAGCTCGCGCC
>JAAXQG010000190.1 GCA_012974445.1 Desulfuromonadales bacterium
CGGCGTTGGTGGCGCCGAGCACCAGGATGTTTTCATTATCGGAGGCAAGACCGTCGAGTTCGGAGAGGAACTTGTTCACCGTGGCGGTGATGGCGCTGTGCGAGCTGAGGGACCGGCTGGCCCCAGGGTGTCGATCTCATCGAACCCGACAGCAATCGCATCGGAGGCAAGGGGTACGAATTGCCGCAGGCCCTCCGGCGGACTCTGGGCGGGTACCCTCTCAGCATGAATATCCATAACGAATCTTTCGACGGTAGACGCTATGAACCATCAGAATCTGGAGCAGCAATAGAGGCAGAAGCAGCGGCCCCAGTTTTTCATAACGCCCCGCACAATAGAGCAGCTGCGCCTTTTCCAGAGTGCTTTGGCGGTCCATTCCCAAACTCAGTGCGCCTTATGATCCGCTATTGCCCGAAGCGTCCTGATCCGCTCCACCACAGGGGGATGGGAATAGTGGAAGCCTGCGTAGAAGGGATGAGGATGAAGGTTGGAGAGGTTCTCCCTGCTCATCTGAACCAATGCGGTGGCCAGATCTTCGGCGTTGCCGTGCAGATCGACGGCGAAGCGGTCGGCTTCGTACTCGTCCTTGCGGGACATGATGCTGAACAGGGGCGTCAGGGGAAAGGTGAGAATGCCGGAGAGGAAGAAGAGGATCACCACCCGAGCGTAGAAACTGGCTTCCTCCATGCCGACAAGCGAAGGCAGCCCCTGCCACTGGATCAGAGCATGGGCGAGCCAGCAGTAGAAGATCGCGATGGTCGCCATGAGGAACATCCGCTTGCGGATGTGTTTCTTCTTCATATGCCCCAGTTCGTGGGCCAGCACCGCCAGGATTTCTTGTTTGGAAAGCTGCTCCAGCAGGGTGTCGAAGAGCACGACCCGCTTCTGTTTGCCTATGCCGGTGAAGTAGGCGTTGGAGTGCCCGCTGCGCTTGGAGGCGTCCACCTGAAGAACCTTACTCACGGAGAGCCCTGCCTTGCCCATCATCTCACGGATATCCTCTTCCAGCCCTTCGACCTTCAGCGGCTCGAACTTGAAGAACAGCGGCTCGATCACATAAGGAGAGATCACCATCATCAGCAGGCCGAAACCCATGATCAGAGACCAGACCCAGAGCCACCAGAAACCGGGAGCGGCCTGAATGAGCCAGAAGGCTGCCGAGGCGAGAAGGGCGAAAAAGACCGTGGAGAGCAGAAGGGATTTGATCTGATCGGCGCACCAAAGCCCCAGACTCATCTTATTGAAGCCGAAGCGGGTCTCGACCTTGAAATGGTTGTAGAGATCAAAGGGGAGATCGAGGCCTGTCTTAACCAGCGAGAGCAGCAGGAAGAAGATGATTCCCCCGATGATGAACCCGAAGGACTGAGCGCCCAGCCAGCCGTCGTACCAGGCCATGAGGCCTCCGAAGACGAAGACCAGCGTGAGCAGGCTGTCGAAAAGGCTTCGCACCAAGGAAAGCTGCCCCTTAACGAGGGTATAGTCGGAGGATCTGCCCAGGGTCGCAGGATCGATGGCCCCCTCGAACTCCGGCGGAATCTGGTGACCGTGGGTTTTAAGGTGGCAGTTATTGAGCAGGTGAAGCCCACACCCGAAGGCGAGGACGGCCAGATAGAGAAAAATAATAAGAGTCATCATGGCGGGGATTATACAGAAATCGGATATTTTGTGGAGCGCAGATTCGACTTGTCGGATGAAACAGCACAGCCCAGTTCAATCGGCCGGGCTGTGCTGTTTCATGATGCGTGAAGCGGGGGGGATTCCGAGCTCACCAGCCTACGGAAATTCTGGCCTGCAAGGCATCGGTTCCCGAAGAGAAGACGGTGCTGTAACCGGCATTAAGAACGATGTTGGGGCGCAGGTAGTGAAAAAACCCTGCGGCCAATGCCTTCTTGTCTCCGTACTGTCCGAGCCCCAGGGATACCTGAAGATTCCCCTTCCCCTTGGGGTTGGGAATCAGGGCCGAGAGGGCCGTATTCATCGCTCCGACCTTTTCGATTTCATCTTCGAGGGGGCTCAGGCGAGCCGACAGAGAGGGCAGCTGTGCCTGCAGGCGGGTTTCGCTCTGCTGGAGCTGGGTCAGGGTGACCGCATCGGTGGCGCTCTGCGCAGAGGCCACATGGCTGATGCGCCGCTGCAGCGTGCCTGAGCCGACGGAGACGGTGTCGGCCTCGGTAGCCTCGGAATCCTGACCGATTGCCACGGAGCGCTCAGCCCCTTGAGCTACCCGGGCATTTTGCCCCAGAGCAACAGAGCCGTCGGCCTGGGCGGCCACATGGGAATCGGCCCCTAGGGCAACGCTGTTTTGCGACTCCACCAGGTTGTTGGCCCCGATGGCGACGCTGCCGTCTGCCGTGACGGTGGACTCATAACCTACGGCAAGGTCGCGGGTCTTGGCCGAAGACCCTGCGCCCAGCGCGGTGCTTCCGGTCCCGGTGGCCGAGGCTCCAGCGACATTCCCGTCACCAGTCAGGCCGAGACCGTCCACCGACACATTGAGCTGGGTAATGTTGCCAGCATTCACACCGACGCGTCCGTCGAGACCGGTCAAGTCCGATTCGACCACATCCATCCGCCCCTCAAGTGGAGTCAACCCCGGTACAGGAGCGTTGCCCAGCGCCTGCACCGCCGTCAGGGTCGCCTGGGCGGCATCGAGCTGCCCGATGGTAACGGCGTCACCGGCCGCCACCCCGGGGGCGACATTGACCAACCTGCGGGTCGTTTTCGTCCCGACATCTACTGTCTCCCCGGCGATGTGGAAACCGTTGCTGCTGGCATCGACGAGAAAATCCATCTCCTCCGGCAGATTCCGGTAGAAAGTCACCGTATCGGGACAGTTGTAATTATTAGGCCCTAACGGCTCAGAACTAACAGTGGAATTTCCACTACCGTCAGAGACAGCTGTGCAGTTGCTCTGAATTTCAGGCTCGGTCAGATTCGCGCGGGCGACATCAAGCAGGTCAAAGGGGATCCCCTGCTCATATGATTCGCCTGGATTAGGGTCGCGATCTGGGCGCACCCCGGTGAAATCACTGATGCCGATAAAATTCAGCCCCCCATTAGCCGAGTCATTCCCGATCAACCACCAGTCCTGGGCCGGGGCTCCCGGGGCGGTGCTCTCATCGTTGAAATAGATGCGAAGGTTGTTCTCTCTCAGGCGCAGGGTATCGTCACCGAAACCTTCCCCGTTCGCACAGTCAAAACCGATACAGGCGCTGCCCTGCACCACCAGATCATCGGTAATTACCTGATCGGCCCCGGCGGGAGTTGCCAGGATGCAGAGAAAGAAACCTGTTAATTCCAATCGTCTTTTTATGTTCATGCTCTTCATCGTCCTTCTCTTTACCGGATTCAGTCTCATCTAAATCTTTCGATATTCGCCACCGTTGGTGCATGGACGAGCCTACCAGCCGAAGGTGATCCCGGCCCGGCCTGCGGTTGCGTCCGATTCGAAGGCGGTACTTAGCCCGGTATTGAGAAGGATGTCGTCGTTGACATAATGGAAGAGACCGGCCGCCAGCGAGGTTGCCCCGCTGTACTGGCCGATCCCCAGCGAGAGCTGGGTATCGCTGTCGGTTCTGGGATTGGGGACCATGGCTGAGAAGGCCGAGGTGATGGAGCCGACCCGATCGAGACGGTCCTCCAGCTTGCCAATGCGGCTTCCGAGGCCGTCGATGCTGGACTGGAGGTGGGCTTCACTCTGCTGCAGCTGCCCCAGGTTGACGGCGTCGGTCTGGGCGGTAGCCGTAGCGACATTGGTAATGCGGCGCTCGTTGCCAACCGAGCCGACGGATACGGTGTTAACCTCGGTTGCGACCGAGTCCTGCCCGATGGCCACGGCTCCTGACGCCCCCTGCGCCACCTGGGCGTTCTGCCCCAGGGCGACAGAGCCGTCGGCCTGAGCGGTCACATGGGAGTCGGCTCCCAGAGCGACGCTGTTTTGCGACTCCACCAGGT
>JAAXQG010000278.1 GCA_012974445.1 Desulfuromonadales bacterium
TTCTTCCTCTCCGGGAACTGCAATATCCTGTGGCTCATCCAGCCCCGTATCCAGGAAGCGTCGCCACTTGGCCTTGCCCGGACCGGGAGGAATGTTGAACATACCGCTCTGCCGCCCCCCGTTAATCATCAGATAGAGGTTCTCCCGGCTCCCCCTGTCCCTGAAGAACATCCCCAGGATGTTTGAATGCTCAGACCAGTCCGGTTTGCCCAGTTCCAGGCCGTGCCAGCTCAGGTCAAAGGAACCGTCGGAATTACGAGCCTCATACTTACGGGCGCGCAAGCTGGGGTGTTTCATCCGAAAGGCGATGAGCCGGGTGACAAAAGATCGAAGGTCTTGATCGGCATCAGGGCCCCACTGGAGCCAGTTCAGATCGTTGTCCTGGCAATAGCTGTTGTTGTTTCCATTCTGGGTGCGGCCCAGCTCGTCCCCCGCCAGGATCATGGGCACGCCGCGAGAGAACATGAGCAGCGCTAGAGCATTTTTTCTCATTCTGCGTCTCAGACTCTGGATCTGAGGGTCGTCGGTCCTGCCTTCGACTCCGCAGTTGAAACTGTGGTTGCAGTTGTCTCCGTCGCGGTTGTCCTCGCCGTTGGCCTCATTGTGCTTCTCGCTGTAGGAGAACAGGTCACTGAGGGGGAAGCCGTCATGACTGGTGACGAAATTAATACTGTGAAAGGGCGCCCTGCCCCCCTTCTGGTAGAGATCGGAGCTTCCGGAAAGGCGCGTCGCCAGCCGGGGAATCATCCCCTTGTCCCCCCGCAGGAAGCTGCGGATATCGTCCCTGTAGCAACCATTCCACTCGGCCCAGCGGCCCCAGTTCGGGAAAGAACCCACCTGGTAGAGCCCGGCGGCATCCCAGGCCTCGGCGATCAGCTTGGTATTGGCCAGCACAGGAGAGGCGGCGATGCGCTCGAGCAGCGGGGGATCATTGAGCACCTTTCCGTCGCGCCCCCGCCCCAGGATGGAAGCCAGATCAAAGCGGAAACCATCCACATGCATCTCCGTGACCCAGTAGCTGAGGCAGTCGAGAATCAGATCCCGTACCACGGGATGGTTGCAATTGAGGGTGTTGCCGCAACCGGAATAGTTGGCGTATTCCCCCGTCGCCGGATCAAGCAGATAGTAGACACTGTTGTCCAGCCCCCGAAAAGAGGTGGTTTCCCCTTTTTCGTTCCCCTCTCCCGTGTGGTTGAACACCATATCCAGAATGACTTCGATACCGGCCTCGTGCAGGGCCTTGACCATCTGTTTGAATTCGTTGACCTGGCCTCCGGGACGGGATGCGTAGGCCCCTTTGGGAGAGAAAAAATTCAGGGGATGATAACCCCAGAAATTCTTCAGGGGACGCTTTGATACGGGATCGATGCGGGGGTTGTCGTTCTCGTCGAACTCGGTGACCGGCAGCAGTTCCACGGCCGTCACACCCAGCGACTTGAGATAGGGAATTTTCTCCACCAGACCGGCATAGGTGCCGGGGGCCAGCACTTCCGAACTGGAATGTCGGGTGAAACTGCGCACATGCATCTCGTAGATGATGGAATCGGCCAGGTGAAGATTCAGCGGCTGGTCGTGTTCCCAGTCGAATTCATCATCATCGACGATGAGGTTGTGCCAGCTCTGGGGCTGTCCCCAGTGCTCTCCTCCGAACAGGGCCTTGGCATAGGGGTCGATCAGTACCCTGTCGGCATCGAAACGGTGGATCTGTGTGTCCTGATCTTCTGCGCCAAGAACGCGGTAGCCGTACCCCATGGCGGGGTCGAGTCCCCGCACCAGCACATGCCAGATATGCCCCGTACGGTTGAACCGGGGATCCAACGGAAACTCGGCGATGGGCTCATGCCCCCCGGGGCTAAAA
Organism: Desulfuromonadales bacterium; assembly: GCA_012974445.1. GTDB lineage: Bacteria > Desulfobacterota > Desulfuromonadia > Desulfuromonadales > JAAXQG01 > JAAXQG01. The sequence continues at coordinate 1,859 of JAAXQG010000278.1, forward strand.
AGAACCAGGGAGACGCCATGGGCATGGGAGGAGAAAACGGAGAAGTTGATTCCTTTGGGGATGGGCGTTGCACCCAGAGGCATGGGGTGCCCTCGGCCTATATCGAAATCGGTGGAGACGAAATCCAGAAACTCATTTTTTGACATGACAGCTCCTGTCAATTATGGTCGTTTAATTTCAGAAAAACTACCACAGAGATCAAATGCCGGGGCAAAAAAACTCGGAATCATGGCAATGAGTGACGCCATGGGCTATCCTTCTTTTTTCATGAGTTACTGATTGCCTTGTCGATCCTTCCTTGCCCCGGCAGGGGTATCGTTCACAGCGGCGCAATAATCGAAAAAACAATTCCACCCTTCTTCGCAATGCTCCTGGTGCAATATGAATCCTTTAAATTTATTTTTTTCCGACAAAAAAGACACAGGTGCCAAACAACGGGCCTGGTGCCTCTACGACTGGGCCAATTCCGCCTTCGCCACGGTCATACTCGCGGCGGTGCTGCCCGTCTATTTTGCCCTCCAGGTTCCCGCCGAGGGCGCGGCATTGACTCTGCCCTGGAGTCAGGGAAAGGTCCAGGCAACCTCCCTCTGGGGGTACGGTCTGTCAATTTCCATGCTGCTGGTGGCTGTTCTTGCGCCCTGGCTGGGGCGAATCTCGGATCGCAGGGGATTGCGTCAGCCCCTTTTCATTGCGGTCAGTCTTATCGGGGCACTGACGACCATCGCTCTGGGGCTGACATCCTCCGGCGATTATATCAGCCTGCTCGGGCTGTTTATCCTGGCTAATATCTGCTTTGCCACGGCCAACGTCTTTTACAACGCATACCTGCCCGAGCTGGCTTCCCCCCATGAGATCGACGGGCTCTCGGCCCGGGGATTTGCGCTGGGGTACCTGGGGGGGGGGCTGGTTCTGCTGCTGTGCATGGGGCTGATTCAGCTCTCAGGATTGTTCGGTTTTGCCGATGCGGCAGCCGCCACCCGGGCGGGTTTTATCCTGACGGGACTCTGGTGGCTCGGCTTTTCAATCCCCGCCCTGCGACTTCGTCCGGCCGCTGAAGGGCGGCGGGTAATTCAGCCGCAAGTCCGCAGCTGGAGTGCCTTTGTGAAGCTGCTCCGGGAACTTCTGGCCCAACGCAACCTCTGCATTTTCCTGCTGGCCTTTCTCTGCTACAACGACGGCATTCAGACGGTCATCGCCGTCTCTGCCATTTTTGCGCGCCAGGAGCTGGGCCTGTCCCAGACCAGCATCCTGGGATGCTTTCTGATGATCCAGTTTCTGGCCATTCCCGGCTCGCTGCTCTTCGGTCGACTGGCTGATCGAAAGGGAGCCAAAAACGCCCTGTTGCTGGCTCTGGCCGTCTTTACCGGGATCTGTATCTTTGCCTTCAGGATGGATTCTGCCCTGGAGTTCTGGATGCTCGGAGCCCTGGTGGCCCTAGTGCTGGGGGGGAGTCAGGCGATCAGCCGGTCCCTGTTCGGACGGCTGATCCCCGAGGGGAGGAATGCTGAATTTTACGGGTTTTATGCCATCAGCTCCAGATTCGCCTCGGTTCTGGGGCCTCTTACCTTTGCCCTTATCGGCGATCTCACCGGCTCAACCCGGCTCTCGATTCTGGCCCTGACGTTCTTTTTTCTTCTGGGAATGATTCTGCTCTGCGCCGTCAAGATCCCCGAGGCGGCTAGGGACTGAATTTATGGGGCGGGGATGCCCGCAAGATTCATAAGAAAGAGGAAATCCTCCGGGAGAGGTGCCTCGATGCAGAGGGGTTGCCAGAGTCCGGGGTGCACCATCTCCAGTTTCCTGGCGTGCAGCAGCTGCCGGGGAACAACCCGCATCTCCCCTTCAAGCTCCAGATAGCGCTGCCCCCCGTAGTAGGTGTCCCCCAATATCGGAAAGCCCGCATCGGCCAGATGGACCCGAATCTGGTGGGTCCGCCCCGTATGGGGTTTGGCCTCCACCAGGGATATTCCCCCTGCATAGCAGAGCCGCCTGAAGTCCGTGTGAGCCGCCTTGCCTTTTTTGGAGGCGACGGTGCGCTCTCCCGGGCGGGAGAAGAGACGATCCTCGACGCTGAAGGTCTCGGGGGCCTCCCCCGGTACCAGGGCCAGATAGCTCTTCTGGATCTCGCGATTGGCAAACTGGGCGGCAAGTTCGCGATTGGCTGCACCGTTGAGGGCAAAAAGAAGCAGGCCGCTGGTGTCCGAGTCCAGCCGGTGAAGCAGGATCGGCATCTCCGGGGCATCTCGAAGCTGCTCCAGAACCATCTCCTCGGCGCTCTCGGGTCTCGCCTTCGAGGGAACGGAGGCCAGTCCCGCTGGCTTATTCACCGCGAGAATGACCCCATCACGATAGCTCATCTCCAGCTCGGCGCCGCGAAAGCATACCGGCTCGGGTGCCATATCGATGATGATCTCATCCCCGCTGCGAACCATGGTTCGTGCATCGCGGCAGATCTGGCTGTTGATCCGAAGATGACCATGTTCGATGCGGTAGTTCAGCAGCTCCCTGGCGAGGCGAGGAAAATGGTCCAGCAGGGCCCGATCCACAAAACAGGACCGGTCGGCAATACGGAATGACTCGATGCGTGTAAGTTCCATCAATTGACGAGAACTCCTTCCAGGGTTGTACCGTTCCAGTGTTGAATATCGACCTGCCGGGCCTCTCCCACCATGGACAAATCGGCAGGGATACTCACGCTAAGGTAGTTAGGGGTGATACCGCGGCCGATGCCTGTGCGCTCTCCACCCTCGATGATGATCTCGAGTCGCTCTGCGATGAACCGCCGGGCATAGAGTTCTTGCTTCTGATCGCTCAGAGCGCGAAGCACCGAGGCCCTGCCTTTGCTCAGCGCCCCGCCGACCTGCCCGGGAAGGCTGGCAGCCGGGGTTCCCGCCCTGCGGCTGTAGGGAAATACATGCAGGTAAGACAAAGCAAGGGTGTCGAGAAAACTACGGGTCTGTTCGAACTCATCATCGGTCTCTCCCGGAAACCCGGTGATGACATCCAGGCCAATGGCTGCATCGGGAATCAGCTCCAGAATACGCTCCACCCTCCCCCGGAAAAATGCACTGTCGTAGTGACGGTTCATCCGCTGCAACACCGAATCGCTGCCGGACTGCAGGGGGATATGAAAGTGGGGACAGAGCCTGCTTGAAGCGGCCACGAGTTCGATCAGCTCGTCGGGAATCTCCGTCGGCTCCAGCGAACCGAGGCGCAGGCGGTGAATATCGGTGCGATCCAAAATGGCACGGATCAGCTCCAGCAAAGAGCTGCCCTCTTCGAGATCCGCCCCGTATCCACCGATATGAATCCCCGTGAGCACCAGCTCAGCGAAGCCCTGTAGAGACAGGCGAGCGACCTGCTCGACGACCTGCTCGAGGGGGACCGACCGGCTTCTGCCCCTGGCGTAGGGGATGATGCAGTAGGAACAGAATGCGTCGCAGCCGTTCTGGATCTGCACAAAGGCCCGGCTGCGATCCTCGAAGCGACTCAGTTCCGGAACAGCGGCCAAGGACTCGGAGCGAATGTCGGAGACCTCGATACGCCCCTCGGCGCCCTCGGACTCCAGACGAGCAAGAAAATCCCTCTTCTCCTCATTGCCCAGCACCAGCGAGACGCCGGGAATCGAGACCAAGGCCTCGGGATCGACCTGGGCGTAGCAGCCCGTCACGACGATGCGAGTCTGGGGATTGAGGCGGCGAGCCCTCCGGATGATCTTGCGGGTCTGGGCATCGGTGGCGGAGGTGACGGTGCAGCTGTTGACGATGACCAGCTGGGCCCCTTGATCGAAAGGAACAACTTCGTAACCGGCTCCCAGGAGCTGTTCCTCCATGGCGGCGGACTCAAACCGGTTCGTCTTGCACCCCAGGGTGGTAATGGCTACGGTTCCCTTCACGCGATGATCCCCCCGCCGAGTACCCGGTCCCCGTCATAGAAGACGGCCGACTGCCCCGGCGTAACGCCGCTTTGCGGCTGCTCGAACCTGACGCCGTAGCGCCCCTGTCCCAGCGGGGTAACGATTGCGGGCTGCTCAAGGTGACGATAGCGGATGCGACAGTTCATCAGGATCGGCGAGACAGGGGGCGCATCGAGCCAGTTGCAGTCGATTAACTCCAGTTCGCTGCGCAGCAGATGCTGCTTCTCCCCTACGATGACCCTTCGTTGCTGGGCATCAATCCCCACCACATAAAGCGGCTCGGACCAGGCCAGCCCCAGTCCCCGGCGCTGACCGATGGTGTAGCGGTAGGTACCCTGATGAGTTCCCAGGACCTTGCCGGAGACATGGACGATCTCACCGTTCATGGCCCCGCTGCCGCGCTGCTCTTCCAGGAACCTTACGTAGTCACCGTCGGGGACGAAACAAATATCCTGGCTCTCCGCCTTATCGGCGACCTCCAGACCAAAACGCAGGGCATGCTCCCGCACCTCGACCTTGGTCATCCCTCCCAGGGGAAAGCGCACATACTGAAGCTGCTCTCTTGTCAGGCAGTAGAGAAAATACGTCTGGTCCTTGCCGGAGTCGAGCCCCTTGCGCAGCACCCTGCGTCCATCCTCTTCCAGGATTCTGGCGTAATGCCCCGTAACCAGGTAGTCGGCCTCGAGCTCCCGGGCCTTGCGAAGCAGCATCTCGAACTTGAGCACCTGATTGCACAGGACACAGGGGTTGGGGGTGCGACCCGCAAAGTAGTCATCGCAGAAACGATCGATGACCGTGTTCTGAAAATCCTGCTCAAAATTGATCACGTAAAAAGGGATCTGAAGCTTCTGCGCCACGCGCCGTGCATCATAGACATCGTCCAGGCTGCAGCAGGTGCCGAAGCTGTCACCATTTTTCTCCGTGAAGGAACTGTAATCCCAGATCTGCATGGTCATGCCGATGACCTCCAGACCCTGTTCCTTGAGCAGAGCCGCAGCCACCGAAGAATCCACGCCGCCGCTCATGGCGACGACTGCCCTTTGTCCCTTTTTCATCGCTAAAAACCCGTTTCCTATCAACGGCGAAAGAGGATGAAGGCCCAAAGGCCCGCATCCTCCCTCACTTCCAGTTCTTTCTCAAACAACCTGAGTTACTGGCCTGATTCTTTGTAGTTTTTGATGGCTTCGTGCAGCGCATCGGCAGCAAGATTGGAGCAGTGCATCTTCGCCGGGGGGAGGCCGTCGAGCGCCTCGGCAACGGCGGCGTTGGTCAACTCCAAAGCCTCTTCCAGTGTCTTGCCAATGGCCAGCTCGGTTACCATGGAAGAGGTGGCGATAGCCGCACCGCAACCGAAGGTCTTGAACTTGACATCTTGAATGATGTTATTTTCCACCTTGAGGAAAATCTTCATGATATCGCCACAGGAGGCGTTTCCGACCTCACCTACGCCGTCGGGATTCTCGATTTCTCCAACGTTTCTCGGATTGCTGAAATGATCCATTACTTTTTCGGTATACATGGTCGACTCCTCGATCAGAACTCGTATTGATGGTGTTTATTTGTTGTAAAGCGGACTCATCTCCCGCAGCCGCTGAACGATGGGGGGGAGAATCTCCAGCAGATAGTCGATTTCTTCTTCGGTATTGTCCGGGCCCAGACTGAAACGGGTGCTGGAATGGGCCAGAGCCACATCCACGCCCATGGCGCCCATGACATGGGAAGGCTCGAGAGATCCCGAGGTACAGGCGCTGCCCGATGAGGCCGCGATCCCCTTCATGTCCAGGTTCAGCAGCAGCGACTCCCCTTCGATATAGGAGAAACTGACGTTCAGGGTACCGGGCAGACGCTTTTCGGGATGACCGTTGAGCTTGACCTCGGTGATCGACGAGAGGATCCCCCGTTCCAGGCGGTCGCGCAGGGCCTTTACCCGATGGTAGTTCGCTTCCAGCTCGGCCCCGGCCAGTTCACAGGCCAATCCGAAAGCCACGATACTGGCCACGTTATGAGTGCCGCCACGGCGATTGCGTTCCTGATGGCCCCCATGGAGCAATGAAACCATGCGGCTGCCCTTGCGGATATAGAGGGCGCCGACCCCCTTGGGAGCCCCGATCTTGTGACCGGAGAGCACCAGCAGGTCCACGTTGGCGCTCTGAACATCCACGGGGATCTTCCCGGCAGCCTGCACCGCATCGGTATGAAAGCGTACCTTGTACTTGCGGGCAATATGACCGACCTCCTCGATGGGGAAGACGGTACCCGTCTCGTTATTCCCCCACATGATGGAGATCAGGATGGTCTTCTCCTCAATGGCCTGCTCCAGCGCCTGCAGATCGAGCATGCCGTCGGCGTCCACGTCCAGGTAGGTAACCCTGAAACCCTGCTTCTCAAGGGCCTGACAGCTGGCAAGCACCGCGGGATGCTCCACAGTCGTGGTGATGATGTGATCTCCCTTGGCCCGGAGCGCCTCGGCCGTCCCCTTGATGGCGAAGTTGTCCCCTTCGGTCCCGCAGGAGACGAAGACGATTTCCGCCGCAGAGCAGTTGATAAGCCTTGCGACCTGCTCCCGGGCTTTCTCTACGGCACCGGAGACGGCACGGCCGGCCCAGTGAACGCTCGAGGGGTTGCCGAAATCTTCTTTGAGATAGGGCAGCAGGGCGTCAAGAGCTTCGGGACGCAGGGGGGTTGTAGCGTTGTAATCCATGTAAATGTGCTTCACGGTCATTCCTCCAGGACTCATGTATTTGAGGGAAAGGCTGATTTCATTTAAGAGCCGCGCGGGCTTCATTGGTCAGGTCTTCGAGATTAATGGATGTGAGAAAAGCCCTGATCCGTTCACCGAGCCCCTGCCAGACACTCTGGGTCACGCACTGTGTAACACACTGGCAGCGCCCTTCGTTGTCCATGCAGGATACGGGAACCAGCGTCTCCTCGACACTGTCAATAATCTGATCCACCAGGATGTCTCTTGCGGGCCTTGCCAGCAGGTAACCACCACCGGGGCCGCGAACACTGCTGACCACCCCGCAGCGGCGTAACTTGACGAAGAGCTGCTCCAGATAGGTCAGGGAAATGTCCTCCCGGATTGAAATATCCTTCAGGGACATGGGGCGTCCTTCTCCGTAGAGATTCAGGCTGACCAGCGCCCTGACGGCATATTGAGCCTTGGTGGACATGCGCATGAGCTCAGCCCTTCTCCCCCCCAGCGGCGGCGGGAAGTTCCTCGGCCGACTCCGCAATAGGGGCCATCTGCGCCACCTCGGGCGTTTCAACAGCAGCAACCGGAGGCTTTATCTGCTTGACCTGCTTCTCCAGGGTGCGTACCTGATCCATCAGGCAGCTGATCACCTTGGCCACGGGATCAGGCAGATCGTTATGATCCAGGTCGGTCTTCTGATCAACCTTCTTCCCGCCGGAAAGGACGATACGCCCAGGAACCCCGACAACGGTACAGTCGTCCGGCACTTCCTTGACCACCACCGAATTGGATCCAATGCGGCAGTTGTCTCCCACCCGAAAAGGCCCCAGGATCTTGGCACCGGAACCGACCACCACGTTGTCCCCCAAGGTCGGATGCCGTTTTTCCTTGGCCCAGGAGGTTCCCCCCAGGGTAACGCCATGGTAGAGAGTGCAGTTCTTGCCGATTTCAGCAGTCTCGCCGATAACGACGCCCATGCCGTGATCAATAAAAAAGCCCCTGCCTATACGGGCACCGGGATGAATTTCGATCCCGGTGAGAAAGCGACCAATGTGAGAGAGAAAGCGGCCAAGGAAAAACAGCTTGCTCTTCCAGAGCGCATGGGCGAGACGATAGACCAATACCGCATGAAAACCGGGGTAGCAGAAGAGTATTTCCATCGGTCCGCGCACTGCGGGATCCCGATCGAAAATCACCCTGAAATCTTCCTTGAGTTCTTCAATCATATGAGCAGGACTCCTGTTCTTTTTGTTAACTTACAGGAGACTTTTAGCATACCTGAGTAATACCGTCAATTAATTTGCCCGACTTTTTTAGTCAGGATATTGCCTGTCGCTATTTTTTCTGAACAGCAGAGCACCTGCACGCCCTGATCGTCGATGCGCCATCTCAGGTTCCACCCATCGAGCAGGCAGGCAAATTCCCGATCATCCCTGATATAGGCAGGACGTGGATCGAGTCCCAGGCTCTCCTGCACCAGCTTCTTAAGCGCCAGGGCATCGTTGCGAGCAAGCCCCTCAAGGCTGCGGGTAGCTTCCTCGGACCAACGCACTTCCAGCCGCGTCTCGGGTGCCTGCTGGGCAAAGCCTCCGGTCGCCTCATCCTGCCGGTCGGCGTAGGGAATATAGGGTTTGATGTCCAGCACCGGGGTGCCGTCCAGGAAATCCCCTCCCGAAAGCTCCAGATAGAGTTTTTTTCCCTCGCGCCTGAGCCCCTCGAACCGAACGGCACTTAGCCCCAAAGGATTGGGACGAAAAGGCGACCGGGTGGCGAAGACCCCCAGGCGGCGATTGCCCCCCAGCCGGGGCGGCCTCACCGTTGGAACCCAGTGCGTGCGTCCATTGGCGTGGAAAGCAAAGATGATCCAGAGGTGAGAGAAATCCTCGATCCCCCGAAAGGCCTCATCCCGGTCGTAAGGGGGCAGAACCTCGATGCGACTTCGGGCCGAAGGCGCCAGCCCCGGCTGCCGGGGTATGCCGAATTTCTCCCCGTAACAGGAGTGCACAACCCCGATGGGTTCAAGGCTCATGGAGCTGGTCGTTGTGACAGGGTCGGTCATACTTGCCCTTTAGAGAAAAAGCCGGTGGGCCGGGTTGTCGGTTTCATCCTGATACCTGTAGCCGATACGCTCGAGAAACAGATCAAAAGCTTCCCCTTCCCCCTCGGGAATTTCAAGCCCCATGAGCACCCTGCCGAATTCCCCGCCCTGGGCCCGATAATGAAAAAGCGAGATGTTCCAGCTCTGTCCCATGGTCTCCAGAAAGCGGGTCAGAGCTCCGGCGCGCTCGGGGAACCAGAACCGCAGCAGTCGCTCGTCCTCCACATTTTCCGAGCGCCCGCCGACCATGTACCGGATATGAGATTTAGCCAGTTCGTTGTCGGTCAGGTCCATCAACTCGAACCCCGCAGCCGAGACCTCCCGGGCAAAACTGAACCGCTCATCAGGGGTATTGAGCGCGATGCCCACGAAAATATGGGCGAGCTTGCGGCCAGCCAGCCGGTAGTTGAACTCGGTGATGCTGCGCTGCCCCAACAGATCATGGCAGAAGCGCTTGAGGGCTCCGGCCTGCTCGGGAATGCTGATGGCGTAGAGCGCCTCGCGTTGCTCCCCGATTTCGGTGCGCTCGGCCACGTAGCGCAGACGGTTGAAATTCATATTAGCCCCGGAGTTCACGGCGACCAGGGTCTGCCCGGAGATGCTATTTGCGACGGCCCACTTCTTCAGCCCCGCCACAGCCAGGGCACCGGCCGGTTCCACGATGGCCCGGGTGGACTGATAAATACTGTGGATGGCGCTGCAGATCTGGTCGGTGTCGACCCGAACGATCTCATCCACATACCGGCGGCAGAGATCAAAGGTCAACTGCCCTACCTGCCGAACGGCCACCCCGTCGGCGAAGATCCCCACCGAATCGAGGCTGAGCCGCTCACCGGCCTCCAGCGAACGAGCCATGGCGTCGCTGTCCTGGGGCTCGACCCCGATGACCCGAATCTCGGGGCAAAGAGTCTTGAGATAAGCCGCCATCCCCGCGATCAGTCCCCCTCCCCCCACGGGGACGAAAACCGCATCGATACGGCCGGAGGTCTGCCGGATCAGCTCATCCGCCACGGTGCCCTGCCCTGCGATAACCAGCGGATCATCGAAGGGATGAATGAAACACATGCCGGTCTCCAGGATCAGCTGCTCACAGTGCCCAGCGGCTTCTGAGTAATTGTCTCCGTACAGCACCACCTCGGCGCCCAGGCGCCGCACCGCCTCCACCTTGATCTCCGGGGTAGTTACGGGCATCACGATCAGGGCCCGCATATCCAGAATGCGGGCGGAATAAGCGACCCCCTGAGCGTGATTTCCTGCCGAAGCGGCGATGACCCCGCGGCTGCGCTGCTCGTCGCTGAGGTGAGCCATGCAGTTGTAGGCACCCCGGAGTTTGAAGGAGAAAACGGGCTGAAGATCTTCGCGCTTGAGCAGCACCCGGTTGCCCAGCTGGGCCGAGAGCTGCGGGGCCTCATCCAGGGGCGTTTCCACGGCGGCTTCATAGACTCGCGAAGTCAGGATCTGTCTGAAGAGTTGCGGCATAGGAAGAACTCTCTCTCAATAAGAAATTGAAGCGGCCTGATTACCATAGCCCGAAAGGCCCTGTCACTTTCTTTATCCTCGAGTGCAGGCGGACAGAGGGGACCATTCACACGGGATTGTACAGGACAGCAACAGCCGCTAGGCTATCGACAACTGTATACAACATGATTATAATGTCTGCCGCTTGAACAAAGCATCCTACTCTGTAATCCCTGAACGGGCCTGCATCATTTCCCGTCTATTCTATTGACCAAAGGAGAGAATTCGATGGCTGATCCCAAATTCACCTACCAGGACCCCTTCCCCTTAAGCAAAGACGAAACGAAGTACTATAAGATTGAAGGATCGGAGCAGTTCGTCAACATTGAGAGCTTCGACGGCAAAGACATGCTGAAGATTGCCCCGGAAGCCCTCACCCTCCTGGCGAATCAGGCACTGAAGGACGTCTCCTTCATGCTGCGCCCCGAGCACAACGAGCAGGTCGCCAAAATCCTTTCCGACCCCGAGGCGTCCCAGAACGACCGTGGCGTGGCCATGGCCTTCCTGCGCAATGCAGAGATCTCAGCCAACTTCGAGCTCCCCGTCTGCCAGGATACCGGCACCGCCACCATCGTCGCCAAAAAGGGACAGCAGGTCTGGACCGGAACCAACGACTGCGCACGCCTCTCCGAAGGTGTATTCAAGACCTATACCGAAGAGAACCTGCGCTACAGCCAGACCGTTGCTCTGGACATGTACGCCGAGAAAAACACCGGAACCAACCTCCCGGCCCAGATCGATATCATGGCCACCGAGGGCGATGCCTATAAATTCCTGTTCATGGCCAAGGGTGGCGGCAGCGCCAACAAGACCATGCTCTTCCAGGAGACCAAGGCGCTGCTCACCCCCGAAAACCTTGAGAAATACCTCATCGCCAAGATGAAAACCCTGGGCACTGCAGCCTGCCCCCCCTACCATATCGCCTTCGTCATCGGTGGCACCAGTGCCGACGCTTGCCTCAAGACCGTGAAGCTAGCCACCGCCAAGGAACTCGACGGCCTGCCCAGCCAGGGCAACGAAAACGGACAGGCCTTCCGCGATCTGGAGCTGGAAGCCAGACTGCTCAAGGCTGCACAGGATCTGGGCATCGGCGCCCAGTTCGGCGGCAAGTACTTCGCCCACGACGTTCGGGTCATCCGTCTGCCCCGTCACGGTGCGTCCTGCCCCCTGGCCATGGCGGTTTCCTGCTCCGCTGACCGCAACATCAAGGCCAAGATCACCCGCGAGGGTCTGTTCGTCGAGCAGATGGACAACAACCCCGGGCGCCTGATCCCCGAAAAATACCGCGGCAAGCACAGCCACGGCACCCCCATCGACCTGGACCGCCCCATGAGCGAAATCCTGGCCGATCTCTCCAAGCTGGAAGTGGGTGCTCCCCTGCTGCTCAAGGGCACCATCGTGGTGGGACGCGACATCGCCCACTCCAAGTTCAAGGAGATTCTCGATTCCGGCAAGGCCCTGCCTGACTATCTGAAGAATCACCCCATTTACTACGCCGGCCCCGCCAAGACCCCCAAGGGAAAGGCCTCGGGCTCTTTCGGACCCACCACCGCGGGGCGCATGGACTCCTACGTGGACATGCTTCAGGACAACGGCGGCTCCATGGTCATGATCGCCAAGGGCAATCGCAGCCAGCAGGTCACCGACGCCTGCAAGAAGCACGGTGGATTCTACCTCGGCTCCATCGGTGGGCCCGCCGCTGTTCTGGCCGAAGAGAATATCAAGAAAGTCGAGTGCATTGACTTCCCCGAGCTGGGCATGGAAGCGGTCTGGAAGATCGAAGTCGAAGACTTCCCCGCCTTCATTCTGGTGGACGATAAGGGCAACGATTTCTTCAAGAAACTCGGCCTCTAAGTCACCCTGGCAATTCAGATAAAAAGCCCCGGAACTGCTTCGGCAGCCGGGGCTTTTTATGTTTCGCCCTCTTTAATATTGCAATAATTTCATCCGATCCCTATTGACCTGGGAGCCCTGAATATGTTCAAAATAAAACAGGGTTAGTTTATCTGCTACAATGTGAAAATAAAATTTCAGCTCGGACTCGAAGAGAGGATTCCGCCACCTTGATACCCCTTCCAGCTATGTCTCCTAAAATCAAGTACTGGATTTTTCTAGGCGTCATCAACGTCCTCGTATTCGGTGTTATTCTCAGCAGTTTTGTCGCCTCCTGGTACGGCTTGAACGCCGAGGAGCAGCACGCCCTCTCCAGCCTCTTTGGAAAACTGTTGCCCTACCCCCTGCTCGGGGCCCTGATCCTGTGCCTACTGATCGGCTTTCTCATCAGTCGCCTTTTTCTTTACTACATCATCCCAATTCTCCAGCTGGCTGAGAGCACCCAGCTTTTTTCAGCCGTCAACCCCGATCATCGTATCAAGATCAAGCGCGGGGCCCGGGAAATAAACTACCTCACCGACATCCTCAACCAGTCTGCCGATGCCTTTGCGGAGCTTCAACGTAATGTTTCCGGTCAGATCAGCTCGGCCAAGGCCGGACTCAAGGAAGAGCGAACTCGCCTTGCCGCCCTGATGTCCGAGTTGCCACACGGGGTTATCGTGTGCAACACCGACGGACAGGTGCTTCTCTACAACCAGCAGGCGCAGCAGATCTTCAGCGGAGAAACGGGCAGCGCCGACGCGGAAAAATCAAAGGGCATTCTCGGCCTGGGTCGCTCCGTTTTCAGCCTCATGGACCGCGACCCCATCGTTCACGCCCTGGAGCTGCTGCACAAACGCTTTGAATCGGGCACGGCCAAGCCGGTAAGCAAATTCATGGTGACCCAGCGCAACGGTCTTTGCCTCAGAGTCAACATGGCACCTGTCTACCGGGAGCAAAACGAGAAAAAGGCCATTTCAGGCGTCGTGCTCACCCTGGAGGACATGACGAAGCAGATCGAGGCCGACAGCCGCCGCGACATGTTGATCCAGTCCCTCACCGACGATCTTCAGGCGGCACTGGGCGACATTCGCGGCAGCATCACCAGCATCCTGAGCAAACCCACGCACGACCCTGACGATCTGCACAGTTACCGCAAAACCATCGACAACGCCTCACTCATCGTCCAGGACAAGGTCGATCAGGCCCGGATTAACTATACCCGTCACCTCCATGCCCTGAGCACGAACGAGACAGTGCTGGCCGAGAACCTGCTTGAGGTGATCTGCAAGAACGTCCACGACCGCCTGGGCGTCAAGATGAACTGCCAGGCTGCAAGCAGCCTCTGGCTGCAGCTCGACAGCTACTCCATGGTCCAGGCTATAACCCACCTGATCAGCCTTCTGAGCGCAAGGACCGAGCTGCCCGAACTGATCATGACCCTCACCCGCAACGAGCAGCAGGAGGCCGAGCTGTCCATCGTCTGGCCCGGGGTGCTCACCGACTCTCAGGTCGTAGAGGAGTGGCAGAACACCCCGCTGATCACCGACGCCCAGGGCAAGGTCTTTAGCTTCAACGATATCGTCGTTCAAATGAGCGGAAACATTGAAATCGTTGCCCGGGACGCTGGCAGTTGTACCGGGGTACTGGTCTGCATCCCCCCGCTGGCCGACGAAGAGCACCTGAGCATGAAAGTGTCACTGGAGCACCGCCCCATTTCTTACGAATTCGACCTGTTCAACCAGGTCGAATCAAAGGAGCTATGGCAGACCCCCCTGTCCAAACTTACCTACGTGGTCTTTGATACCGAAACCACAGGACTTCATCCTTCCGAAGGGGACGAAATCATCCAGCTAGGTGCCCTGCGGATTGTCAACGGCAAGATCCTCTACCACGAGACCATCGACCAGCTTGTAGACCCCAGACGTGACGTACCGGAGACCTCGGTGGCTATCCACGGCATACAGCCCGAACTCCTGGTGGGCCAGCCCACTATCAACAAGGTGCTGCCCCACTTCTACGAATTCTGCGAAAACTCGGTCCTGGTGGCTCACAATGCAGCCTTTGACATGAGGATGCTCGAGGTGAAGCAGCATAGCACCGGCATCGTCTTCAACCATCCGGTCCTCGACACCCTGCTTCTCTCGTCAGTCATCCATCCCCATCAGGACTCCCACGCCCTGGAAGAAATCGCCAAGCGCTTCAACCTCACCATCGTCGGCCGCCACACCGCGCTGGGCGACGCAATCGTTACCGCCGAAGTCCTGGTGAGCCTCATCCCGCTACTTGAGGCCAGAGGGATACATACCCTGGAAGACGCCATCAAGGCCTCGGCAAATTCAAAATTCGCCAAACTCCGCTACTAAGAAAAACGTAAAAAAAAAGGGGGTGGGGAATATCACTCTCCTTTTTTTTACGTGAACCTTCCCCTTGCGCCATATGCCTTAGCCCCACTCTGCTGCCCGACCGGCGATGCGTCCATAGCTGTTCAGTTTTGTTACAGTCTGAGCATGCGCACGAATAGATAGTGCCAACATGTAACACCTGAGACATGAACCGAATGACTAAAATTCAACCTGATTTCAGCGAGATATACGGTTTACGTTTCTGGCACGTCACTTGCTCATAACCCATCATGACTGCCCGGATTCAATGCAGCATCCGGTCACTAATAATTTCCAAGCGCAAACAGAGGAGACAACATCATGGGAAGACGAAGTGACAACCCCTTGCGGTTCGTCGTATCCTGCCGACTTAATCATGAAGAGATCAGCTTTCTTCAGGGTCGCGCTGACAAATATGGCATCAGCCTCAGCACACTGGTACGCAACTGCCTGGAACTACCCGACCCCAGGCAGAGAGTCGCCAAGCAGAACTACCTGCAGGCTGGCGACCAGTGCCGGGGTGAAGGAGGGGTTTCCGAGTTCGGTTTCCACCCCCTTGCCCCCGTCCGAGCTGCCATAAAGCCTCTCAAGCATCTGGCTTTCGGGATAAAGGGTGCTGACCTGACCGAACCAGCCGGCGATGGCCCCGTGGACCATGGGAATGCCGAGCTTCTGGCAGCCCCCGCCCAGGGCGCGCCTGGCTTCGATGCTGTCGAGGGCATCCACGGCGATATCCGCCCCCTCAAGCAGCTGGGCGGCGTTATCGGCATCCAGAGCGGTGCAGTACGCCTGGACGCAAAGGGCTGGATTGACCGACGCCAGACGCTCGGCGGCAACCAGCGCCTTGGACTGCCCGAGATTCTCCGGAAGGCAGAGCAGCTGCCGATTCAGATTGTGTTCTTCAAAACGGTCGGGATCAATGGCGATGATATGGCCGACTCCGAGCCGTGCCAGCTCCTCAAGGACATATCCGCCCAGCCCCCCACAGCCCACCACCGCAACGGTACTTTGCTGCAGCCGAAGCTGCTGGGAGACATCGAGCATTTTCGCATTGCGCTGATATCGCCCCGGAAGCAGGCCATGCTCCAAGGCCATCACCTCGCATTGCTTCCACCCGATTCCGAATCGCTCCACGGCCTCGGCGAGCACGGACTGAGCCACCTGGCTGCCAGCCGAGCGCTTCTGAATGAATTGAAGACAGTCTTTCATCTCAGCCTCCCCCCACCTTGGGGAAAAGCGAAAGTGTATCATCGTTTTTCAAGGGGGCTTCAGGCAGGGCGTGACGACCGTTGACCATGATGATGCCACAGGCCTCAAGCTCTATGCCAAGCTCGGCCACGATGTCACGAATCAAAATGGAGTCCGGATAGTCCCGCTGTTCGATCTTGAAGCGATCCTGACGAAAGGTCGCAAAGAGTTTCAGGGTGATGTTCATCGCTGTAGCTCCCGGAAAATAAAGACCTGTAGGCCGGGTAAAATCTGGTTCAAAGCACCCGGCATCAAAGAGAGAAACCCGGTGCGGCAATAGAGCCGCACCGGGTTTCTGATTAACTCGACGGGACAGGGGATCAGAAATCCCAGAACGCGTCGATTTCCTCGTCGGTGAAATCCCAGGTTGCGTTGTGCGGGGGGACGGGCTCCTGGAAGAACTCAGGAAGGCGGTCGTGCTTGTTGGTGAAGCCCGCGTCCTGATTGAACTTGCGCTCAAGCTTGAGGATGTTTTTACCCAGCTCCGTCACATCGTCGCCGGTCAGGCTGATGCCGAAACGGGCGTTGAGCATATCGATGAGCGCCGGGAGACACTCGGGGATGTCCAGAGCGGGGAAGGCGACAAAGATGCACATTCCGGTGCTGTCTATCGCGGCCGTAGCGATCTGCAGGTTACGGGAGAGCTCAACCTGCCCCTCCTTCTTCAGGGGGTCTACGAACCCGCCTATCTGAAGGATATTGGTGGCCACCGAGTAACCGGCGGTATGATCGGCGCCCATGGTGGAGGTGGCGTAGGTAATGCCGATGCCCTTGACGCTGCGGGGGTCGTAGGCGGGAATGCCCTGTCCCTTGACCACGGGAACCCGGGTCACGCCGTAGGCGTTGCCGACGGAAGCCGCTCCGCCGCCCATAATCCGCCCCAGGGGAGTGCCCTGACCGATCTCGTCCTTGATGAGGCGGATGACTTCCTTACCGTCGCCGAAGGGGAGAATTCCTGCGTCCATGGCGACTCCCATCATGACGGCGGTCTCGATGGAATCGACCCCGATATCGTCCATGATGCTGTCCGCCTCGGCGATATCGTCCAGGTTGTCGATGCAGCAGTTGGCGCCCAGACCCCAGATGGTCTCGTACTCGAAGCCGGAGGTTACGTACTTGCCCTCCTTGTCCGTGTAGACCTGGGAGCACTGGATGACGCAACCGGCATGGCAGCCGTGCTTGGGCTTGCCGCCGCGGGCCACGATGGTCTCGTGCATGGTTTCGCCGCTGATCTTGTCGTGCCCTTCGTACTGGCCGAAGCGGAAGTTCCTGGTGGGCAAGCCGCCGGCCTCGTGCAGAACGTTGACCAGCACGTTGGTGCCGTAGGTGCCCAGCCCCTCGCCGCTCACGGGATGATCCAGAATGGCCTTGGCGAAGACGCGGGCCGCGGCCTTGAACTTGTCGGGATCGGCAATAGCCACGGCAGTAGCGCCCGCGCCGTCGATGGTGATGTACTTGATTTTCTTGGAGCCCATGACAGCTCCCATGCCGCCGCGGCCATGGCTGCGGATCTTGCTGTCGGGGTCCTTGACGGAGATATTGGCCGAGGCCATCTTCAACTCGCCTGCAGAGCCGATGGTCATGACGCCGACCTTCTTGTCGTACTTCGCCTCCATGGCCTCGATCACGGCGAAGTTCCCCTTGCCGAGCAGTTCGGTCTCTTCGGCGATGCTCACGCCGTCCGTGGTAAGATGAAGGCTGTAGAATTTATCTTCTTCAGGCAAACCCTCGATGATCAGCGCCTTGATGCCCATGCGGGCGAAGAGCTGAGCCGTTGTACCGCCGGCGTTGCTCTCCTTGATGGTTCCGGTCAGGGGGCTTTTGGCGCCGCAGGACATGCGGCCGGAGCTGGCCGCGGCGGTGCCGGAGAGCAGGCCGGGGGCGAAAACCAGCTTGTTATTTTTTCCCAGGGCGTGGCAGGTCGGGGGGACCTCTGCCGAGACGATGGTGGAGGTCAGGCCGCGACCGCCAAGGCCAGCCCAGGCTGCCGGGACCTCTTCGATGCGGGTGGTCAGGTCGGTCATGTTAACGCGAAAAATCTTATCCATAGCGTGCTGCTCCCTTTCTGTCCGATTGAAATGCAAGTTCTTTGCGGATGAAATCTCCTTTTCGAAAGGGAGGCCCCGCCGTTTCCAGCGAAACCCGTTGGCCCGGTGCCATAAGGGAATCCTCTTAGGCGAAGGGGCTCGGAGATAATAGATGCTGGTGTTGTAAACCGTAAAAAATGTCAGCATCCGGAGTCGATTCCGAATGCTTGAAATGGGAGGGAACCGCAAGCAGTCCCCTCCCATCATCTTGATCTTGATACAGGTTTTGATCTTAGCAGAAGTTCTCCAAAAGTGAATCGTAATTACAACGATTCCCCATTGATGAGCATCCTCACATGGCGGATTCGTAGATCCCGATCACCTGCTCCAGGTTTGCCTTGCGGGGGTTGGTGAGCATGCAGGCGTCCTTCTGAGCATTCTCTGCCATGACCTTGAGATCTTCGCTCTTGACGTTCAGATCCTTCAGCCCTGCGGGGATGCCGATGTCAGAGGAAAGTCTGCGGATGGCCTCAATGGCAACATCGGCGGCATCCACGTCGGAGAGGCCTTCGATGTTCTCGCCCATGGCCACGGCGATGTCGGCGAAGCGTCCCGGGTTGGCGATGAGATTGAACTCGCACACCGAGGGGAGCAGAATCGCGTTGCAGACGCCGTGGGGCAGGTTGTAGAAACCGCCCAGCTGGTGAGCCATGGCGTGAACGTAGCCGAGGCTGGCGTTGTTAAAGGCCATACCGGCCAGGTACTCGGCATATGCCATCTTGTCGCGGGCTTCGAGATTCTCGCCGTTGGCCACGGCAGGGCGCAGATACTCTGCAACCAGCTCGATGGCCTTGATGGCGCAGGCATCGGTAATGGGGGTGGCGATGGTGGAGACATAGGCCTCAACGGCGTGGGTCAGGGCGTCCATACCCGTTGCTGCGGTAAGCCCTGCGGGCTTGCCGACCATCAGAACGGGGTCGTTGATGGCGATATTGGGGGTGCAGCGCCAGTCGACAATGGCCATCTTCACCTTAGTGTCGGTGTTGGTGATGATGCAGAAGCGGGTCATCTCGGAAGCGGTCCCGGCGGTGGTGTTGATCGCCAGGAAAGCAGGCATGGACTTGGTGGACTTGTTGACGCCTTCGAAGTCGCGGATGTTGCCGCCGTTGCCGATGACCAGGCCGACACCCTTGCCGCAGTCGTGGGAGCTTCCGCCACCCAGAGAGACGATACCGTCGCAGCCGTTGGCCTCATAGGCCTTGACGCCAGCCAGAACATTTTTGTCGGTGGGGTTGGGCTCGGCACCGTCAAAGATGGTGGCCTTGAGACCGGCAGCCTCCAGGTGCCCCTTGATCAGGTCGGCAACTCCCAGCTTGGCCAGCACCGCGTCGGTAACGATAAGCAGGTTGGTGGCTCCGAGTGCCTTGGCCTGGTCACCGGCCTCCTTGGAACAGCCAACACCCATGAGAGTTACGGTAGGGATAAAGAATCCGAATGTTTGATCTGCCATTGCCATGGTTTGTCTCTCCTTTTTTCGTTAAGCGCTAATTAGGTCAAAAACGATCTGATCTGAGCGAAAGACTTCAAGGGGAAGGATTTTCTCCTACGAGCCCGTCGCTAAGTAAAACGATGGTTGATGTAAACGCAACAAGAATGCCAAACCGCCAAAGCATAGCTACTGCACTGTTTTTTAAGCTTTTTTGATCCAGATGTTTTACAGGTCCAGGATGCCGCAGACGGAGCCTCGACTGTTCCATTCAGGTACAGTCTGCTCCATGAAGGCACAAATCGCACCAGTATCAGCGGCACAGGAACCGTAAACGCCTCCCTTCAGGCGTCTCGAATCGAGGAAAACCAGGAGGTACCAAATCGGCACAAAATGCCACACAATGGAACAGCCCAGATACAGTCTGGATCACATTGTGGATTAGCCCTGCCCTGAGGCGCCCTCTCCCGCTTAAAATCGGGATCATGTCTACACCATCCTTAAAACATTATTTCCCATGCAAAATGGCAGAGATTCACACCTTGCGCCCCTCTTGCGCCCTGTCTGCCCCGGGCCCTGTAACAAATTTGCACAGCCCTTGCACTCTCAACAGCCTGGCCCGCTTCTTAACTGCTCAAAATCAGGATCAGCCCTGGAGGTCATCACCCCTGGTCGCTGCTGTGCTACCGACTCTGTTGCACCGAAGGTAATCGCCATGAACCCAGTCTACAGCCTGCGAAACCTTGAAAAATTTCATGGCTTACGCCCTGCTCTGCAGATCGAGGCCCTGGATCTGTACCCCGCCAGGATCTACTGCCTCTCGGGCCCCAATGGAGCCGGCAAGAGCACCCTGTTGCAACTGCTAGCCTTCCTGGATCCGCCCTGCAGCGGAGCCCTGAGCTTTCGTGGTCAAAAAGCAGACTGGAGAGCTTCTAGCCTTAAAAAATATCGCCGCTGCGTGACCCTGGTTCATCAATCTCCCTATCTTTTCAATAGCACGGTTCAACAGAATGTAAGTTACGGCCTGGACATTCGAGGAATCAGGGGGCAGCAACAGAAGCCACGAATCGAGAAAGCCCTGGCCCTGGTGGGCATGTCGGGCTACGAGAATCGCAAGGCCACCGAGCTCTCGGGGGGGGAGGCCCGAAGAGTCGCCCTGGCCCGCGCCCTGGCTCTCGAGCCCGAGGTGCTGCTTCTGGATGAACCGGGTAGCGCGCTGGAGCATGAGATGATCCCGGTACTCGAGGAGGTTATCAAAAGCTGCCGGGACTCTGGCACCACCGTGATACTTTCGACCCATGATCCCGAGCAGCCCGTGCGACTCGGCGCAGAGCTGCTTCGTCTCGATCAGGGACGTCTGCTTGATTCACCACCGCCCAAACATCCCTGTCCTGAGCAGACGGCCGTCAATTTCCACAACCTGAATCCCTTTTCTCTTGAGGTCTCCCGGTGTTAACTTAAGCAGGCAGGGGACATTATCTTTCATCGGCAGGAGAGTTATGAATATCAGTAAATTCGTCACCCCCGAGATCATCTTCGGACATCAGTCTCTGGGCCAGATCGGCGAGAGCGTGCTTCGCCTGGGTGGCTCGAAAGTCTTTCTGGTGACCGACGAAGGCGTCATGAAGGCCGGCTGGGCACAGAAGGCCACAGAAATTCTGGAGGCATCGGGGCTCGCCACCGAGGTCTTCTTCTCCCTGACCACCAACCCCAAGGATTTCGAGGTCGAACAGGGACTCGAGAAGTACCTGCGCTCCGGCTGTGACGCCATCGTGGCCGTGGGCGGAGGCAGCCCGACGGATGTGGCCAAGGCTGTGGCCGTGCTGGCCACCAATGGAGGGAAGATTCGGGATTACGAGGGAATCAACCGCATCACCCACCCCCTGCCCCCCATGATCATCGCGCCGAGTACCGCGGGGGCCGGATCCGAGGTCAGCCAGTTCACGATCATCGTAGACAGCGCCCGCAAGCTCAAGATGTCCATCATCTCCCGGTCCCTCATCCCCGATATCGCCATCGTGGACCCCGAGCTTCTTCAGACCAAGGATCCCCTGCTTACCGCCGCAACAGGGCTCGACGCCCTGACTCACGGCATCGAGTCTTTCGTGTCCCTGGCCTCAACCCCCCTCACCGATATTCACGCCCTCAAAGCCATCGAGCTGATTTCCCGCAACCTGAGAAATACCGTCGCCGGAAGCGCTAGCAAGCTGGCTAACGCCGACATGGCCATGGCAAGCATGCTGGCAGGGATGGCCTTCTCCAATGCCATCCTGGGAGCGACCCATGCCATGACCCATCAGGTCGACGGCCTCATCGATCTGCATCACGGCGAGACCAACGCCTCGATCCTGCCCCACGTGATGGAATTCAACCTCAGCGCCTGCCCGCAGAGGTTTAGTCAGATCGCCCGGGCCATGGGCGAGCAGACCGCCGGGCTGGACGAGATGGAGGCCGCGGCCCTTTCCATCAGCGCAGTTCGCTCCCTCATCAGGGATATAGGGCTCGAAAAAGGGCTGGCACAGATCGGGATGAGGCAGGAGGATATTGGCGCTCTGAGCGAAAATGCTCTCAAGGATGCCTGCCTGGTCACCAACCCCCGCAGGGCGAGCAAGGCCGACATCGAACAGATTTACCGCAACGCTCTCTAGGTGTCAGATATGGATAACAGGGAAAAATTACTGGAGCAACTCACAGGGGTCGACTCCTCCAAGCTCAACTACTATGTGGAGCTGAAAAAACGCAATCAGGAGGTTCTCAAGCAGAACAGCCGCCTGGAGGTACTGCATCAACTGGCCAGGGACATGAACATCGACATGTCCATCCAGGAGATCCTCGACCGGACCTTCTCCAAGCTGCCCGCGGCCCTGTCCTGCGATTTTCTCGGGCTGGTAACCCTGCGTGGGGACGAGCTCCGGCTCAAATCGATGGTTCCGGAAAACTTCTGCCAGATCGAGCGATTTCCCGCCGACTCCCCATCGGCACGGGTGATCCGGGAGAAGAAGGCGGCGATTTTCGACGCTTCGACGAGCTACAACTCCCACATGTGGCACAACAACGCCTTCCCCTCCCGCCTCGTCTCCCTGGCCATCGCCCCCATGTTCGAACGCTCCCAAGTCATCGGGGTGCTGGTCGTGGGTAAAACCGATCCGACCCCCACCAGCGAGGCAGAGCTCAATTTCGTTCAGCACCTGGCGGACCTGCTCTCCATCAGTACCCATAATTCCCGGCTCTACAACCGGGTCTCCAGAGCTAAATCCGAATGGGAAGCCACCTTCAACGCCGTCACCGATGCGGTTTTTCTCATCGATACCGACTACAACGTGCTGCTGCACAACAACCGCCTGCCCCCCAATATCGATAAACTCTGGCACCAGGCCCTGAGCAACAAGTGCTTCGACAGGCTCCACGGGCAGAGCCGCCCCTGTAAGACCTGTCCCATCGAAGAACTCAAGCGAAGCGGGAAACCAGCCTTCCTCTCCTGGCGAACCGACGAGGGGCTGCTGCTGCAGACCTCCTACTACCCTGTGTTCAACGAAGAAGGACAGCTCTCGGCCGTCACCATCATCCTCAAGGACGTCACGGAGAAGACCCGGATGGAGGCCAAGCTGGTTCAGTCTGCAAAGCTTGCGGCCATCGGGGAGATGGCGGCCGGAGTGGCCCATGAGCTCAACAGCCCTCTGACCGTGATCATCGGCACGGCCCAGATGCTCATCCGGGAACTGGCAGACAAGGATCGCCCTCAGGAAGGCGAAGAGCTTGAGGACATCATCAACAGCGGCATCCGGTGCAAGCGCATCATCCAGAACCTGTTGACCTTCTCAAGACAGGATCAGATCCCCCTCTCCGATACCGATCTCAACGAAGAAGTCGATCGCGTACTGAGCCTGATCAAGTACCAGATTAACCGCAACCAGATTCAGATCCGCAAAAACCTCTGCGCCGATCTGCCCAAACTCAGGGCCAATGGACCCCAGATCCAGCAGGTGCTCACCAACCTGCTGGTCAACGCCCGCGATGCCATCATCGAGCGAGCCCCGCAAGAGAAGATCATCGAGGTCAGCTCCAGTCTCAGATCGAAGGGGAACAAGTGCTTTGCCGTTCTGAGCGTCAAGGACAATGGCGCGGGCATCGCCCCGGAGAGTCTCTCGAAAATCTTCACTCCCTTTTTCACCAGCAAAGAAGCCACCCGGGGTACGGGGCTGGGGCTGTCGGTGAGTCTGGGAATCATCGAATCTCACAATGGAACTATCGAGGTGGATAGCGTCCCGGGTAAAGGCAGCACCTTTTCGCTGGTACTGCCCGTCCCCCTTCAGGATTGAAATGGATATGGAACCCAAAGACGCAAGCAACCTGCAGCAGATCAGGGTACTGATCATCGACGACGAAAGCGACGTCTGCACCTTCTTCCGGAGGCTGCTGACCAAGAAGGGCTATCAGGTCAGCACCGCGGAGAGCGAAGTCGATGCGGTCAGGGCTCTGGACGAGCATTATTTTCATGTGGCCATGGTCGATCTGAAACTGCCCGACACCGACGGCATCAGCCTGCTCAAGAGAATAAAGGCCCGTCAGCCGGCCTGCGAAGTCATCATCATGACCGGCTACAGCACGATCAAGACCGCTGTGGCTGCCGTGCAGCTCGGGGCCTACGAGTACCTGGAAAAGCCCTTTGATGACATCGCCACCATCGAGCAGCTCATCGAAAAGGCCGCCACCTACGGCATCAATCTCCAGCAGGGATACCGGGGGCGCGACGAATGGTCGGACGTGGCCGAAGGCGTCGGGTTTCGCGTGGGTCAGTCTCCGGAAATGCGCCGACTGGCTTCTCTGGCCTTTAAGATCGCCCAGAAAAACATCAATGTGCTGATCCAGGGAAATACGGGCACGGGCAAGGAGGTGCTGGCCCGCTTCACCCACGCAGCCTCCCCCAGGGCCAACCAGGCCTTTATCCCCGTCAATTGCGGCGCCCTGCCGGAAAACCTGCTGGAGAGCGAGCTCTTCGGCCATGAAAAGGGAGCCTTCACCGGGGCGAACCAGACGCGCAAGGGCATTTTCGAGCTGGCCAACCGGGGAACGCTTTTTCTCGATGAGATCGGCGATGCCAGTGCGCAGATTCAGGTCAAACTGTTGCGGGTTCTGGAGACCGGGGAATTCATGCGGGTCGGCGGCGAATCGCCCATCCGCACCGATGTGCGTATCATCGCCGCCACCAATGTGGATCTGGAGCAGGCCATCCGGGAGAAGACCTTCCGCGAGGATCTCTATTATCGCCTCAACGTGGTACGGCTCGAGATCCCCACCCTGTCCAGCCGCAGCGAAGATATCCCCATGCTGGCCGAGCATTTCATCACCAACATCAATCCCGCCCTGCGCCTTTCTGCGGCGGCGCTCAAGCAGCTCAAACAGCACAGCTGGCCGGGCAACATCCGGGAGCTGGCCAATGTCATGCGGCGGGCGGCCGTTCTCTGCAACGACGAAAGCATCCTGCCTCTGCATCTGGGGCCCAGTCTCGGGCCGAGTGCGGCCTCGGCGCGCGAGGCGCAGAAGCAGCCCACAAGCCAGCCCGAGACCAGAGAGCAATCCACGCCCTCGCTGCTGGCGCAGTACGGAAGCGAGCAGAAACTTGAGGCAATGAGCCCGGGAGAGCTGGAGCAGCTGCGTAAGGAGGTCTTCGAGCTGGATCGAAGACTGACTTCCATCATGCAAAGCAGGGGGATCGAGCCTGCCAACAGCGGGAACCTCAGGGATACAGAGCTCGAAACCATTCGCCGCACCCTGGAGGCCCATCACTGGAATATCACCGAATCGGCGAGAACCCTGGGCATCGCCCGCAACACCCTGCATCGAAAAATAAAGGCGTTTAATCTGAAAAACCTCTAGGAGGCTGTCGGACTATGCGGGCTGAAGCGAAAACCTGGATGTTTGAGGTCAGATTTCAGCTCATTTGAAGGCTCATAGCCGTAGCTATGGGCCGAAAAAGTGCTGAGATATGGGCCAAAGAGCTAAATTTGCAGCCAGCTCATGTATAGTCCGACAGCTTCCTAAAATAGGCGGCTGATTCAGCTCGTAGCGACAATCTTTCAATCGCTGGCCGGGTACTGCCCTGCCCTTCAATGATCCATAAGGAGAGTTTCCATGCCCGCCGACCACCTGAGCTGCCCCAACTGCAAGGCCGACGTCGTCAAGTATCGCAACCCCTTTCCCACGGTGGACATCATCATCCGCAAGGGCGACAGCGTGGTGCTCATCGAGCGCAAGAATGAGCCCTTCGGGTGGGCCCTGCCCGGCGGCTTCGTGGACTACGGCGAGAGCCTGGAGACCTCGGCCCTGCGCGAGGCCATGGAGGAGACCTCCCTCGAGCTGCACAACCTGCAGCAGTTCCGCGCCTATTCGGAGCCCGACCGCGATCCCCGGCAGCACAACATCTCCTTCGTCTTCACCGCCGAGGGCAGAGGGGAGATGCGAGGAGGCGATGACGCCGCTCAAGCCCGGCTCTTCCCCCTGGACGCCCTGCCCTCCCTCTGTTTCGATCACGCCCGGATTCTGGCCGACTACAAGGCCGCCCATCCGACCCAACAATCCATGCGCCCCAAGGCCCTCTCCTTCGTGGCCAAGAGCGGCACGGGCAAGACCACGCTGCTGGAGCAGGTGCTGCCCATCCTCAAAGAGCGCGGCTACCGAATCGGCATGGTCAAGCACGACGCCCACAGCTTCGACATTGATCACCCCGGCAAGGACAGCTACCGCCTCAGCGCCGCAGGTGCCGCCAACATGCTCATCATCTCCCCCGCCAAGCTGGCCATGGTCAAGCAGCACGACGAGCAGCCCCCCATCGAGGCCATCTTCGGCACCTACTTCAACGACATGGATCTGGTGCTCACCGAAGGCTTCAAGCGCGGCCCCTTCCCCAAGATCGAGGTGAACCGTCTGGAGCGCAGCCCCAGCCTCATGTGCCGGGGCGAAGAGCGCGACGAAACCCTGGTCGCCGTGGTCAGCGATCAGCAGTTAGAGTTGGACGTGCCCCTGCTGGACCTGAACAACCCCCTGCAGGTGGCCGATTTCGTGGAGCAGCATTTCATCAAGGGGTAGGATTATAGGGACGCCGCCATGAGCGACAGGGAGCCTACAATGGGAAAGGTTCAAGTGAAGATGTTGGGCAGCCTCCATGCCTTGCGAAAAAGTCAGGGGCTGCCCACGGAGCTGGAAGTCGAAGTGGCCGAGGATGGCAAAAGCGCCACGGTCATCGCCGCCGAGCTTGGGCTGCAACCGGAGCTGATCGGCCACCTCTTCCACCGCAACCGCGTCCAGCCGCTGGAAACAATCATTCTACCTGGCGAGAGCATCGTCTTTGTGCCGCCCTGGAAGTCGGGCAGAGGGTCGGGGTGAGGAGACGCCACAGTACCGTAGGGGGGATTAAGGAGCATCAGCGACGAATCCACCAGCCCCTCTAAAGGAGAGCTGACTGCTAAAATCCCTCCCTGAGCTGCGGGGCTGTGTCATCGGGTTTCGCCCCGCTCGGGCGACTCACTTTTGTCTTCAGCGACAAAAGTAGCCCCAAAGGGCCACCCCCCATGAGTTGCTCTCGAAGACCCCGTGTTACAATCTCCGCCAGCGGCAGTTGGCGACGTGAAAAACCCAACCATCAAAAAGGGCAGGCTCTAACGGAGTCTGCCCTTTTTCAAGCTGAGATCTCCCCCAATTTGCATCCGCCGCAGCGCAAGGGTGCTGGCCGGAAAAAGGCCCCACGATGAACCCCGGTCAGTTTCCTTTCGCGGAGGGTACCCGAAGGGCGGCTGCGGTTTGGGGGCGGCACTTTTCTGCACACTCTTTTTCTGCCTAGGCAAAAGAGTGTGGCGTCTGTCGGAACGAGACCCGATGGTGTTGGGTTTACGGAGCAGATTAGAAACTCCGCTTGTCAGGCCTGACCCCGATGCCTTTGTAGTGCCCGAGAGATTGCCCGGCGCCTCAATCGCCACCACACAACAATCGCTCGTGAGCTTAATCGGAATGACCCCCAACATGACAACCCTGCTTACAAGCATAACCGGGCACATCTAATAGCCATTGCACGACGCAAGCAGCCACGGCACCTAAAGCGACAGAGCCATCGGCGTTTGGTGGATTACGTCGATTCAAAGCTCAAGCTTGAATGGTCGCCAGAGGAGATCGCGAACAGAATTCGCATCGACTATCCCGATGACGACAAAATGCGGATCAGTCACGAGACCATCTACCGATGGGTCTACCTTGAGGGCAGCGTTGATGGGATCCTTTACCAGCGCCTGAGGCGCAAAAGGAAAAGACGGCGCAAGCAGCGTAGATACGGCACCGGGCGCCGCTTCAAGGCGGGACGAGTCGGCATTGACCAGCGGCCAGAAATTGTCGAAACCCGAGAGAGGGTCGGTGACTGGGAGGGCGACACGGTTCAAGGAAAACCGGGTACAGGCTGCATTGCCACCATGGTTGAGCGAAAAAGCCGTTATCTCGTGGCAGCAAAATTGGAAAACAAGAAAGCCGCAACCCTGTCAGAAAAATGTATCAAAGCTTTTTCCTTCATCCCTCGGGTGATGCGTCAGACATTGACCCTGGATAATGGCTCTGAGTTTGCGAATTTCAAAGAATTAGAGATAGGTGCCCGGTTGGCCATCTACTTCGCCGACCCTTATGCCCCTTGGAGCTCGTGGTGCACTTGCAAATTGAATTCACCCTCCCCTTCAAGGGGAGGTGAAGACAACAATACTGGCAGTGAGCATTGACTGAATAGTTACAAGCAATCAAAGACAGGTCGCATCAATCGGTGCATGCGCTGAGAATCTCAATCCGCGACCATGGCTTACATAGCCGGGGCCAGAGCCCAAGAGTAGAGGGCACGGATGTTATGAGAAAATTCGTGAGAAACGAAAGAAGGGAAAGATATGACTACTTGTTGTGGCAGCTGAGACAGAGATTGCTTGCGTCGTTGGGGATGCGAAGGAAGGGAAAGTACCGAATATCGGCCGTAGAATCACAAACCTGAGCCAGGTCTCCTACGGCTCTCTGGGCGTTGCAAATCGCGGGATCCTGATCGGGGTCATACCAGGGGTCGTAATTCACATGGGGGTCATGGCAGGTGCCGCACTCTACGCGGTTCGTTGCACCGTAAAACTTCAACCCCTGGACGTCCCGAGCATGCTCGATGGTCTCGAGATTACCGTAGCCAGTACCCACAGCGGTCACCGAATCCGTATAACTAAATGAAATGGGATGATCGTCGGACAGATCCTTCGCATTACCGACCCGGGGATTAAAGGATGAAAGATTGACCACGGTGGTAGTGCTCGTCGAGGGCGTTCCCAGAGCACTCTGATTTATGAGATCGCCAACAGCGATGGTCCCGTCATGACAGCTCAGGCAGAGCAGAGACTCAGGACTGACAGCACGGTTGGCCGCGCCCACCCCGGAGGATAGAGTCACGCTGTTATAGTGAGTCCAGCCCGTATCAAAGCCTGCAGGAATCGCCCGGTTCCAGAGTGGTCCCGTTGTATCTCCTCCATGGGGCGTGTGACAGAAGATACAGATCTGAGTCTCAACAGTCTCGGAATAGTAGCCGGCCCATGACGTATTGGTCGCATAACCTTCCACGCTCAGATTGTGAGTGGTCTTGCGAACTCCCATGGGTGCAGAAAAAGCCGGTGCCACAAGGAGGACACCGGCCGAGAGAACACCGATAACGAGAAGACATTTAAACAAAAAAGCTGACTTCATCTGGACCCTAGCGCAAAAGAGTAACCAACTCCTCCATTTTTACCACAAGTTCCCCACCCTGGGTCAAGTGGGCGACCAACTCCCGGGCCAGCTCCCAGGCGCCGGACAGTTCATTATCCTCGATCAGGGCCGAAAGCTGCTGCAGTTCGAAGGAGATATCAACCTCTAGAGCGAGGGAGAGGTCTTCCAGCTCAAGGATTTTGTCCTGCAGGGCCTCGCCAAAGGCGGGGAGATAAACCACCCCTTCCATCGGCAGCAGCCACAGGCGCCCTATGCCATCGCCAAGATAAAGATCCTTGCCCCCGGCACCATCGGCATCAAAAGCAAAGACTGACAGACGACCACCGGAGGCTGTCACCTCGGCGGGCAGCAACATACGGGCGAAAGGTACCAGCCCCTCATCCGTGACCTCATGAAACACGAAGGCATCACCATCCTGAAGCATCAGCTCCCGTCGGCCATCGGCATCCCAGTCGACAGGAAACACCGAAGCGGCCTCAATACCCTCATGGACAATCTCACCCGGCAGCAGATCTATCCCCTCTGCGCTCGAGGCAAAACCATAGTAGAAAATCTCGCCGCTCTGAGCCCCCACCAGAAGACCGGGCCCCCTGCTACCGAAGGACTCAACCACCTCGGGAAGAGCCCGCTCACCTACATCGAGAGGGACACCTTCGGCCTGAAGGAAGATCCCCACGGCAAAGACCGGCTCAGCCTCGGTGCCATGATTGAGAAACAGCCAGACCGTACCGTCGAGAGTGCCGACGAGCAGGTCCTTGCGGCCATCGCCATTCCAGTCATAAACAAAGGGGGTCGCCCCGGCGATGGCAGGCAGAGAAAGAAGCTCACCGGCAGCATAAACACCCTCCGGCTCACCACGGAAGAGATGAACCCATCCTGCGGCGTCACCGACCAGAAGATCCTGGATTCCGTCATTGTCAAAGTCGACCACGAAGGGAGAAGCCCCCCCCATGACCTCAATCTCCCCCAGCTCCGACTGAATCCGGACCGCACCGGACGCTACAGGAATAAGGGCGGGAAGCAGCTCGATGTGGAGGCTGCTGTTTTCCCCCTGACCGATACTGACCTGGCCGATACGGGTTTCAAAGCCACTGCGCTCGGCAACGAGAGAGAAGACACCGGGCTCAAGATCGCGTAGCTCCAAGGGAGAGTCTCCGAGATAACGACCCGGGTGGGCATGATTGCCCCCGGCGTAAAAGCGCACGTCGGGCATATTTGCACTGAGCTCTAACAGACTCGTATCGTAGAAGAAGCGACCTGCAGCTGAAACGGGTGAGGCCAGATCATGATTATCGATGGCGGTGACGCGCCAGAAATAGCCTTGACCATCCTGAAGCGCCAGGTAGTCGGACAGGGCCCCAAGCTCTACGCTCACCGAAGGCAGATCCTGCCGCAGCACCAGAGAAGCAAAATCGGGTTCGGAGGCTATTTCAATCCGGTATCGGACCAGATCGTTGGGATCGGGATCTGCGGCTACGGACCAGCTCAGCAGCGCCTTGCCGTCAATGACCTCTCCTTCCAGCGGGAAAAGGAGTTCGGTGGCGACAGGCGGCTCATCAACATTGTTGTAATAAAAGGAGACCTGCCCGGACCAGCCCGAGGCAGAGGCCCCGTCAGAGGCACGTACCTGCCACTGATAGCCGGCATTTTCCACATAAGGGTAGCTCAGGCGGTGGGAGGTGTTAACAGCCCCCTCGTCGATATGCTGCTCGGTACGCAGAGTTTCCCCCAGCCGGGAGAGCTGCAGGTCATAAGACAGGACCGGCGAATCTGTATCAACGGCATTTCTGAACTCGAAGTCAACGGAAGATCCGGCCACGTCATCCCCGGACAGAGGGGCTAGAGGCAGGGGACGAGAGGGGGATGCATTGAGCTTCACCGGCGTCTGCCCTCCGTCGATGCCGAAAATTTCAATACGTCCGAACTGGCAGAGCACGAAAAGGCGCTTGGTGAGCGGATCGAAGGCGGAATCTGAGGGACGCATCAACTGCCCCGGTTCGAAGCCCTGCCCGGCATAACGAGCGAGAAATGTCTGAGGCAGAGACAGGGCGCGAATCTCACCACGGTGAGAGTCGAGAATAAAGGCTCGTCCCTTGTCGTCAAACTCAATACCGCTGAAGAAAGTCAGGGCGGGGAGCCCGAAATCGACTCCGGCATCGAGGGTGCGGATATATTCTCCGCCCAGGCTGAAAACCTGCACCCTGGGGCGAGCGCCACGCGCGATGAGATTACCGGAAGGATCATACTCGTCTCTGGAATTGAAAATATCGGCGACATAGACGGCCCGGGTCGCAGGGTTGATAGCCATGTCCCAGATGGAGAGAAATTTCCCAGCCCCCTTACCCCGGCCACCAAAACTCGAAACAAAAGCACCTTCGAGATCGTAAGTTTTCACTTCAAGGGTCTTCGTATCGACCACAAACACATAACCTTGACCATCCAGGGCGATATCACCTGCCGCCCCGAACTCCCCCTGCCCGCGGCCCAGGGTCCCCAGGGGCTTACCCTCTACACCGTCGAGCACCACAACAGCATCGATGGTTGAGACGTAGATGCGGCTGCCATCTTCGGAGACGGCAAGGCCGGCACCGGAACTGGGCACGGAAAACCGTCCCAACTCTTCACCGTACATGTCGATCTTTACAATCGACTGAATCTGGGGAGCATCGAGATAAAGATTACCGGCGCCGTCGAAAGCAATCTTGGAAATATCAGCGTGTGTGGTATTGAGCTGCCCGAGAGACTTTATTTCCGGGGCGGTCAAAGCGAAGACGCAAACAGGGGAAAACACGGCCAAAAGCAGCCATATCGCAGTAATCAAACGCATTTCAAATCCCTGAAAAATCATCGGTCTCCTCCTGCTTTGGAATAAAACTCAGTCCCTCCGGCCATCACCACAAAAAAGGGAAACGCTCCTGGCTTATCAATGCAACTAGAATACCAACATTAAAAACGAAAAAAGGCGGGCAAAGCCCACCTTCTATTCAGAGATAATCCGGCAACCCTCTAGAGGAAGCCGAACTTCTTCATCCGATACCTGAATGCATCGATTCCGAGATTGAGCTTTCGCGCCGCCTTGGATTGATTTCCATCCGACTGCTCAATGGCCTGCCGAATAAGCTCTCGCTCGACATCTTCAATATCAATACCCTCTTCAGGCAGCACGATTTTGAAGGGGCCGGCAGGCTCAGCTACGCTGGAACTTCCACCCCCGCCAGGCACCATGTCACGGGGAAAATGAACCAGCTTCAGATACTCATCATTTTCAAGGATGATCGCCCGCTCAATAACATTTTTGAGTTCCCGAATATTGCCGGGCCAGTCATAGGAGAGCAGGAATTTGCGGGCTTCATCGGATATACCCTTGACCTTCTTACCAAACTCTTTCCGGAAATGATCCACGAAATATTCGGCAAGCAGGACCACGTCGTCCCGGCGCTCCCTTAGCGGCGGGAGATAGATGGGGATGACCTGAAGGCGATAGTAAAGATCATGTCGAAAACTCTTCTCTTCGATGGCCTGGACCAGATCTTTATTCGTGGCAGAGACAATACGGACATCGATCTGAATATCCTTCGTCCCCCCGACCCGGCGAAAGGAGCGCTCCTCCAGAACCCGCAGCAGCTTGGCCTGCATGACGATATCCATATCCCCGATTTCATCCAGGAAGATGGTCCCGCCGTTGGCAATCTCAAAGAGACCCTTTTTCATCGACTTGGCGTCGGTAAAGGCTCCCTTTTCGTGCCCCATGAGCTCACTTTCGAGCAGGGTCTCGGAAACGGCTGCGCAGTTGATGGCCATGAAGGGCTTTTCTGCGCGGCCACTTTCATAATGAATGGCCTTGGCGATAAGCTCTTTTCCGGTACCACTCTCCCCCTGAATCAGGACGGTGCTGGCGTCGCTTTGAGCAACCTTCTGAACCATGGAGAGGATATGGTTCATGTGCTGCCCCTTGCCGATAATCTTATCAATCCCGAAGTGCTTGGTCTGCTCGGACCTCAGGTGCATGACCTCGCGCTTGAGCTCCCGGGTCTCCAGCGCCTTCTTGATGACAATGGCCAGTTCGTCGAGATTGAAGGGTTTATTGACGAAATCAAAGGCCCCCATTCGCATGGCCTTAACTGCCGTCTCCAAAACTCCCAGCGCCGAAATCATGATCACCACGACCTCTTCGTCGATAACCTTGGCTTTCTCAAGAACTTCGAGACCGTTGATACCAGGGAGCTGAATATCAAGAAGCATGAGGTCGGGGGACTCCTCCTTAAGCAGCTTCAGAGCATCTTCCCCGGTACCGGCGGAGCAGACTTCATACCCCTGTTTTTTGAGATTCTGCTCGAGGGACCAGCGAATCAGGTGTTCATCATCAACAACAAGGATCTTACGCTTCATAAAAAGACTCCTCTTCAAGGGAGGCTTGCTCCAAGTCAGTCACAGCGGGAAGTTCAACGATGAAGGTCGTACCTTCACCCACTTTGCTTTCAACCCGGATTCGTCCACTCTGTTGCTCGACCAGCTGACGGCAAATCGGCAAGCCAAGTCCCGTACCCTGGGTTTTGGTGGTAAAAAACGGGGTAAACACCTTCTCCAGCTCTTCAGGCGTAATTCCGCTACCTGTGTCGGTCACAAGAATTCTGACCCAGGGGCGGCCCAAAATCTCAGCCATTTCGGTCTGAATCGTCAATATTCCTCCGGAGCTCATCTCCTGAAAGGCATTGAGAAAGATATTGAGCAGAACCTGCTGCATCTGCTTCTCATCCACAAGCACGGGGGCCAGCTCCCGGGTCAACTCTTTTTCGATCTGCACCGACTTGGCCGCCGGGTACTGGGCAATAAAAAAGACAGTCTTGCGAATCAGGACGTTCATATCCTGCAGGGTCAGCTCCGGCTTACCCGGACGGCCGAAATAGAGCAGATCATTAACAGTCTTATCCAGCCGAACGATCTGATCAAGAACCTCCCGGACGATCTCACGGCGAGCGTCCTCCTCGGGATAGTCATCGGCAAGAACCGAGATGGCCCCGCTGATCCCTGCAAGGGGGTTACGAATCTCATGGGCCAGACCGGTAGCCATCTCACCGATAGAAGCCAGGCGATCGGCCCGCTCCATCTGGATCAGGTGCAGTCGATCGACTTCCCTACGGGCAGACTGCAGATTCTTGACCATGGAATTGAAACTGAGCATCAGGCGCCCCATCTCATCATCATAGCGGGGAACCATCCTGACGCTCAGGTCTCCTTCTTCGATCTTCGCCATTTTCTCGACCAGAAAACCGATGGGCCTCTTGATAAATCGCAGCAGAATGACCGAGACGCCGATGGAAAGCAGAAAGGTTATCACGATGGCCGAGAGAATGTAGTACTGAGAGGAGGCTCTGAGGCTTTTCTCCGTCTGGGCCAGAGAAAAATTCAGGTTGAGAACGCCGATGACCTTCTTACCTTCGCCGTGGCAACGGAAGCATATTTCTTCGGAGACGATGGGCTTGACCATCCCCAGCACATCTTCGCCCTGGGAGCTGAACACCTGACTGTTGTGACCGGCCTTGAACAGGGCGAACTCAACCCCCTTGATGGTGGAGCCTATTTCCTCGGGGTGGGAAGACTTGAGAATCACCCCGTTGGGATGAAAGATACGCACGTTGTTGATATTGTGACTGCGGCCGACCATCTCGAGTATGGCCTGAACATCGCTGCTCTTACCGGCTCGCATAGAGTTGAAAATGGAGTTTTCGATGGTGGCGAGAATCACCTCGGCATCGGTCCG
>JAAXQG010000210.1 GCA_012974445.1 Desulfuromonadales bacterium
TGTCCTGCTGATGGATGAGCCCTTCGGCGCCATCGACCCGATCAACCGCGAACAGATCCAGGACGAGTTCATCCGCCTGCAGAACAAACTGAAAAAGACCGTGGTCTTCGTCTCCCACGACATCCATGAGGCGATCAAGCTCGGCGACAAGATCGCAGTCTTCGACCACGGCAAGCTGGTCCAGTACGACACCCCCGAGATGATTCTAACCCAGCCCAAGAACAAGTTCGTCGCTGATTTCGTCGGCGCCGACAGGACCCTGAAGGTCCTCGCCCTGATGCGGGTGCGCGATGCGCTCAAGCGCAATCCTAAAAACGTTTTGCAGGGATCGATGCCCGCTCCGGAGGCCCTCAAACTCCTCGATGAGAAGCAGTTGCGCCACGCCATCGTCGTGGAGGACGGTAAACCCCTGGGGCAGGTGTCCATAAAGGGCCTCAAATACGAGGAGGGCAGGCTCCGGGAGCTGGTGGAGGAGTTCCCCTCGGTGGCCAAGGAGAGCAGCCTGCTGCGCGACGTGCTCTCGGCCATGCTGATGCACAACCAGCTCTTTCTGCCCGTGGTGGACTCCAACGGCGACTTCGCCGGCACCATCAGCTATCAGAACATTCAGAAGTCGATCCTGGAGATCTATTCGGACGAAACCGAAGAGGAATAGGGAAAACGTGAGCGTGCTGAGTTTTATTTCGGATAACTGGCAGCAGGTGCTGCAATTGAGTTGGGAACACATGTGGATCGTCGGTGTGTCTCTGATGCTGGCGACCCTAATCGGGATTCCCATCGGCATACTGATCACCAAGAATGACGAGGTGGCCAAGCGTGTCCTCAATGCCGCCAACATCATGATGACCATCCCCTCCCTCGCCCTTTTCGGCATAATGCTGCCGCTCCTTTCGCCCTTCGGTCACGGGCTCGGCACGGTGCCGGCCGTCATCGCCTTGGTCCTCTACAGCCAGCTTCCCATCATCCGCAATACCTACACCGCCATCCGCAACGTACCGCCTTCGATGATCGACGCCGGCCGGGGCATGGGCATGACCAACTGGCGCTTGCTGACGCAGGTGGAGATTCCCATGGCCGTGCCGGTCATCCTGGCCGGGCTGCGCACCGCCGCGGTCATGAATATCGGCATCGCGGCCATCGCCACCTATATCGGCGCCGGGGGGCTGGGCGTCTTCATCCAGCAGGGGATCGGCCGGGCTTATGACGATATGGTCATTGCCGGGGCGCTGTTGGTTTCGCTCTTCGCCATCCTGGTAGACGGGGGTATGGCCCTGCTGGAATGGTGGAGTACTCCCAAGGGGATCAGGATTCAACGGAAGCTCGGAAAATGACGAAATTACTGGTTAAATTTTATCGACTTCTTTTCGCCGTCCTCCTCCTCGCCCTCGGCATCGCCGCCGAGCGGGTAGGGCTCATCTCCTATGTCACCGATCCCTGGGAGTACCCCTACATCCTGGAGTTGTTCTGGCAACACCTCTATCTGGTCGCCGTGAGCATGACGCTGGCGACGGTCACCGGCCTGACCATCGGCATCCTCTTGACCCGCAGGCGCCTGAAAAAATATGCCGGGGTGATGATGTACGTGGTCGGCCTCGGGCAGACCGTCCCTTCTTTGGCGGTTTTGGCGTTGGCCATGAGTTTTCTGGGCATCGGCAGCAACACCGCCATCTTCGCCCTTTTCGTCTATTCGATTCTGCCGATCGCCCGCAACACCCTGGCCGGCATCTCGGCGGTGCCGCCGGGGATGATCGACGCGGCTCGCGGGATGGGGATGCCTTCTCTCAAGATCCTCTTCGAGGTCGAACTGCCCAATGCCGTACCGGTCATCCTGACCGGTTTCAGGGTGGCGCTGGTCATCAATATCGGAACCGCGGCTCTGAGCTACATCATCGGGGCGGGGGGGCTCGGCGATCTCATCTTCACCGGCATGGCCCTGATGCAAACCGAAAAGCTGCTGGCCGGAGCCATCCCCGTAACGCTGTTGGCCCTCTTCGGTGATTTCATGTGCGAACTGCTCGGCAGGGTGTTGACCCCGAAGGGATTGCGCCTTCAGGGCCCTTAGTCCACAACGGTCGGCTGTGTCCGGCCATAAACTTATTAAAAACAAGGAGAACGAATGAGATCCATGATGAAGCTTTTAGGACTTTTTATTGCCTGCGCCCTTGCCTTTGCCCCCGTGGTTTCCGCTGGAGAGAAGGAGCTGGTGATCGGCGGCAAGAACTACACCGAGGCGTATCTGCTGGCCGAACTTGGAAGGGCCCTGCTCGAGAAGGGCGGTTTCGATGTCGAGGTCAAGACCGGCGTCGGCTCCACTCTGGCCCGTCAGTCCCTTGAGAACGGTCAGTTCGATCTTTATTACGAATATACCGGCACCGCCTACACCGTCTATCATCATCAGAAGGACGCCGCGGTGATGACCGATTCGGCCAGGCTCTACAACTGGCTCCAAGAGAAGGACGCCGCCAAGGACCTGGTCTGGCTCGACCCTATTCGCTTCAATAACACCTATACGCTGATGATGAAGAAGGATACTGCACAGAAGCATGGGATCTCTTCGATCTCCGACCTGGCGGCCTATGCCAAGGAGCACCCCAAGGCATTCACCGTGGGCGTGGACATCGAGTTCTATGAGCGTCCCGACGGCTTTAAGCAGCTTATGAAAGAGTACCAGTTCCGTCTGGATCGCTCCATGGTGAAGAAGATGGAGACCGGCCTGACCTATATGGCTCTCAGGGACGACCAGCTCCAGATTGCCATGGGCTATGCCACGGACGGCCGCATCACCGCCTTCGGTTTCGTCAACCTGGTCGACGACAGGAATTTCTTCCCCGTCTACAACCCTGTGCCCGTTGTCCGCAAGGAGGTTCTGGAGAAGTACCCCGAAATCCGCGAGATCCTCATGGCGATTACCGAGAAGCTGACTACCGCCGAGATGCAGAAGCTCAATGCCGCGGTCGATATCGATCACCGCAACGAACGCGAGGTTGTCCGCGAATGGCTGACGGCCCAGGGGCTGCTCTAGCAAGAGGCGCTCAACAATCTTCAGGAGGAAGCTCATGGTGCTGGAGAAAAGGGAAAGCCCGCCCTCGGGGAGAAGTATCCTCGGGATCGGCGGCAGCCCGAGGAAGGGGGGCAACACCGATACCCTGCTCGGGCAAATTCTGGGCGCGGCCCAGGAAGGCGGCGCCCGGACCGAACAGGTCCGCTTGCCGGATCTGCAGTTCCAGCCCTGCGTCGGATGCGAGCTCTGCCGCAGGAACGGCCGCTGCACGCGCTTTGACGACGACATGACGGAGCTCTACCCGAAAATCGTCGAGGCCAAGGGGTTGGTGCTTGTCTGCCCGGTCCACAATTACAATGTCACGGCCTGGATTAAGGCCTTTATCGACCGGCTCTACTGCTTCTACAACTTCAACGACAATCGGCCGAGTGGCTGGTCGAGCAAGCTGGCGGGGCAGGGGCGCAAGGCCGTCATCGCGGCGGTCTGCGAGCAAGAAGATAAAAAGGACATGGGTTTTACCCTGGAGGCGATGCGCATGCCCTTGGAAGCGCTCGGTTTCGAGGTTATCGAGGAGCTGCCGGTCTTGCGCATCTTCG
Source organism: Desulfuromonadales bacterium (assembly GCA_012974445.1). Lineage (GTDB taxonomy): Bacteria > Desulfobacterota > Desulfuromonadia > Desulfuromonadales > JAAXQG01 > JAAXQG01. The sequence goes on from JAAXQG010000210.1 coordinate 3,598, forward strand.
AAGCGGGGAGGGTTTCCGAGCACCCGGAGGTCATCGCCGAGGCGCGCCGCCTGGGCACTCTGCTGGGCGAAGGGGTTGCCTGACCGGCGCCAACCTTCGGCAACCGGCGAGCGCGAAGAGAACTTTTTCTAGGATGCCTGCCCCAATCGTGCCCCCTCCATGCTTTTCACGGGCTTGCCGAAAATAGAGGCAAGAGGGTCAGAGGCAAGAGGGTCAGATACTTTCTTAACAACTCCCTGTCAAGGGGTGTCTTTTTGTACTGGCGCAAGGGCTGTCAATCGGGCACCTCCGGCAGAGTCAAAGGGCTCG
>JAAXQG010000214.1 GCA_012974445.1 Desulfuromonadales bacterium
TCCGCAGTGCAGTCCGCAGGGTTGCAACATGCAACCATGCATGCAATGAACTTAAATGTTCAAGGTTGCATGTTGCAACCCTTTTGTCGGTTCAGCAGGGTTGGAGATGGTGCACGTTCTTTGTAAGTGTTTGTAATTGGTTCGTTTTTGTCGTTTCAGTTCTGAGGTGGCGTTTTGTGGAACGGCTCTTGGAACATAGGGAGGCATCAGGACGAATCTGGGCGCCTTTGCGGCGCAGACATCCATCGAATCCAAAGAAGGAGAATCACGATGAAAAAGATGATGACCAAAAAAAGCTGGAGCGGTGTAGCTCTGGGAGTGTTGTTGGCCGGGTCGGCAGCCCTCTATGGTTGCGGCAGCGATGTTCGCTCCATGACCCTCAACGACGCCGAGGCCGAGTATCTGGACGGCCTGAAGACCGAGGCCAGCAGCATGAAAGCAGCTCCCACGGCTCTGCCAGAAGTTAAGGGCGGCTTCACCGAGATGCAGTACATGATCCAGCTCGGCGAGGACATCATCCGCAACACCAACACCCATGCCCTGACGGCCTCCTACATCCCCAACAGTGATCTCACCTGCAGCTCCTGTCACCGCGACGCCGGAAAGAAGAAGGCCATCGGCTCCACCTTCATCGGCGCCGCCGCCTCCTTCCCCGCCTTCAATGGCCGCGATGGTGGAGTGATCACCCTGCAGGACCGTATCAACAGCTGCTTCATGCGCAGCATGAACGGCACCCGCCTGCCCGCCAACAGCGAGCCCTTGCTGGCCATGACCACTTACATCACCTGGCTCTCCGAAGGTACCCCCATCAAGATGAATGCCGCTCGCGCCGTCTCGGCTAACAACGATGCTTTCATTAACGCCGACATCAAGACCCTGCACGGCGCAGGAGCAGCCAACGTAATCAACGGGGAGGCCGCGTACCTGGCCAAATGTGCCAGCTGTCACGCTGTGGACGGTCTGGGCATCGATTCCGACTCCGACGGTCACTTTGACTTCCCGCCGGTCTGGGGCCCCGGGTCCTTCAACAAGGGCGCAGGACTGGCCAACAACTTCAAGGGAGGCAGCTGGATCCAGTTCAACATGCCCCCCGGCGAAGAGTTTACCTTGGCCAACCAGGAGGCTCTGGACATCATGGCTTACATCAATACCAACACCCGTCCCGCCTTCGTGGAGGAGGATCAGCTCCCCGCCGGTGGTCTTGCGGCCTATGACGATCTCCAAGCGACTTACCACTATGGAACGGCTTATCCCGACAAAAGCCTCCGGGTTCCCGTAGAGGTTCCGGCCGTCGTCGACGGTGCGACCCTCTACGACCAGAACTGCGCTGGCTGTCATGGCACCCTTGCCGCTTCGACCAAGCTGGGCGCAACCGCTGGACAGATCCAGGCGGCCATCGGGTCCGTCGGTTCCATGAACTCGCTGAGCCTGACTTCCGACCAGATCACGGCTATCGCCGAGGTTCTGTAAGGTAGCAGCATGATGTGATGGGGCAGGGGAGCGGGCTTTGGCCTTCTCCCCTGTCTCTGTTCTGAATGAATGACAGGAGTGAATATGAAACTTTCGCAATGGATTCTGTGCGGCGCGGCGGTTGCGGCCATGAGCTGCGTGGCGACGGGAAGCGCCCTGGCGGCCACCGTCTCGGGGCGCTCAAGCACCGTGCTGGAGTGGCTCGATGATCCCGCTGGAGACCAGGCTCTTCCCTTTTACCAGTACCTGCAGCTCAATGTTCAGGACCTGGGGACGGAGGGGCTGGATTTCCGAGGATACGGCCGATTCGGTGACGATCTCGAGGATGAGGTGGATGCCGAAAGCCGTCTCTACTACGGCTACCTGGAGAAGAAGGATCTGCTGAGCGATCTCGATGTTCGACTGGGGCGGCAGTTTATCAACGTCTCTGCCGGTGCCTCGGTGATGGACGGCCTCTATCTGGACTATCGGGGGTTTCCGGTGGACCTGACGCTCTTCGGCGGCGGAGACGTCAGCTATTACGAGGGCTACACCGCCGAAGATGTCATCGCGGGACTGGAGATTTCTGGGACCCTCTTCCAGGATCTGGACCTGGGACTGTCCTACCTTCAGAAGTGGGACGGTGGTCATGTCGCCCGCAAGTTGATCGGGTTTGAGGGACAGTACAATTTTCAGGACCAGCTGAGTCTGTACGCGGACCTGCAGTACGACTGGCTCACCGACGGAGTCTCCTACGCTCTGGGAGGCGCCAGGTACTACGGCGATCCCGACTGGGCCCTGCGCGCCGAGTATCTCTACTCTCTGCCCGTCTTTGACGCCACCAGCATCTACAGCGTCTTTGCGGTGTCGGAGTACGAAGAGCTGATGCTGGAGGGAAGTTACAATCTCCAGCCTGGGCTGCGCGCATTCGGGCGTTACACCCGGGAGATCTATGATGATTTCGAGGACGCCGATGTCTATGAGGCCGGTCTGGAGAAAATCCGCACCGAGCGTTTCTCGGGCTACCTCACTGGCGTGCTCCGGGAGGACGGTGACGGTCAGGATCTCAAGGGCTTCAAGACGAGGGCAGCTTATCTGATCACCAAAAATGTGCAGGCCGGTGTCGGTCTGGAGCTCGATGTGCTCCGGCGCAGCCTGGACGCCTTCGGTGGCGGCAAGGACGACTTCGACGACACCACCAGCAAGCGCCTGTGGGCCGACGCCACGATCTATGTCACCGACAGCCTCAGCGTGCAGGTCAAGACGGAGAAGGTGCAAAGCGCCCTCTACGACAGTTACTACCGGGGACGCCTCCGGGTGAACCTGACATTCTGATAGGGAGTGATGAAGATGCGTAAAATCACCTTACTGATCCTGGCTGCCCTGCTGCTTCCCGCCGGCGCCATGGCCACGGAGTTTGTTCACGACGAGCATCTCACATATCTGGAAGGGGGCGAGCAGCCCGTCTGCGCGAGCTGTCACACACCTGACGCCGTACAGATTGTTCCCCAGGCCAAGCAGTGCCTGAGCTGCCACGACCAGTCCTTCGTCGACGAGGTCGAGTTTTCGGGAACCGCGACCCATGGCCCGACCTGGGTCCTGAATCACGCCCCCCAGGCCAGGCTCGGCGCCATCGACTGCAGCAGCTGCCACCAGAGCAGCGACTGCATGGAGTGCCATCAGGCGGGATTCGCCGATGAATTCGGGGAATTCGGAAACAACATGAGCAATGTGCACCGAAGCGATTTTCTGGTGAGCCACCCGATCATTGCCCGCACCGATCCCCAGCTCTGCTCCAGCTGCCATGAGCCGAAGTTCTGCTCCAGCTGTCACGATGACTTTCGCAGTGCGGGCATCGATACCACCTTCGATTCTCACAGCTCGGGATGGCAGGATCTGAACCTTGCTCACAACCGCAATAATGTGGGGGCCTGCGAGAGCTGCCACGACGCCAACGGCGACGGACGTTTCAGCTTCTTTGGGAAGCACGAGTGGAGGGACCGTCATGCCAGGGAGGCGAGAAAGAACCTTGCGACCTGCCAGGCCTGCCACCCGCAAGGAGATATCTGCCTGACCTGTCACAGCGAAAAGAGCGGTCTGGGGATCAATCCCCACCCTGGAGACTGGGGCGATATGGATGGACGCCTGGAAAGCGCCAGCGGCGGCAAGACCTGCCGCAAGTGCCACTAAATCTCTAGTGCAGGTTTAATGGGAGGGGGGGGAGTGTGACATACGCTTTCCCCCCTCCGTACTTGGGATATGGATGCGGCAAAGGCGAAGAAAATTCAGGCCATCATGTGATCTCTAAAGCAGTATCCGGCCGGACAGGCCATCCTGAAATCAGCCAGGGGCACCGACTTCTTCAGGGTCACCGACGCAGACTTCGACAAGGTGAGGGAGATCACCCGGTTCGCCCTGGGGGAAACCTACTAGGATGAGCTGCCTTCATC
>JAAXQG010000230.1 GCA_012974445.1 Desulfuromonadales bacterium
TGGACTTCGATGGGGCTCTTCGCATCGCTTGCATATGTAAGTGCGTTGCCGATGAGGTTCTCGAGCAACTGGATCAGAAGCGTTTTGGGAAGCCGGACGTCGGGCAGTTTTGGATAGGTGACAGGCACGGTCGCCTTCTGGTGGGTACAGCAGAGTTCAGAGACGATTTCGGCCATCACTTCATTGAGATCTACGGGGCCTTCAGGTGCAGGAATATTGCCGGTGCAGGCCAGCACCAGAAGGTCTTTGAGCATCTGGTGGATTCGCTTTCCCTGGTTGGCAATTTCATCGAGTCGCTCAAGGTCTTCGAAATGAAGATTTTCGTTGTGTTTTTCCCGAAGCAACTGGGCAAAGCCGATGATGGGTGTCAGGGGGTTTCGAAGGTCGTGGGAGACGCTGTAGACGAAACTGTCCAACTCCTGGTTGGCATCCTGAAGTTTCTGCTGCGCCTGCTTGCGTTCGGTAATATCCCGCATGACGGCGAGCTTTTGAGCTGTACCGACGCCGAGTTGCAGGGGGGTGTGGACCAGCTCGTAGGTGCGTCCGGTGGCTTCGAAGTGGCGTTCCTGACTGATTGTTTCACCCTTGACGATCTGCTCCATGGGGCAATGGGAGCAGGGGCTCGGATTGTTCTGTATCGTTTCGTAACAGAATAGGGAGTCGTCTACCTCAAAGGTGCGTGTCATGGCGCTGTTGAGGTAAAGGATGCGGTAATCGGAAGAGCAGATGTAGGCGGGATCGGCCATGGAGTCGAGCAGCGCCAGGAGTTGGCGGTTCTGGGCCTTAAGCCAGGCAACTTCCTTTTTCAGCGTTTTGACGGATTCTTCCATGACCAGACTCCCGTTTGTCGATGAATGTTGGAGACCTATCATGTAGTTGCAATTGAAAGGCCAAAGTATTCTTAGTTTTTCTTCGGTTTTCGGGCTGGGCGAGGCTTTCTTTTTTCAGTTTTTTTTGCCGCAGGCGCAGCGTTAACCTGCGTATGAGATTTTCGGGAAACTTCCCCCAGAAACAAAGGGATGAGGTCTTCGCGCTTGCAGCGTCTGAGCGCTTCAAGCAGATCCTTCTTCAGCTCAGGCTGGTGATGAAGCAGCAGGGCCTTCTGAAGGCGGCGCTCCTTGTCCGTTTTGGCACAGGCAACTTCCTTGCCGCTGTAGGGATCGATTCCCGTGTAATAGAGGCAGGTGGAGTAGGTCCCGGGGGTGGGAGTGAATTCCTGAACCTGTTCCACCCGTAGGTCGTGTTTTTTCAGAAACAGGGCGGTCTCCACCATATGGTTCAGGGTGCAGCCGGGGTGTCCTGCAATAAAATAGGGAACGACTCCGCGGCGCTGTCCGCGGGCGCGGTTCCCTTCGCGGTAGAAGCGCAGGAAGTCTTCGAAGGAGCCGGGGCCGGGCTTTCGCATCCAGCGGGTTACATCGGGGCTGCAGTGTTCAGGGGCAACCTTGAGCAGTCCCCCGACATGGTGTTCGAGAAGATTTGAGAAGTAATGTTTCTGCTTATCCAGCAGGTCGTACCGTATTCCCGATGCGATAAAGGCGTGCTTGACCCCTCTGTGAGCTCTGATGCTCCCGAGCAGGGAGACCGCTCTGGAGTCCGAAGCATCGAGGCTGGGGCAGACAGCGGGAAAGAGACAGCTGGGCCTGGTGCAGCCCTGCTTATTGCTGCACCGAGTGCCGTACATATTGGCGGTGGGCCCCCCGATATCGCTAAGCGTTCCACGAAACCATGGCTCATGGCAGAGCCGATCGATTTCGGCCAGTATCGATTCGGCTGAGCGCGATTGAATCGTCTTGCCCTGATGATGGGTGATGGAGCAGAAGGAACAGCCTCCGTAGCAGCCCCGGTGACTGGTGATGGAGGTGCGGATCTGCTCGAAGGCGGGAATTTTGTCCTGATACCGGGGGTGGGGCGCGCGGCAAAAGGGCAGGGCATAGAGCCGGTCCAGTTCCTTCTCCGGCAGCGGCGGCGCCGGAGGATTAATGTGCAACCAGCGATTGCCGTGCTGCTGGGACAGCACGCACCCTGGCGTGAAATATCCTTCGGAGCTGAGGCGATAGGCTTGTCCGAAGGCCTTGCGGTCGGAACTGATTTCTTCGAAGGAGGGCAGCTCAAGGCTCCCGGGCGCTGCTTGGGCACAGAGCAGGGCGGTGCCGGGGATATCCCTGAGCTTTGCAATTGGAACTCCCTTGTCCAGGAGGCGGCAGATCTCGAGAAGGGAGTGCTCTGCCATGCCGAAGAGCAGCAGATCTGCCTTGCTGTCACAGAGAATGCTGCGCCGGAGCTTGTCTTCCCAGTAGTCATAATGGGCAAGTCGACGCAGGCTGGCTTCGATCCCCCCGATCAGCAGAGGAAGTCCCTTGAAAACCCCTTTGAGCATGGCGCTGTAGACGATCACTGCCCTGTTGGGGCGCAGCCCGGCTTGCCCCCCTGGACTGTAGGCGTCATCACGGCGAAGCCTTCGGGCAGCCGTGTAATGGTTGACCATGGAATCCATGGCTCCGGCGGAAACGGCGGCGCAGAGCCGGGGGCGCCCCATCAGCTTGAAGCAGTCGGGGTCTCGCCAGTCGGGTTGGGCGAGAATGCCCACGCGATACCCCTTTGATTCGAGCAGCCGCCCCAGCAGCGACACCCCAAAGGAAGGGTGGTCGATATAGGCATCTCCCGTGACAAAGAGAACGTCCAGCTCATCCCAGCCCCTGGCGGCCATTTCGGTACGGTTCGTGGGGAGAAATGACGGGGCAGTGGCTGGTTGCATGAGCGCTGTTCCTGTTCAATACAAGGAGATGAATAGAAAATATGGGCACAAAAAAAGAGGCGGACGAGAAAAATTCCGTCCGCCTCCAATACTATAGAGGAGGGTGCCAATTCGAATCAAGGGGCAAGGTGCCCCCCCCCGATTCAATGTTGTTTATCGCTGCGGCAGTGCGGCCTGGAAACCGCCCCTGCGGTTTGTCCCGGGAATTGCAGCGCCTTCCTGGTCTCTGAGCTGGAAGTGCCCCAGCAGTGCGCGAAGTTCTCCTACCTGGTTGAACAGATGCTCGGCGGCATCGGCGCTTTCCTGGGCGCTTGCGGTGTTGCGCTGGGTCACTTGATCGATCTGGGAAATACCCAGCCCCACCTGACGGATGCCTTCAGCCTGTTCGTTGGACGCGCTGGCGATCTCGGCAATCAGGGAGCTGACTTCGGTGATCTTCCCGTCAATGAGCTTGAGCGCCTCGGCGGTCTGGTCTGCAATCTGCGCCCCGTTCTTGGCCTTCTCCACCGAGCCCTCGATGAGTGCCGAGGTTTCTTGAGCAGCCTTTGCACTGCGGGCGGCCAAGTTGCGAACCTCTTCCGCGACTACGGCAAACCCCTTGCCGTGCTGTCCCGCCCGTGCGGCCTCTACGGCGGCGTTGAGAGCCAGCAGATTGGTCTGGAAGGCGATCTCGTCGATGACCTTGATGATGCGTGAGATGTTGACGCTGGCGGCATTGACTTCGGCCATAGCCTTAACCATGGCCTGCATCTGAGCATTGCCGCTATCTCCGGCGGTCTTTGCTTCCTGGGCAAGAGCGTTGGCCTTGACGGCATTGCTGGCGTTGAGTTCGGTGCGTGAGCCCATCTCGTCCATGGAGGAGGCAATCTCCTCAAGAGAGGCCGCCTGCTCCGTTGCTCCCTGGGAGAGGGCCTGACTCGATTCGGAGACCTGCTGGCTTTCATTGGCGACGCCGTTGCTGGTGTTGCGGATCCGCAGGAGCATTGCATTGAGGTCGTCGGAGACCTTGGCCAGAGCGCCGCGCACCAAGTCCTTATCGTCATGAGTGCTGACCTGGAAGGTCAGATCACCCGATGCCAGTTTCTGGAGTGAACCGGTGATTTCATGCTCCAGGGTGTCGGCGAAACGGTCCATGTT
>JAAXQG010000242.1 GCA_012974445.1 Desulfuromonadales bacterium
AGATGTGTATAAGAGACAGCTACTTCATCCAACCCCTGCTGACCGGGCAACAGGAGCCCATCAGTGTCGTCAATATTCAGCGCAGCCAGCCTCTGCCGCAACCTCGGCCCGTCACCCAGGTTTCGCCTGATCGTCTTCAGGGTGCAGGAGGCCATGTTAAGAGCCAGCAGCAAAAGAAGAGACCGGAACCAGAGTTGCTGGTAAAAAGCTTGGTAGCGCCCATCCTCAGGCGCGACGAGCGTCCCTCCCACCGAAGCGGCGGAGAGGATCAACAGCAGAATGACGGTCAGTTTGACGGAACTTAGAAATCTCAGCATTTAATTTTTCTCCCCCAAGAGGGGCTAATCCCCGGCTCAGGTACCTGCCTCCAGGGAACAAGGTAGAAATCATTGAAACGATGAAAAACGCACATCCAAAACCTCTGACACCCGCTACTTCGGCAACAACTCGCCGGAGGATTCCAGCGCGATACCCGCCCTCTCGTAGTTTTCCATATATCCGGGGTTGTCCGGGTCAAGCATGACGGCCCGCTCGAAGGTCTCAAAGGCCTCCTGAATTCTCTCCTGAAGCACCAGAGCCACCCCCAGGAAGTTATAGGCATCCGCACTTTGTTTAAACTGCAGCTCCTCACGAAGCATGTTCTCGGCCTGCTCATGCTGGCCCAGAGCGAGCAGAAGACGTCCCGTGCGGATACGAGCCGCCGAAGGGTTCACCGCCCCGATGGTCAGCTCCCTCTGATAACTCGTCAAGGCCTCCTCAAATTGGCCCGTAAACTCCTGAGCCATGCCCCGGGTTTCCCAGTAAACGGCAGAATCATCAAAGTGATCACCCAGCTTGTCCAGCCATTTCAGCGACTCTTCCGGCTCCTCCAGTTTAAAATAACCCATACCCATGATCAGATAGGCCTCGGGCTGAAAAAGATCGGGGGCTGCCTCAACAGCCCGCAGAGCATAATGGGCCCCCTCGTCTGTACGGTCCCTCCGCGCCAGATAAATCGCGTAGTTCAGGTTTGCATCCCCGGACTCGGGTTCCAGACGAATCGCCTCAAAATATGCCTCTACCGCCTGCTCATCCTGCCCCAGAAAACTTAGATACTCACCGAGCAAGGCCCAGACCTGAACGTTCTGCGGGTCCCTCTCGAGCTCTGAGCGCAGCAGGGTCTCGGGGCTTCTGAAATCCAGGTTCCGCTCCAGAGTCAGACCACCCAACAGCAGCACCAGGACCAGAGATGCGCACCAGGCAATACGGTACCGAAGAAAGCTACAGAGCAGCGAAGCGGCCAGGAAGCAGATCCAGGCACTCAAAAGGTACGAATGACTTCCGGTACTCAGTCCGATAAAGGACGTGCCCACCGAGACGACAAAGGTCGAGCCAGAGAGCAGCACCGCGAGACTCAAGAGACTGCGACTCTTCCAGCCCCAAATTGCCGCCAGAGTTGCAACGCCAAAGAGGGGGTAGAGCACCCCCCCCATCAGGTTCAAGCTCCCGGGGGCAGTCGGAATTGCGGTGCCCCCGGCAAGCCCCAGAGGGAAGAGCAGTTGTCCCAACACCTCCAACTGGGCAGATGTGGCTCCGGCCAGGCGCTCGAAAAACGCCAAACCATCCGCCGGGGCGGGGCCAACCTGAATCAGCGAACGCAAAAGCAGCCAGCCGGCGCAGACCAGCAGCAGGGACAGATAGAGGGGCAGACGTTTTTTGCACAGCAATCCGGCCTTCTCTGAGAAAAAACCATCCACCAGCGGAAGTGCAACCAGTAACGCAAGGGTCGACTCATGGGAAAGCAGCGCCGCAGCAAAGAGAACAGGAGGCCCCAAGAGGCCAGCGCGCCCCTCCTTGCGGCTCCAGAGCAGGGCAAGCAGAAAAAAAAGCATCCCCAGCAGCGGCGCCCGCCCGAGGACCTCGTTCACCGTCAGGGCATGAGCGGGATGCACCGCGAAGATCGCCGCAGCCAGCCATGAAATGGGCAGGGGGATATTCAACCGGCAAAGCAAGGCAAACAACAGCAGACTCACTGCCGCACCAAGCAATACATTCTGCAGGTGGTAACCCAGGGGATCTGTGCCGAAGAGGCGATGGTCCAGCGCCAGGGAAAGGGCCGACAGGGGGCGATACTCCCCCGTACTCGCATCAGGCCCCCAGAAGTCGGAGGTCATTATCCCTACAGTATTGAGCTCGGTGAGATGAGAATTCTGCCCCAGCAGTTTGAGGTCGCCGACGAAAAAACTCCCGGGAAAACTGTTGGCGTAGATCAGCATGGCCAGCAGGACAATCAAAAATGACGGAAAGGCTCTCTGAACTATGGTGGGCATGGGAGACAATCGCTCATTTCGTTAAAGGGATAAAACAGAGGTGAAAAGAAGACGGGTCAGCAACTTTTCAATGAATTCAGCCATATTATCGACTCACGCTAATGGATGCAAACCTTACTTTTTGCTGGAAGCACAGGCGAGAATCCCCTAAAATTCAAAATTTCGGTCTCCGGTGCCCCGAGCCATGAGCAGGAACCTATCCGGGCGTCATCGCCCCCTTGAAATCTTCCCCGCAGAAAAAGGAATCTTCTCATGATACGCGTTATCCTTGCAGCCTTCGCGCTGCTGAGCCTGACCGGTTGCCAGGACCGCAAAGAAGAACAAATTATGCCCCTGCAGACCGCCTCCGCCCTGTTGCTTCAGGAGCCCGTCGCGGTCAACAGGGTAGAGGTTGCCACCGAGGCCCTTCCGCTCTGGAGAACCGGCGGGAAGCCCCCCCTGGTACTGGTCTCCGCCGACCCCTTCCTGCAGCCCATCCCCGACGAACTGCGTACCGCAGCTCGCGACCTCGTACGCTCAGGGAAAGCCGATGACTTTTCCGCCCAGGGATACTATTACCGCACTGCCCCCCTCCTGCTGCCCACCCAGGCTCTAAGTGCCGCCCTGGACGCCGGACTCTTCTCCCGTATCTACTGGTTCTTTCCCTCCCAGGTAGAATCGGACAAGCTGCAGATAGAACAATTCCGTACCCAGATGATTATGGCAGGATTTCTTGACCGCGAAGAAGCCGAGGATCTAAAGCTTCGCGATGGCGTCTTCTCCGGCACCCTGCGCGGACTGCCCTTCAGTGCCCACCACCCCAAAGCATTGCCCGCTATCGAAGAGCCTTCGCTGGTTCATTTTGATCTCAGCTATTTCACGAACATCTATCAGAACGAGATCAGCACCCCCATCTATGACCAGCTTCATGCCACCCTGGCTGCCCTGCGAGATGCGGGAATCAATACTGCCCGCGTCAGCCTCAGCACATCCACTGCCGAAGGGCTTGTAACTCCGGAGATTCGATTCCTGGGTGCCAATATCACGGAGATCCTGGCCGCCCCCGAGCTACTTGAGGCTCCAATGCCCGAGAACTGGAAACTTCGTGCCGATGCCCTTTACCAGGCTTCCTTTTTTCAGTCGGACAAAGTGCTTGAACATTACCTGAAGACCCGGGATCTGGAACCAGAAAACCCCGACATCGCCTTTGATCTCTATCGGGCCTACAGAGCTCTCAAGCGCTACGATGAAGCCATGGATGCCCTTGATCGCGCCGTCGCGCTCGATCCCGGATATGCGGTTGTTTATCTGGAGCTTGCCCAGAACGACAAGAAAGCCGAAGGACTTAGGCAACTGGAAAAAGTCGCCCCCCTCCAGCCTCTGAACCCCTTTATCACCCTGGAGATGGCCGACTTCAATCTGCGGCTCGGCTTTCCCGAAAAAACCCTGGAGCTTCTCAGCGTGTTGAGCCGCAAGCCCTGGTCCGAGAGCTACCATGAGGGCATCCCTGGCCAGCTGGCCAGG
>JAAXQG010000259.1 GCA_012974445.1 Desulfuromonadales bacterium
AGATGTGTATAAGAGACAGTTCCTGTACCAGCCAGTCGTAATATTTTCACCTGGGATCCTGCACCTTTAGTCCTGGCGGGAGCACCTTTTGTCTGGGGTAGTCTTCCTGTGGCGCATCAGGCGCTTCTGAATAATGACGAAACCGGAACTCCCGATGCTCAAGGGGACGACCGGGTCGATTATCTTCGGGGTGTTCGGACGCTGGAAGCAGATAATGCCGGCCCTTTCAGGGCTCGTGCGCACGTACTGGGCGATATCGTTAACTCCGATCCCCTATTTGTCGGCAAGTCGAGCTTTGGTTTTGACAATCTGCCTGGAACCGAAGGGACTGCCTACGCTGATTTTCGAGCATCGGCAGGTTATCAGAACAGGGCACCCATGCTCTATGTGGGTGCCAATGACGGAATGCTTCATGGGTTTGATGCCAATACTGGGATTGAGAAATTCGCTTTTATTCCCAACGCGATCCTTCCCAATCTGAGCAAGTTGACTGGTCTCAGTTACGGGAACTCCCATCAGTTTTTTGTGGATGGTTCAGCTCGGAACATGGACGCCTATATTGATGTTGGAGCGGGCATTCAGTGGAGAACTATCGTGGTTGGTGGCCTGGGAGCCGGTGGGAAGAGCATCTACGCTATCGATGTTACCGACCCGGCTACGGTTGATGAGAATTCTGTGCTCTGGGAATTTACAGATACCGATCTAGGATACTCCTTTTCTCAGCCGACCATTGTTCGTATAGCAAAGGACAATCTCTGGGTGGCTATTTTCGGCAATGGTTACAAGGGGCCGACAGGTGAGGCATTTCTCTATGTGGTGAATCTTCAAACCGGGGCTCTGATCAAAAAAATCCCCACCGATTATGGAACTGTCGCAACTCCCAACGGTCTTTCTACGCCGGTCCCTGTTGATACAAATGGAGATTCGATTACGGAATATGTCTACGCGGGAGACTTGCTGGGCAACCTCTGGAAATTTGATTTACAATCCACAAACACCAACGGATGGGAGTCTGACTACAAACAGGGCATTACGCCTGAGCCTCTATTCACTGCCCGAGATGCCGATAACAATGTGCAGCCTATCACGACCCGTCCCTCAGTCAGGAAGCATGGTTCTCTTTCCGAGTATATGGTGCTTTTCGGTACCGGTAAATTTCATGAGGATGGCGACAATGATATCTCTGGTACTTTGATTACTGATACGTTCTACGGTATCTGGGACAATGGTTCTCGTATCACTGAAACAGATCGCAGCGTGCTTCAGCAGCAGCAGATTACCCACGAAACCACTCTGGGAACCCGCGATGTCCGGGTGGTGAGTCAAAATGCCCTCGATTGGACCACAAAGAAAGGCTGGTACATGGATCTCGTGGCACCTGGGCCGGTTAAGCAGGGGGAGCGAGTTATTAGCCCTGCGCTTTTGCGCCATGGCCGGGTTATTTTCCCGACTATTATTCCCTCTACTTTGCCCTGTGATTTTGGTGGTACGACCTGGCTGATGGAGATGGATGCCATGACGGGGGCAAGGCTCAATCAATCTGTTTTTGAATTGAACGGCGATGATCTGGTAGATGATGATGATTTTGTCACCATCGATGATGGCAACGGCAATGATATTCAGGTCCCGGTTTCCGGCGTGAAAATTGGTGAAGGGGTTGCGGATACTCCGGGCATCATTGGTGCTGGTAATGTGGAGTATAAGTATCTTTCTAATTCTTCTGGTGAGATCGAAGTAATTAAGGAAGCCGGTGGCGGGGCAGACACCCTGGGCCGCAGATCCTGGAGACAGATTCGATGATGGTTCGTTGCAGAAAAGCACAGGGCGGTTTCACCCTGATCGAGGTGATTATCGTGGTGGCCATTCTGGGGATTTTGACGGCTATCGCGGTGCCGACCTACAGGGGCTCAACGCTGCGGTCGGGCCGCGCCGAAGGGCAATCAGAACTCATGGCCGCAGCCCGAAGCATGGAGCAGGTCTTCTCCCGGCTGGGTTCCTATAACTCTGCCACGATTTCCGCCGCTCCTGGCGCGACCATTGCCCTGACCACGCCTACCGGAAAGTATCAGCTGAGTTTTGTCGCCAAGGCGCCGGAGACTTTTCAGGTACAGGCCGTTCCCCAAGGGGGGCAGGTCGCCGATTCCTGCGGGACTCTGACCGTCAATCAGTTGGGGGTGAAAACTCCCGCCAATTGCTGGTAGTCTTTTTCAGTTTTCGACCTAAGGGCCACAGATGCTGATTTGCTTCTGCGGCCCTTTGCATTTTTTTTCGAATAATTATCCTCGGGTTTACTCATTCTCTCCTTGGCAGGGCTCCTGCGAAGCGTTAAAGTTTCCAGTCTGTTAATTGCCTTATAACTCTCTTTCAAGGGTGCCCTCTTGTCCGAAACTCCTCAGTCCTTCGCCCATCGCCTGGTCCTCTTCTTTCTCTCCCATTCCAGGGCCTCCTTTGGCCTGAAAGCTCTCGTCTCTCGTCTCAGGCTTGACGATGAGCAGCGCGAGGCTCTTCCGGAGCTTCTTGCCGATCTGCAGGCCGCAGGGTTCCTGAAGCGCGATCGCAGCGGAGAGTTTTCTACCCCCTCACGAGCCCGGTTTGTCATCGGCCCGGTTTCGCTTGCCCGCGAGGGCTTCGGATTTGTCGAGACCGATGCGGGGGATATCTTTATCCCTTCTAAGGGAACTCGTGGGCTGGTTGCGGGCGATATGGTCCTGGTGGCCGTCTCCAGGCAGCGAAGGGGCCCCAAGCCCGAAGGGGAGGTGCTGGCAGTTCTTGAGCGTCGGTTCTCGCAGCTCATCGGTCGGGTTGAGGCGCAGGGCAATCAATATTTTCTGATCTCCACCGCCCCTCGTCTGCGCACCCCCATTCCCCTTTTGGGAGACAATATTAGAGATGCTGTCGGCCAGCTTGTTCTGGCCCGCCTGGTCGCGGGGCGGGGGCTTCTGAGCAGGCTTCAGGCTCGGGTGGAGAGGATTTTCGGGGACAAGGACGACCTGAGCGCTGCGGTGCTCTCCATCATCTTCAAGCATGGACTTCCTGAGACGTTCAGCCCTCAGGTTCAGTCAGCCTGCAGCCAGTTCGACGATTTCGAGATACCCGAGGATCTTCAGGACCGCAGGGATCTGAGGCATCTGCCCTTTGTGACCATCGACGGCGAGACGGCCCGGGATTTTGACGATGCCGTTGCCGTAGAGAGCCTGCCCAAGGGGCGCATGCGGCTTTGGGTCTCCATCGCCGATGTGGCCTGGTTCGTCCCCGAGGGGGGCGCGCTGGATGCGGCCGCTCTGGAGCGGGGCACCAGCGTTTATTTCCCCGGTTTCTGCCTGCCCATGCTCCCCGAGGTGCTCAGCAACAATCTCTGCTCGCTGAGGCCCCAGGAGGACCGCCTGACCCTGACCGCTGAACTGCTCTTTGACGGGGATGGAAATCGGTTGGAGTCCCACATCTATCCTTCGATCATCCGAAGCCGTGCCCGTCTGACCTATCATCAGGTACAGAAAAGTCTGGACGGAGATTCCACAGAGCAGGAGCTTGAGATCCCGATTCTCGCCATGCTCCGGTCCATGGAGGCGCTCAGCCACGCGCTGCATCGCGTCAGGCAGCAGCGGGGCAGTCTTGACTTTGATCTTCCTGAACCCCAGATCGTTCTGGATATGCAGGGAAGTCCCGAGCAGATCATTCTGGCCGAGCGGCTTCAGGCTCACCGCATCATCGAGGAGTTCATGCTGGCGGCTAACGAGGCCGTCGCGGACTTTCTGGTGCAGCGCAAGGCCCCGTTCCTCTTCAGGGTGCATGAGCCACCCCAGGAGGATCGGCTTCACAACTTTCAGGAG
>JAAXQG010000094.1 GCA_012974445.1 Desulfuromonadales bacterium
CATTATTGCAGATACCCTGTTCGGACATCTCAAAGGAGCCTATACCGGAGCCGAGCAGGTCCGTAAGGGCATGCTGGACCAGGCGGAGGAAGGGACCCTTCTTCTGGACGAAATCGGAGATCTGAGCAACAACTCACAGCTCAAGCTGCTGCGTCTTACCCAGGACGGCGAATACTTTCCTCTGGGAAGCGACCGCTGCCACATCAGTCATGCCCGAGTCGTTGTCGCCACGAACCAGGACCTTCTGGCCAAACAGAGCCGGGGTGAATTCCGAAAAGATCTTTACTACCGGTTGCGAGCCCATCATGTTCATATCCCCCCCCTTCGGGAGCGGTTGGACGATCTGCCGTTGCTGGTCGATCATTTCCTCGCCGATGCCGCCTCAAGACTCGGCCGAAATTGCCCCAAAGCCTCAGATAAACTCCTTGGGCTGCTTTGCAGCTATCATTTCCCCGGCAATATTCGGGAGCTTCGTTCCATGGTCTACGATGCCGTAAGCCTTTATCGCTCAGGCCCCTTAAGCGATAAGAGCTTCAGGGACACCATGGGAGAGCAGGAGTCGGTGCTTGATTCGACTGAAGCTATCGATAGCACGGACTCTCAGACTCCACTGCTTCGCTTCTCGAAGCAACTGCCCACATTTCAGGAAGCTCTGAAGCTGTTGAGCATGGAAGCGATAAAAAGAACAGGGGGCAACCAGAGCGCTGCAGCACGTCTAATCGGTATCTCCCGCCCGGCCCTGAGTAAGCGTCTCAAAAAATACGGCAGCACAAAGTAGACAAAAATCCACTCTGAAAATTATTCATCCATCCCCCCTTGACGAGAATGGTTCTTAACCCTATTTTCCATGACGTTCTCAAAATCGATTAGAAAGTCCTTCCGGGACGATTCAATTCAGTATTTAATATGCGGCAGTCATTGATTTCCATCGCCCAGGACCAATCGGCAGAGTCCGCCGGATCTGGTGCCTTTCAGAATGACGGCACAATACTTCAGGAAGCGAGTTCAATCATGTCATCCAGAGACCAGATCCTCAGGCTTAAAAAGTTGATACAACAGAAAATCATCGAGCAGCACGAACTCGTGGACCGTTTGCTCATCGCCCTGCTGGCCGATGGGCACCTGCTGGTGGAAGGGCCTCCGGGACTGGCAAAAACCAGGGCCATCAAAGCCCTGGGCGACAGTATTGAGGGGGCTTTTCATCGGGTGCAGTTCACCCCGGACCTGCTTCCGGCGGACCTGACGGGAACGGACATCTACAGGCCCCAGGACGGCAGCTTTGTTTTTCAGCAGGGTCCCCTGTTTCATAACCTGATTCTGGCCGATGAAATCAACCGGGCGCCGGCCAAGGTTCAGTCGGCGCTGCTCGAGGCCATGGCGGAGCGGCAGATTACCGTGGGGCAGGCAACCTACAGTCTCCCTGCCCTCTATCTGGTCATGGCGACCCAGAACCCCATCGAGCAGGAAGGCACCTATCCTCTGCCCGAAGCCCAGCTGGACCGTTTCCTGATGAAGGTCAACCTGACATATCCCTCTTTTGAGGCTGAGAAGAATATCCTTCATCTCTGTCGGTCGGAGGCCGTGCAGAATCAGGACGCCCTACCCTGCGCTCCAATCTCCCAGGATGCGATCTTCGCGGCCCGCCGGGAGATTCTCCAGATGCACATGAGCGAGGCGCTGGAAACCTATCTGATCCAGCTGGTGCTTGCCACGCGAAATCCCGCCCCCTATGGAGAGGACCTTCGGGCCTGGGTCCAGTATGGTGCCAGCCCCCGGGCGACCCTGGCGCTGGATCGATGCGCCAGAGCCCACGCCTGGCTTGCGGGACGCGACTACGTCTCCCCCCTGGACATCCAGGCCATTGCCTTCGATGTTCTGCGCCATCGCATCATCATGAGCTACGATGCCGAAATCGAAGGCATTCACAGCGACCGCTTCATCGGGGAACTTCTGGCCCGGGTTGCGGTACCATGATCAGCCCCCTGCCCCGAAAGGCAGAGCCCGTGCAGGAAGCGGTGCGCCCATCGGCCCAGGCCCTGCTTGAGCTCAAGCTGAGCTCGGGAAGTCTTCGTGCTCCCAGCAGCCGGGCAAGGGGATTGCGTTCGGGGCAATACCGCTCTTTGTTCCGAGGGCGTGGCATGGACTTCTCCGAGGTCCGGGTTTACGAACCGGGCGATGATGTGCGATCCATCGACTGGAAGGTGACGGCAAGGCGCAGCCGCCCTCACACCAAAATCTTCACCGAGGAGAGAGACCGCCCCGTCATCGTTGCGCTGGATCTGCGTGCCAGCATGCACTTCGCTACACGTGGAGTCTTCAAGGCCGTGCTCGCCGCCCGGGCTGCCTCCCACATCGCCTGGGGCACCTGCGCCGAAGGGGACCATCTGGGAGCGCTGGTGTTCAATGAGAAGCAGATCGCCCTGTCGAAGGAGGCTCGCGGAGACCGGGGGGCGCTGGATATGATTCGGGTTCTGCTCAGGGACGAATTCTGGGCGCCCGCACCGGGTCAGGCGCAAGAAGGGGCACTAAGAGCGCTGCGACACCTGAAGATGCAGGCTCGCCCCGGAAGCCGAATTTATATCATCAGTGATTTTCGTCACATCTGCGCCAAATCAGAAGCCCTGATCCGCCAGTTGACTAGGCACAGCGAGGTGGTCCTGATCCTCTGCCATGATCCTCTCGAAGCCGAGCTTCCCCCCGGGGGACGCTTCGGTATTGAGTCGGAGGGTGACAGCCGGATCATCAACTCCCGCGACAGAGATTTTCGTTCAAGTCATCGCTTAGCTTTTGAGTCACATCTGCTGCGCTGGCAACGACTTTCTCGCCATGGCTCCCTGAAGTTCCTGCAGCTCTCTACCACGGACAATCCCCTGTCGGTGCTGGGTGGAAAACCTGAGCGAGGTACCCATGCAAGACGCCCCTGAGAGTCTCCCTTTACGAGATATTCACCTGCCCGAGTCCCTGCCGCTCTGGCCACCGGCGCCCATCGTCTGGATACTGCTTGGAGCCATCCTGCTTGCTGCCGCCGCGGCCCTGGCATACCGCTATCTGCGCCGGCGAAAAGGTCGCAGCACCCTGCGCCAGATTGGTCGCAAAGAACTTGAGATGATCAGTGAGTCTCTGGATCAGGGCGAAAACACTCAGCAGATTCTAGTCCAGCTCTCAGCTCTGACCCGTCGCATCGCCCGGCAGCGAGATCCGCAAAGCGCGGGGCTCTGCGGACAAAACTGGCTTGAGCATCTTGACGCAGGAAGTCCCGAGCGCCCCTTCTCCCACGGGGACGGACGCATTCTGCTGGAGGGCCCCTACGCCGAAGGAGCGCCTGACGCCAGTGAGCTAAGGGCCCTGATCGCGCTACTGGAGAAATGGTTGGAACGAAAAGAAACGGGAGCTGCCTCATGCTGAGTTTCGCCTGGCCCCTGATGTTTCTTCTGCTACCCTTGCCGCTACTAATCCGGAAGCTGCTTCCTGCCGTGCCTGAATCGGCCAGCGGTCGACTCCGGATCCCTGATCCCGATCTCTTCCCCGGCACCTGGAGCGCCGGAGAGTCCCCGAGCCCCTCGAAGCGTTGGCTGACAACGGCCCTCGTGATCTGGGCCCTGCTGGTGCTCTCTGCGGCGCGCCCCCTATGGATCGGAGAGCCACAGCAGCTGGAAAGAAGCGGCCGGGATCTGCTCATTGCCGTGGATCTGTCGCCGAGCATGGAGATGGAAGATTTCCTCCTCGGCAACCGCCCCGTTGACCGACTCACAGCAACCAAAGTTATCCTGCAGGAGTTTCTTCGGGGGCGCAGAACAGACCGTGTCGGGCTGATCCTCTTCGGGGCCCTGCCCTACGTTCAGGCCCCCCTCACCTT
>JAAXQG010000090.1 GCA_012974445.1 Desulfuromonadales bacterium
TCCAGAGGGGAGATGGGCAGCAGGTTAAAGAGGTTAAGCAGAAAGCCGCTTGAGGCCAGGGCGTACCAGAACAGGTTGTCCGTGGCCAGCCCCACCCCGGCGCAACCGATGGCTCCCAGCGTCCCCACCAGGGGGCCGCCGTAGGCCGCCACCGCCTCGACAAAGGCGTTTTTCGGCATCTGTTTCAAGACGATATGTGCCCCCACGAAGGGGATGAACATGGGTGCCGAGGCCCGGATGCCCATCATCCGCAGGGCCAGCACATGCCCCATTTCATGAACGAAGATAAGCGCCACGAAGCCCGCGGCGAAGGGCCAGCCCCAGAACAGGGCGTAGGCCCAGATGCTGATGATCATGGTGATAAAGGTCTTGAACTTGCCCACCTGGAGAATGAGCCCCACATATTTCAGCTTGCTGAAAATAAATAAGAGTAAAAGCCCCACAGAGCCCAGCCTGCGAAGCCCCCAGCCCGAAGGGGGAGTTTTGGCCCCATGCCGCAGCTCCACATTCGGCCTCTGGCGCTCCCTGTGCTCGGCGTAGAAAACCTCCGCCGGAGCTACCGACTCAATGGGGTCAGCTTCCAGGGGGGCGAGTTTATCGGGGCGGTTCAAGATTGCTTCGGGTACTTCATTGCGTATCTCGCTCATCAATCATCCCATAAATAATAAGATATTATTCCGCACAGTTAGACATGCACAGCTCAACCAACCCATGAACCAGCACGAGGGACTCGCAATCGGCCTAGGGTCGCCTCCCCCTGTCCTCCTGCCGAGCTGCTCCACGCTTCGGTTTCGGTGCAGCACCCTTCTTCGAGGGAACCGCATCCCCGCATCCAACGCCCTGTCCTTTGCCGCCTCCAGGTTTCTGATCGGCGGAACTCTTCGGAGCATCCCCTGCGCCCTGCTTCGGTTTTTTCGGCTTCTTGGGCTTGGCAGGCCGATCCCTGAAGCGGGTCAGCGGCACCTGCTGAGTGGGGACGAAACCGGCGAGCTGATCGCGCATCAGGGGCTGACGAATCAGCGTCTCGATGGCGCCAAGCAGCCTTACCTCATCGGCACTGACCAGAGAGATCGCCTCCCCCTCGCTGCCAGCCCGGCCCGTGCGTCCGATGCGGTGTACATAGTCTTCCGGGACCTTGGGGAGGTCAAAGTTGATCACGACTGGCAGCTCTCGAATATCGATACCGCGGGCGGCAACATCGGTGGCCACCAGCACACGAACCTCCTTGGACTTGAAGGCGCTCAGGGCCCTGGCACGCTCCGGCTGGCTCTTGTCGCCGTGGATCGATGCCGCGCAGACGCCATCCTGGGCAAGCCTTCGAGTCAGGGCATCGGCACCATTTTTAGTGCGCACGAAGACCAGCACCTGCTCCAGGCCTCTGTTGCAAACCAGATGACTGAGCAGGGCCGCCTTCTTTGCCTTATCGACCTCACAGACCCACTGCCTCACGCTTCTGGCCGCAGCGTTACCCGGATTCATCTCGATCCGTACCGGATTTCGAAGCAAATCTCCGGTAAACGCGGTGATGTCCCCGGAAAAGGTGGCCGAGAAAAGCAGGTTCTGTCTGCTGCGCGGCAACATCGCCAGAATCTTGCGGATATCGCCGATGAACCCCAGATCGAGCATGCGGTCTGCCTCGTCGAGCACCAGCGTCTCGACCTGCGAGAGCTTCACCGCGTTGCGCTCGCAGAGATCCAGCAGGCGCCCCGGCGTGGCCACCAGCACATCGGCGCCCCCGCGCAGCTTCATCATCTGGGGGTTGATCTTCACCCCGCCATAGACGACGGTCGACTTCAGGGGAAGATAGCGCCCGTAGGCCGCCAGGCTCTGCCCCACCTGCTCGGCCAGCTCCCGCGTCGGCACCAGCACCAAGGCGCGCACCAGATTGGACTTCACCCCGGCACCTGCGTCAAGGCGCTGCAGCAGAGGCAGGCAAAAGCCCGCCGTCTTGCCGGTGCCGGTCTGGGCTGCGGCCAGGAGGTCGCGTCCGGAGAGAACGGCGGGGATGGCCTTGCACTGAATCGCTGTGGGCTCAGAATACCCCTTTTCTTCCAGGGCGCGAAGCAGGGGGCCAGAGAGACCGAGAGAAGAAAATGACATAGTATCTAGGCCTTGGCGAAGAGGCACTTGAGGTAGCGGCTATCGGCGAAGTCCAGGGGATGATCCAGGGCGTGGCTCGTCTCCTCAATGTTCTTCAGGGGACGCCCTGCCCTGGCAGCCGCCTCGCACATGGTGCGGCGGAAATCCTCGGGGCTCACCGGACTCGAGCAGGAAGCCAGGACGATATCGCCGCCGGGAGCAAGCAGGCTCACTCCCAGATGGGCGAGGCGACCGTAGGCAACCAGCGCATCCTTGACCTGAGAGCGGCGCACCGCAAAAGCCGGAGGATCTATGATCACCAGATCGTATTTCTTTCCCTGCCTGACCAGCTCGGCCATGGCCTTGAAAGCGTCGTCCTCGATGGTCAGATGCCGCGCCGCCGCGACAGCGGGCACATGGGCGTTGAGGGCGAAATTGCGCTGCGACGACTCCAGGGCCGGGCCGCTCTGATCCAGGCTGGTGACCTCCAGAGCGCCGCCCCGGGCCGCAGCCAGAGAGAAGCCGCCGTTGTAGGAAAAGACGTTGAGCACCCGACGCCCCCGGGCAAGACGCTCCACCCGGGCGCGGTTGTCGCGCTGGTCGAGAAAAAAGCCGGTCTTCTGCCCCCGCACCGGGTCCACCTCGAAACGAAGCCCGTTCTCCAGGCAGCTCAAAGTCTCGGTGATAGGGTCGCCGTAGAGAATCATCCCGTCCTCCAGAGCGTAGAGATACTCGGGGTGCTGCATCATCCCCCGGCTCAGCCGCAGCACGATGCGCTCCAGGGGCTGCTGCTCCAGCAGAGTTTCCAGACAGAGGCGCAGATGAGGGAGCCAGGCATGGGTGTAGAGCTTGACCACCGCGGTACCCGCGTAACGATCCACGACAAAACCCGGCATGCCATCGCTCTCTCCGTGGATCAAGCGGTAGCCGTCCGTATTCGTACCCGGCAGCGGCTTACGGCGCTCAAGGGCCCGCGCGATGCGCTCGGCGAAGAATGCGGCATCGATGGGACCGGGCTTATTGGCACGAAGCACTCGCATGCGAATGGGTGAGAGGGGATCATGGAGCCCCACGGCCACGAAACGACGCTTGCCATCGAACACCACCGCCAGCTCTCCCGGCTTGCCAGGGCGACTTTCTTCTTTGATGCGCTCGGCGTAGAGCCAGGGGTACCCCCGATGCAGCCCCGCCAGGGCGGAGTTGCTCACCTGCAATTTCAGGGGCCTCGGGTCAATGGGGGCAATAGCGTCGAGCAGGGGGTGAAGGGTACGGCTCATTGAAAGTTCAATCCTTTAGGTTTCTGAATTTCCGCAGGACGCTGCGCCCTGCGGAAAAAAGCAGACTGTAACAGATGTCGGGGCGCATATGGACCCCCTTTTAAACTTCCCGTTGTCCCCCGCCCCAAAAAAGAGGTAACTTTGCCTCCGAGCTCCCCGAGTCAACGTCTCGTAAACAGTCGGAATAAGGAACCCAGCCTATGGGCATCTCTCAGCAGCCTTCACGCGTCACCATGCCCAGGATCGAAAAGCCCCACCCCAGCATCCTGGATTTTCTCGACCAGAGGTTTCCCCGGGTCGGCCGCGACATATGGCGGCAGCGGATTCTCGACGCCAAGGTCCTGGATGACGCCGGAGACCCCATCGACCTCCAGAGCCCCTACGCGGCCCAGAAGAGAATCTTCTATTTCCGGGAGATGACTCAGGCTGTCTCTTATACACATCT